>JAGCGL010000049.1 GCA_017649605.1 Spirochaetia bacterium
ATCTCGGTGAATACCGATGGTGGATAGCCTCTGGTCGCAGGAACCTCTCCGATAGAGAGACCTATCTCGCTCTGAGCCCTGGCAATACGGGAAAGGGAATCGAAGAAAAGCATGACATTTTTTCCCTGGTCCCTGAAATGCTCTGCCACAGTTACAGCAGGATAAGCCCCGCGGACACGGCAAACCGGGGAGGTGTCAGAGGTTGATACAACCACAACTGACTTGGCCAGCTTCTCCTCGCCAAGGTCGTTCCTTATGAACTCCCCCACCTCGCGGCCACGCTCGCCTACAAGTGCTATGACATTTATATCGGCCTGGGTGTTCCGGGCTATCATTCCTAAAAGTGTGGTCTTACCTGTACCTGCGGGAGAGAATATTCCAAGCCGCTGGCCAAGCCCTACTGTAAGGAGGGAATCTATGGAGCGGACTCCGGTCTCCACGCTCTCCTGCACCATCTGGCGGTTAAGGATATCAGGCGGGGTGCCGAATACAGACTTCTTCTTTCCGAAGCCTATCGGCCCCTTGCCGTCCAATGGATTTCCCATGCTGTCTATCACGCGTCCCAACAGTGTGTTGGACATTGGTATCCCGAGGGTGCGTCCTGTGGCCACCACCTGGCATCCCATCTGGATTCCTACAGCGATATCATAGGTTATGAGGCGCACCTTGGAGCCGTCTATTGCCACAACCTCGGCCAGCACCGGGTCCTCTTTTCCCGGCACATATATCTTGCACAGCTCTCCTACCATGGCCTGGGGCCCTATGCTCTCTATCATAAAGCCTGTCACTTTGGTCACCATGCCTGTGTAACGGCAGGGCTGTGAACTATCTATTATCCGGACAAACCGCTCAAGATCACTCTTCATGCAGGCTGCTCCTGATAGAGGAAAGCTGGGTGGAAATCCGGGCATCTACGCCCCCTGCGGTGCTCTCCACCACACATCCACCCTGCTCCACCGAATGGTCTTCGGCTATCTTTATAGATTCCACCTTGTCGAACATATTTAAAAGAAGGGAACGGTATTCCCTGATCACATCCACATCGGCCAGGTTGACCCGGAGCACCACAGGGCTCTTCTCCTTTAGAAGCCCAAGGGCATACTCGGCATTGCGAAATGCAACATCACGCTGCTTTGCACATGATGCTTTCACCACTTTTCCCGCTATCTCAACTGCCAGATCCACAATATCGTGCTTGGCATTCTCAAGGATATTCCTCTTGCATTCATCGACATCTCGGGTTATGACCTCGAGCTGGCTTATAAGCTTGTTCACCTGGTCAAGCCCTTTCTCGAACCCTTCCTTCTCCCCTTTTGCAAAGCCCTCTTTCTTTGCCTCTTCGTAGGCCTGGCTCCTGATCCTCTCGGCCTCGGACTTTGCCTCCTGACGGATACGTGCTGCATCGGTGCTGGCTTTCTCCAGCTGCGCCATAAGGTTTCTGCTTTCTGCCTGGACATCTATATGGGAAGCTCTTTCCAGCTCTTCCACATCTATGGCTTTGAATACATCTGTCATTTAGGGCCTCCTGCTTTTCTGATGGCAGCCAGTATCTGGCGCTGGGATTCCTCTATCTCCTTGAGCCTGATAGGCTTGGAATCGGGCTGGGATAGAATCTGGGAACGTTCAGGATCAAGGTTTGCCAACACTTTTTCCCGCGCCTCGTAGCTTGCTGTCCTTAATGCCTTGGCTATGTCATCGGATGAGACACCTGCAAGGGCAGAGCAAAGAATCTCATCATCTATCTTGACTAAATCATCAAACACAAGGATCTGAGAGGTCAGCGCCTCTGAGAGTTTTGTATTGCTCCGGCGGATATCGGAAAGGATGTCGGCACCTGTCTTCTTGTCCATCCGGTTCAGGATATTCATCATGCTCTCTATACCGCCAGCCTCCTTGTAGCCGGAAAGGTCAAAGAGAGCCAGCTTCTTCTCAAGCACTTTCTCCACATTGCGCAGCATCTCGGGCGATGTTCTGTCCATGACTGCAATGCGACGTGCCACATCGGACTGGATGCTTCTGGGCAGTGCCGAAAGGATCCTGGACGCAGTCTCCGGCTCAAGGTATGCAAGAACCAGGGCAATAGTCTGGGGCTGCTCAAACTTGAGGAACGATACAAGGCGGTCGCTCTGGACACGCTTAACAAATTCAAACGGCTTCTTGTGAAGGAATACCGATATCTTCTGGATGATCTCCTCGGCCCGCTTCTCGCCGAAGGCTTTGGAGAGGAGTTTCTTGGCATAGTCTACGCCGCCTGTGGCAATGTAGTTCCTGGCTGTGGCCAGTTCTCTGAACTCAAAGAGCACCTGGGAGAGAGTATTGGAATCCACTTTCTCGGTAGAGGCTATCTGATATGAGAGTATCTCCACATCCTGGGCATTAAGATGTCCAAAGACCTGAGCAGATGGCTCGCACCCGAGCGCCAGGAGGAATATGGCGGCTTTTTCTTTGCCTGAAAGCTTCTTTATGGCTGCAGCTTTCTTCAGTCTTGGCATATCAGTCCTCCGACAGCCAGGTTTTTACAAGGCGGGCAACCTCTTCCGGGTTCTGGGATGCCATGTTGCGCGCATCTTCCAGTATAGCCTCTTTCTTCTTCTTTCCGAAAATCAGGATAAGGATTACGGCAAGCAGCACCACTGCCAGAGAGACAGCGGCCGCGTATGCGATGTTGCGGCTTATCGGAAGCCTGTCAAAGATATCCTGTTCTGCTGGAACCTGTGTAACAGGCTTTACTGCCGGGATGGATGGGGAGGTTTCCATTCCTGCGAAGTCTGAGAGGAGATTTCCAGCTGTGTCGCTGATAGTTATATTCTTGTCCTCAAGCCCTTCTACCGCAAACTTGACCAGTTTGATTATTCCCTGGATCTTCTTAGGGTTTGACACAATGTCAGAGCCTGGATGAGGGGTGATGATAATGGAAGCAGAGACATCCTTCTGGTCTTCGGTGAAAAGGGATTTTTCCGGCATAACCAAGGTTATTCTGGCCCTGTCTACATCGGAAAGAGCCTCGATATGCTGCTCAAGGCTTAAGCTGATTGCCCGCCGCAGGTTCACGTTGCGCTCAAAGTCGGTGGTGGTCCACCTGTCCATCTTGAACACATCCCACGGAGAGGCATTCTTTGGAACCAGATCCTCCCTGACAAGCAGGGCAATCATCTTCTGGGCATCGCCCTTGCTCTGGAGATAGATCATACCGTCTGAAATCTTATGGGAAACCCCCTCCTGATCAAGGCGGAGCGATATGGTGTTGAGCAGAGTCGCATCTGCAATTTTTGCTGTGAACAGCGGAGTCATGAAAGATGTGGAGCCCGCCGAGCTTATGAAGACAATAAGGGCAAAGGCAATTGCCAATATTAAAATTATTGAGATTTTCTGTGCCTGCCTAAGCTTTTTCCAGAATTGTCCTATACCTTTGAAAAACTCCTTTATCTGTCCTTTCATAACCCCTCCCCGATTTAAAAGAACTTTGGCAAATCCTTATAGGATGTATCTTGCCAGATCCTGATCTCCTAATACGCCGTTCAGTCTGTCGTCCACATACTGCGGCGTTACTGTAATAGTCTGTCCCTTGAGCTCCGGTGCCGCGAAGGAGACCTCCTCCAGAAGCAGCTCCATGATTGTATGCAGCCGTCTTGCCCCGATGTTCTCGGAGCCTGCATTGAGCTCCTGTGCTATGTAAGCTATCCGTTTCACTGCCTCGTCGGTGAACTCAAGCTTGACATCCTCGGTCTCCATAAGAGCCTTGTACTGCTTGATAAGTGCGTTCTGCGGCTGTGTCAGAATCTTCTCGAACTCTGCGGCCTGCAGAGGCTCAAGCTCCACCCGCAGCGGGAACCGTCCCTGAAGCTCAGGGATAAGGTCCGAAGGCTTGCTCATGTGGAATGCACCTGCAGCTATGAAAAGGATGTGGGTTGTGTCCACCATTCCATATTTGGTGTTCACCTTGCACCCTTCAACTATAGGCAGGATATCCCGCTGAACCCCTTCTCTGGATACATCTGCACCGCTGGTGTTCTGCCGTCCTGCCACCTTGTCGATCTCGTCTATGAATACAATGCCCATCTCCTGGGTCCGTGTCTTTGCAATCTCTGCAACCTTGTCGCTGTCGATCAGCTTGTCGATCTCTTCCTCAAGCAGAATCTCGCGGGCATGCTTTACTGTGGTGCGCCGTTTTTTCTTCTTGCCGCCCATTACTCCGGTTATGCTTCCGAAGTTGATGCCCATATCCTCAAGGCCTGTGCCAGCAAAGATCTCCATGGGCTGGAAACCTGATTTGGTCACGTCTATCTCTATCTGATGCTCCTCAAGCTCCCCATTTTTAAGCTTGTTACGAAATTTCTCGCGGATCGGCGGCTCCTCCGGCGGAAGGAACTGTACAGTCTCGCCCTCCTTCTTAGGCTGCGCCTGATGCCCTGTTCCAGGAAGGAGAAGATCAAGAAGCTGTTCCTCAACCCTTACCTTCGCATCCTCCATTACAGTGCTCCGCATCTCGGTCTTAACCATGTTCACAGCTACAGACATAAGATCGCGGATAATAGATTCCACATCACGGCCCACATATCCAACTTCGGTATACTTAGTTGCCTCTACTTTTACAAATGGAGCCCCAGAGAGCTTTGAGAGGCGACGGGCAATCTCGGTCTTTCCCACACCTGTGGAACCGATCATGATTATGTTCTTTGGAATTACCTCTTCCCGCAGAGCCTCGGGCAGCATCTTCCGCCGCACCCGGTTCCGCAGTGCCATGGCCACAGTGCGCTTTGCCTTGTCCTGGCCGATTATATATTTATCAAGTTCTTCTACTATCTGCTTTGGAGTAAGCTTATCAAAATCAAGCATCAGAGTTCCTCCACAATAATATTGCTGTTTGTATAGATGCAGATCTGTGATGCGATCTCAAGGGATGATTTTGCAATCTCGGCTGCACTCATGGCAGAGCTTGAGCGCATGAAGGCCAGGGCTGCCGCATAGGCGTAGTTGCCGCCAGATCCTATGGCAAGGGCCTCCTCGTCGGGCTCCACTACATCTCCTGTGCCCGAGATAAGGAGAATCTTGTTTGCATCGGCAGCCAGAAGCATCGCCTCCAGGCGGCGGAGGGCTCTGTCGGTCCTCCACTCCTTGGCCAGCTCCACTGCGGCCCGGGTCATGTCGCCGCCGAACTCCTTGAGCTTGCCCTCGAACTTCTCGAACAGAGTGAATGCATCGGCTGTGGCCCCTGCAAAGCCGACCAGAATCTTGCCGTCGTATATTTTCCGCACCTTCCGTGCGTGTCCTTTCATTACAGTCTTATCCAGTGTAACCTGGCCGTCGCCGGCCATTGCAACCCTGCCATCCTTTTTGACTGCAAGGATTGTTGTTCCTCTAAATTCCATTTTCTCCTCCTTTCTGCCCCAGCCTTCCATGAGGATGTGTAGATCTGTGGATGTCCTTAAGACGCCCTATTCCCACATGGGTGTAGATCTGGGTGGTGGAAAGCCCTGCATGGCCTAAAAGCTCCTGCACGGCCCGGATGTCGGCACCGCTTTCCAGAATATGGGTGGCAAAGGTGTGCCGGAATGTATGCAATGTCACATTCTTGTCGATATGTGCATTCATCTTGTACTGTCTCAATATCCAGGTGGCACCGCGGGCTGTAAGCGGATTCCCCTTGTAGTCTATGAAAAGGGCATCGGTATCAGTCCCCTCTTTTGTCACCACCTGCTGCCGCAAGGAAAGATAAGCCTGCAGTATTTCTGCAGTTTTCTTTCCGAAGAATACAAAGCGCTGCTTGTTCCCTTTTCCTGTTATAAGCACCTGGCCCGATGCAAAATCAAGGTCTCTCACTTTTATCGAGAGAGCCTCGGAAATACGGCATCCCGATGCATAGAGAAAGCTGAAGAGAGCCTCGTCCCGCGCACCCAGCATCGGGTGGGAAGACTCCTTCTCCACCGCCAGTTCATCAACCTGCTCAAGCTCGCCAGTAGTCATATAGAGAGGAAGCTTCTTGTCCACCCGCTGTGACTTTACATAATCGAATGGATTGAACTCTGTCTCCTTCTCCCTGATTTTATAGTCATAGAATTTCCGGAGTGCCGAAATCTTCCGGTTAATGCTCCGGGCATCAAACCCTTTTTTAGAAAGATGTGCCACGTATCTCCTGCCGCTGTTTCTATCCGGATTTGAGACAGAGAGGCCCGACTCCTCCATGAAGGAGATGAACTCCGCTATGTCGCTGCTGTATGCTTTTACAGTAGCTGGAGAGAGATGCCTGATGTTCTCAAGATAGGAGATATACTGTTCCAATCACTCTTCCTTCACATGGTTTTTACATTCTGTGTTGCTGCAGGAGTAGAAACTGCCCCTGGACTTCTCGTACCGCTCCACCATGAAGTATCCGCAGTCGGGACACATCTTATTGGTAGGCTTGTATGCACTTATGAATTCGCACTTAGGATAGTTGGTGCATCCGTAGAATTCACGCCCCTTTCCTCCATGCTTTTTCCTTGCCACAATATGGCCGTCGCAGCCTGGAACCGGACATTTGCAGAATGGGATAGACTGGGTGTTCTTGCACTCTGGGAAACCAGAACAGGCAAGGAAGTGTCCGAACCGGCCAAGCTTTTTCACCATAGGACGGCCGCACTTGTCGCACTTGTACTCGGTAAGCTCATCCATGCTTCCACGCTTTGACTCAAGGGTTGTCATAACGTTGTCCACCTGGGCTTTGAACGGCTTATAGAATTCGCCTATCATCTGGCTCCAGTTATCCTTGGACTCCTCAACATCATCAAGTTTCTGCTCCATCTGGGCAGTGAAATTCACATCCAGAATATTGCTGAAGGAATCTATGAGGATTTTATTTACCATCTTTCCAAGCTGTGTCGGAATAAGCTGCTTGTTCTTGCGGGCCACATAATAGCGCTCTATAAGAAGTGTGATAATAGGTGCATAGGTGGATGGGCGGCCTATTCCCTTCTCCTCCAGAATCTTTACAATGCTGGCATCGGTGTATCTGGAAGGACCCTGGGTAAAGTGCTGCTCTGTATCATATTTGCAGTACTCAAGCTCATCACCTGCGGCAAGAGCAGGCAGATGGACTGCTTTTTCCTTGATTGCCAGAAGCTTGAGAGCAGCCTGGAAACCTTTCTCCTTTACAACAGAGGCAATAGTTCTGAAAGGCTTTCCATTGCAGTTGATATCCACTGTGGTCACTGCCAGTACGCTGTCCTTCATCTGCGAGGAGACAAACCGCTCCCAGATTATGGTGTAGAGCTTAAGCTGGTCTGATGTCAGATACTGCTTTACAGAATCCGGTGTATACTTCACATAGGTAGGACGGATTGCCTCGTGCGCATCCTGGGCCCTTTTTCCCATGCTGTAGTTGTTGAAGTGATCAGGCAGTTCCTTGGGGAAATTCTTGCCTATGTAATCCCGCACATCTGCCAGAGCCTGGTTGGAGATACGGGTGGAGTCGGTTCTCATGTAGGTGATAAGGCCGACCCGGTTGCTACCAAGGCTGATACCTTCGTACAGCTGCTGTGCCAGCTGCATTGTCTTCTTGGAGGTGAATCCAAGCCTTATAGCTGCATCCTGCTGAAGCTTTGATGTGGTATACGGGGCTCTTGGATTGAGGATTTTATCCACAGTCTTTACATCTGTCACAACATACTTCTTGCCGGCAAGATCTGCCATAAATGCATCTACTTCGGCCTTGGAATGGAATGATATTTTCTCTTCGGACTGTGGAACCAGCTGGGCCAGGAAGCTTCCCTTTCCTTTCTTGAGCTCCACATCCAGGCTCCAGTACTCCTCTGGAGTAAAGGCCAGAACCTCGGCCTCGCGGTCGCAGATAAGCCTGAGTGCAACCGACTGCACACGCCCTGCAGAAAGGCCGTTCTTAACCTTCTTCCACAGGATAGGAGAAAGGTTGTAGCCTACAATACGGTCCAGCACACGGCGGGCCTTCTGGGCATTCACCTTGCCCATATCTATGTCCCGCGGTGCATTAACTGCGGCCTTGATTGCACCTGGAGTTATCTCGTTAAAAATAATTCTTTCGATTTTTGCAGGAATCTTCTTTGCCTCAAGAGCACACTTAAGGTGGTAGGAGATAGCCTCTCCCTCCCGGTCATTATCAGAAGCAAGCAGCACTTCGTCTGCCTTTGCAGCTTTCTTCTCAAGTTCCTTTAGGATGGAAGCCTTGCCGCGAACCGTTATATATTCAGGCTCGAAATTGTTATCCACATCTATTGCTATCCTGGATTTCGGCAGGTCTATAAGGTGCCCTACCGATGCTTCCACAGAATATCCTTTCCCTAAATAATGCTCGATTGTTTTTGCCTTTGCAGGAGACTCTACTATAAGCAATGTTGATTTCTTTGTCATCTTCCGCTCCTTCTATCTTTTGAAATAATATATTCCACAGTTATTAACCGCCTTGTCATCCAGTTCCCAGGAGAGAAGCTGATGCTGCTCCGCCTCCTTGAGGCTGTCTGTCTTATACACAGGGAATTCAACTTCCCATCCCATATCCATCATCACATCCACCGGGCCGGTGACACTCTTGGCACCCTGTTCCACCAGCGCAAGCCCTCCGGTTCCCTGCGGGAAAGGAAGCCCTGTCTCATGCACATACACCTCACGCCCCTGTTCGGCTGCATAGTCGGCAGTTATAAGGGCTCCGGAACGTTTAGGAGCCTGCACTACCACCACTGCCGATGAAAGGCCGCTTATTATCCGGTTCCGCTTAGGGAATGTGAATTTGGACGGAGGAATTCCAGGGCCGAACTCGCTGAAAATAACACCGCCGTCCTCCAGCATCTGGTATGCCAGCTTCCGGTTTGCATACGGATAAACCTGATCAATGCCATTGCCAAGCACTGCTATGGCAGGCATCTCTGCGGCCATGTTGCCTATATGGGAATGGCGGTCTATACCCAGAGCCAGCCCAGATACAACACGCACACCGTTAACACCGAAACCGAAGCCCATGTCAAAGGCAGCAGAAAGGGCTGCTCCGCTGGGGTACCGTGTTCCCACAACTCCCACTGTCCTTTCATAGGAAGCAGGAAGAAGACCCCTGTAAAAGAGAATAAACGGAGGATCAAATATCTCTTTCAGCAGGGGCGGATAGAGGGGACTGAATATGGAGATAAATTTTACGCTGCTTTTCTCCACTGCCTTTATCTCCCGGTCTGCCGCCTTGAATGCGGCATCAAGGGCCTTTAAGTTTTTGGTAAACAGTCCCGAAATACATTTTTTGACTCCAGATATGGATACTTCCTTGCCGACTCTTTCTTCCAAAAGAGTAAGCAAAGAAATCTTGTCTCCCATCTCAAGGCCTTTAAGATGTTTAAAAACAAATGCAAGATAATCTTTATTATCCATATCTTTCCTCATTATCCCTCAGACTGCCGGATGACTCCGGTCATAGATCATGCGCAGATCGCTGCGGTCCAGATGGGTATAAATCTGGGTTGTGGAAATATCGGCATGTCCCAGCATCTCCTGTACAGAACGGAGGTCTGCCCCGTTCCTGAGCATGTGGGTGGCAAAGGAGTGGCGCAGGGTATGCACCTTTCCTTCGATATCTGCGTGTCTTGATATCTCCTTGAACTTCTTCCAGATTCCCTTGCGGCCTATCTTATGTCCGAAACAATTGATGAACAGATATTCCGACTGCTTCTCCTTAAGAAGGTTTTTCCTTCCCTCCTCCATATATTTTCTTATCCAGAACAAAGAGACTTCTCCCAATGGAACAATGCGCTCTTTGCTTCCTTTTCCGAACACCCGCACAACACCTTCCTCCGGATAGATGTCGGAACACTTTAAGTCCGATACCTCCGAGATTCTGAGACCGCAGGAGTAGATCACCTCGAACAGGGCCCTGTCCCTTATTCCCGCCGGTTTTCCCAAAGCTATGCTGTCGAAGAAGGAATCCACCTCGGCATTGCTGAACACCTTGGGCAGAGTATGGCTGCTCTTAGGCATATCAAGAACTGCAACAGGATTGTCCCTGCGGATATCCTCCAGCTGCAGGAATTTGAAGAAGGAACGGAGGCTGCTCATGATACGCGACACTGTGCGCGATGTAAGATGCCCTTCCTTGGTACGGCTTGCAATATAATTCTCTATGTCAGATGTGGATATGGAAGCAGGAGCAATCTTCTGGTCTCCCAGGTAGGAGATGAACATTCCAATCTCCCGGCTGTAGATCTGCACTGTTGCATTTGAAAGGTTGAGCTCGCTGATTATGTAGTCCACATAGCTGTCTGCCAGATGCTTTAAATCCATTACTCTTCTGTCCTTATTCCTGGTACCTTGCCCCGGAGCCGGTAAATAGCCGGCTGCTCGATATCGCCCCATTCCGCATTGCCCTCGTTCCGGACAGTGCTGCCTGTTCTGGGGGCTGTCCCACTGCTCATGCCGCCTTTCTGCATGTCGGTCCATTCCTTGGCGCTCACTACATTAGGCTTGTCAACCTTCGGCCTTGGATGATGGGATTCCAAACCCTTCTGATTCGGTGGGAAACCTGTGGCAATAATAGTTATGGAAACCCTTTCCTTCATTGTCTCGTCGACCCTCTGGCCGTATATAAGGTTCACATTCTCGTCTGCATTGGAACGTACAAGGTTAAGGATTTTCTCAAGGTCGGAAATGGAGAAGTCTGGACCGCTGGTGATATTGATGATTATTCCTGTAGCACCTGTGATATCGGTATTCTCCTGGATCTTGTTGCAGAGGGCATTGGTAATGGCATCCACAGCCATGTTCTCTCCCTTGCCCTCGCCGATTCCTATGAAGGCCTCACCCTTGCCCCGCATGATTGTGTTTATATCGGCAAAGTCAAGGTTGATCTCGCCAGGGATAGTTATAAGGTTTGCAATACCCAGTATTGCATCCCGGAGGACGCCGTCGGCAATCTTGAAGCCTTCCATCATAGAGACTGTCTTCTCCACCTGGGCAAGCTCCAGAAGCCTCTGGTTGGGAACCACAATAAGAGCATCTACATTTTCCCTAAGTTTCTCGATTCCTGTAAGGGCATTCTCCATACGCCGCGGACCTTCGCCGTCAAAAGGAGTGGTTACAACAGCTATTGTTAGCTTGCCCATCTCCTTGGCTATCTTGGCTATGACAGGAGCGCCGCCAGTTCCGGTTCCACCGCCCATTCCGGCAGTGATGAAAACCATGTCGGAACCTTCTATGAACTGCTTTATATCATCTTTCTGCTCGTTGGCAGCATCCTCGCCTACCTTTGGATTGCCACCGGCGCCCAGACCATGGGTGGTCTCCCGTCCCAGGGGCAGCTGGGTCTCGGCCTGGCTCCGCTTAAGAGCCTGAAGATCTGTGTTGGCCGCAATGAATATGACATCCTTACGGTTATAATCCTCGATGATACGGTTTACTGCATTGCAACCTGCACCACCTACACCTATAACCTTGATTACAGCACTTTCTACAGGACCTAACTTATCTTTGTCCTCAATTATTGTCAGTTCCATTCTCCCCTCCCCCTATATACTAAAAATCCTTCATAAAGCTCTTGGTCTTTCCCCAAAGCCATTTACCTACATTCTTAAGAACTCCATCGCCGCTTTCCGATGGCATATCATCGCGGGAACCCATGCCTATATCAGGCTTTCTCCTTGCCATCTGAGCCCGGACTCTCATATCAAGCCCCACTTGGGCAAGGCCGATGGCTCCAGAATATTTTGGATTTTTATAAATTTCGCCATCAATCTTCTTTCCATCTTTCTCTATATCCACAGTAAAACCGATAGGATTTCCTATCCTAACAGGAATCTTGAACACTTCCTCAGCAACCTCGCTTACTCCTGGAAGCAGAGCACCGCCTCCTGTAAGGACTATGCCGCTGTTCACATACTGCATAGCGTTTGCATCTTCTACTGCCCGTTTAACTTTGGAGAAAATCTCCCACATCCTGGCCTTGGCAATCTCGCATACCTTAAGGCGGGAGATGCTTCTGTCGCCGAATGTGCCAGATATCAAAGGTATTTCAATAGTATCTTTTGGATCCACCAGCGATTCGTGGCAGGCACCCCGGTTAACCTTTATTTTCTCTGCTATTTCGCCGGAAAGCTTGAGCACAGCCGCAATATCGTTTGTCACATAACGGCCGCCTATAGGAACAACACCTGTAAAGTAGGTGGCACCGTTCATCTGAATTCCAACCTCGGTTGTACCGCCGCCGATATCTATTACCATTACCCCGGTCTTTTCCTCCTCCGGGATCAGCACCGACTTGCAGTCTGCAAGTGTTATCGGAACCATGCTCTGTATGCCATATTCAGAACGCTCGATACAGTTCTTAAGATTTTTCATGGCCGATGTTGAGGCTGTAATTATATGAGCCTTTACCTCAAGCCTGTTTCCGAACATGTTAAGGGGATTCTTTATGCCGCCCTGATTGTTAACCTTATATTCGATAGGCATGACAAAGAATGTCGCCCGGTCAGGAACCTCTGCGATACCACCGGCTGAGTGCATGGCCGCCTGCATGTTCTGCTCTGTGATCTCTGGTTTCTCGCCTTTTCTTTTGCTGACCACTCCAAAGGAATTGAGCCCTTTCACATGCTCTCCGCTTATGCCGCAGACTACATCTTCCACATCCCTGCCAGACATATTCACTGCATCTTCTACAGCCTGGACAATAGATGCGCTTGCAGACTCCTTGTTGATTATCACGCCGTTACGGATTCCGTCGGACGGGGCATTTCCTACACCCACAACCTTAAGGACAGGCTCTCCATTGCGGTCGGTATCGCATTCTCCTATTACAGCAGTAACATTTACTGTACCGATATCAAGCCCTACTACTATGTCTTTAGAATCCATCATCAGCCCTCCTTGACCTTATACACTATCTTGCCACCTCTGAAATCAAGCTCATCGGTCTGCTTATCAATTCCGTTTTCTTCCATCACATCCAGGACAGTGAACATCTGCTGGAGCATCCTGTCGCTGATATCCGAGCTGGTGCGTATCCGGATACTGCTGTCAGCAGGATAGATAACCACATCAAAAGTCCCCTCTGTCTTCTCCACAAATTTAATCTCTGAAATTTTCTCGAAAAGGGTGAAAGAAGACTGCTTTACTGCAGAAAGCCTGGAAAGATATGGGATGAACATGCTGGGCAGCTGTGTTCCCAGTCTCAAATTCTGGAATGTAAGACCCGAAATGACAGGAAGCTCATAGTCGGTTACCCCCTCGCCGATCTCGAATATAACCCCTTCCCTGTCCAGTGTCACAGGAACAGTACGTCCCTCCACCTCCATGAAGGCAAGGGCAAAAGGCTCCCGTCCCTCCACAGTTATTTTTATAAGCGATGGAAAATGTTTCTCCACAGTTGCACCCTGAATCAGGTTGTTCTCCAGAAGGCGTCTCTCAACCTCGGCAGCATCGATGGAGAAATAGCTGTCACCATCGGTTATTCCGGCCTGCTCAAGGATCTCGGAAGAAGAAAGCGCCACAGAAGCTGGAGCTTCCACCAGAACCCTCTGGATCTTAAGGTTCGGTGAGATAAACAACATGAAGGCAGCTTCCATGGACGCAAGACCAAGGATGAAGAGAAAAACAAAAAGGAGGATTTTTTTGTTTACTGTCCTGTTCTTATGTTTAACCGGGAAATAACCCGTATAAATATCAATACTACTCATAGTAATCTCCTCTGTCAGAGCCCCTCGATACATTCAGAAGGAAACCGCACATTATCATAGTCACCAGCATGGAGGTTCCACCCTGGGAGAAGAATGGCATGGTAATTCCTGTAGTGGGGAGAAGCTCTGCCACAACAGCAGTGTTAACAAGCATCTGGAAGAAGATGCAGGTAGTAAATCCAAAAGCCACATACGACTTGAATTTGTCGGTGGCATTCCATGCAATATAGTAACCCTTGAAAGCCAAGAAGCCGAACAGCAGGATAATAATAAGGACACCTGCAAATCCCAGTTCCTCGCCTACAATGGCAAAGATAAAGTCAGATTTTGCCTCCGGAAGGCTTCCCATCTTATAGCTTCCGCTTCCTATGCCCCGCCCGAAGATGCCGCCCGCAAGGAGCGCCTCCTTGGCCTTTACAATCTGGTAACTGCTTCCCTTGACATCGGTGTTTCCACCCATGTGGGATGTGAGACGCTCCAGACGATATGGCTCGCTGAGTATGAAAAGAAGGAAGAGAAGCCCCAGGGCTAGCCCCAGAAGGATAAGCATTTTAAAGCGGAACTTGGAGACAAAGAACATAGTTCCGCAGAGTCCTACAATAAATAATGTGGTGGATAAATCGCTCTGCAGCCATACTATCTGGATGACAATAAGAACCACTGTGAAGACAGATGTGGAATAATACTTCTTACGGCCGCTCTCGACCCTGACAAAGTCGGTGGCCAGGTAGAGGACAAGGGCTATCTTATAGAACTCCGAAGGCTGTATTGAGAGGGCTCCGATGCGGATCCACCTGGAAGCACCGTTCACATAACCGTACAGAGGAGGCAGCATATTAAGGGCAAAAACTGCAATGAGGAAAAATTTGTTAAGGTTGCTGAAGACATTCAGAGGCATATAGGCCACAATGATGGCAATGATGGAACCCATGCAGAACATAAGGGCCTGCCGGGATATAAAGTAGGTGAACGGTTTTCCTGAGTTGACAGCATCCGGGTAGGAGGCAGAGAACAGCATGGCCATACCGCTGCCTGCCAGAAGCAGGATCACTGCCAGCAGCATTGTATCAAAAGAGGAACCGCGCTGTTTTTCCATCAAGAAACCTTCCATCAGTCTCCTTTCCTTACTGCAGTTTCAGCGATGACAGGGCCAGTACTACAAAAAGCCCGCCTAAAATCCAGAACCGGGTGACAACCCGGGTCTCCTTCCATCCCAGTTTCTCAAAATGATGGTGAATAGGTGTCATAAGGAACACCCTCTTCCCTTCATGATTTGCACTGTGTTTCTTTGTATATTTGAAATAGAGGCACTGGATGATCACCGACAATGCCTCGATCACAAATACTCCTCCGATAAAGATAAGCAGTATCTCTTTCTTAAGAAGAAGCGCCATAAGTCCGATTATGCCGCCCAGAGAAAGGCTTCCGGTATCGCCCATGAACATCTCGGCAGGATGGCAGTTGAACCAGAGGAATCCTATTGATGCCCCTATAAGAGCAAGGCTTAGAACTGCCAGCTCGCTGCATCCGGACATGAACGGAATATTAAGATAAGCCGCAAAGTCTGCACGGCCTGTTATATATGCCAGGATCGCAAACCCAATTGCCACCAGGAACACAAGCCCTATCGCCAGGCCATCCAGACCGTCGGTCAGATTCACTGCGTTGGATGCGCCCACCAGAATTATTATGCCGAAAGGAATATAGAGCAGTCCCAGGTCGCATACCGGATATTTGTAGAACGGAACATAGAGCATTGTAGTGTTATCGTTCCTGTTCAGATAGATAAGGATGACAATGATGGCCGACACAACGATCTGCCACATAATCTTGCGCTTTGGATTGAGCCCTACAGTATTTTTCATTGTTATCTTGAGCCAGTCGTCGGCAAAGCCTATGCCGCCGAAGCCAAGAACTGCAAAAAGGGAAAGCCAGGTGAAGCTGTTCCTGAGGTCCTGCCAGAGAAGAACAGAGATAACAATGGCAAAGATGATCAGGATACCGCCCATGGTAGGAGTTCCTTCCTTGACCCGATGGGTCTGTGGGCCGTCGGAGCGCACCTCCTGTCCCATCTTTTTCTTCTTCAGCCAGCGGATGACACCTGGCCCCATGATAAGGGATATGATAAGTGCTGTAACTGCCGCATACGATGCTCTGAAGGTGATGTATTTAAATATGTTTATCTGGGAAGCTAACTCTTTTAACACTTCATTTACCCCTGCTCTTTAGTTTTTCCACAATCCGTTCCATTGCCATGCCCCTGGAGCCCTTTACCACAACCAGGTCCCCAGGGCTGACAAAATCGACAACTGCCTTTTCCAGCGCCTCGTACTCAGGGCTCCAGAAAGGGCTTTTTCCTGCATCTATAAGTGCATCATAGGCAGCTTTCATCTCGTTTCCGAAAAGGAAGATACCTGATGCATCCGAATAAGAGAGCTTTCGCCCTATCTTTGCATGTATGCTGTCGGACTCATCACCCTGCTCCAGGAGAGACCCCAGCACAAACACCACACGTTTCACAGAGGAGGCTGCCTCGGATGCAAAATCCACAACTGCCATTACAGCCTCTAAGTTGGCGTTGTAGCAGTCGCACAGAATATCTATGCCGCCGACCTTATAAAGTTCTCCCCGGCCGAACATAGTGCTGGCCCCTTCCAGAGCCTCTTTTATCTGCGTATCTGTTGCTCCGAAATAGCGTCCAACTGCGGCGGCCGCCATTGCATTCTGGAAGTTGTATTTTCCCATGAGCGGGAAATGTATCTTCTCTTCCCCCAGAGTGAACTCTGAGCCTTCTGTCCCCTTAAGCTCAAAGCCCTCTGCCATGGAGGCACCATATGTAAAGTACTGCAGCTCCTCTCCCACCTGATGCTGCAGGTAGTCGGCATAATCGTCGTTCTCGTTCACAAAGCCGGCCTCGAGCGATGGATTCTCGGAGAATATCTTTCCTTTCTCGAATGCAATGTTGTCCTGCGATCCCAGAATACCTATGTGGGCAGTGCCGATATTGGTCACAACCCCCACCTGCGGATGGAGCACACCAACCAGGGCATCCATCTCTCCCTTGTGGTTTATGCCCATCTCGAACACGCCGAACTTGTGTTCAGCACGGATAGAGAACATGGAAAGAGGAAGGCCTATCTCGGAATTGAGGTTCCCCTTGGAGCATACAGTGCTGCCAAGCTTGGAAAGGATAGAGGCTATAAGCTCCTTGGTGGTGGTCTTTCCGCTTGAGCCTGTTATACCGACCATCTTTATAGCCGGGAACTTGTCCCTGTAGAACCGGGCCAGAGCCTGCAGAGCGGCCAGAGCATCCTGAACCTGCAGGATGTAACATTTCCCCGACTCAATGGTTTTATTTATGTCAGGAGTCAAGCGCTCCACAACACACATACCAGCTCCTTTGTCTGCTGCAGACGAGACAAAGAGATGGCCGTCGGTCTGTTCCCCCTTCAATGCGAAGAAGATGGAACCTGGACCGGCCATCCTTGAGTCTGTGCATGCACCTGTAAAATATGTCCCCTCCCCAGAAGACAGCAACTGGCCACCAGTTGCCTTAACTATTTCATCTACGGAAAGAGCTAGTTCATTCTTGCTCCTCTGCATCCGAATCTACCTGACTCCTTGTCTCTATTATGATTGTCTGCCCTACACTTGCGTTGGACAGCTTCATTGTCTCCTTGACATCCTTCACATGCTGTGGAGAGCTGTAAGCCGAAAGAGCTGTAAGCTCCTGCTTGTTTTTCTCGAACCACTGCTCCTGCGTGTTCTGATATTCGTTGACCTCGGCCTGAAGCCGCTCGTACTTATATCCCTGGTATATGTTCAGGGCAAACAGCCCCATTATTGCTATAACAAGAACTAAAATGACAAAACTGCTCAACTTTCCTTTCATACAGCCACCTTTTCTGCCACCCGTAACTTGGAGCTGCGGGATGCAGCATTCTCCGATATCTCAGCCTCGGAGGGAGCTACCGGTTTCTTGGTGATTATATTCACCACCCGGTGATTTCTGCCGCAGGTACACCGTGGTGCAGAGTCTGGACAGATACAATCTTTCTCTTTATCCCGGAAGAAATTCTTTACAATCCTGTCCTCCAGGGAATGGAATGTTATGACAGCTATCCTGCCGCCCGGAACCAGCACCTCGAGCGCCTTTTCCAAAGCCTCCGGCAGCCGCTCCAGCTCGCCGTTCACGGCGATACGCAGCGCCTGGAAGGTGCGTGTCGCAGGATGAATCTTGCCGTGCCGGTACCCTTCAGGCACTGCGTGGTAGACTACGTCTGCCAGCTGGGCGGCTGTGGTTATGGCACCTGATTCCCGCGCCTCCACTATGGCCCTGGCAATGCGCCTTGAGTAGCGCTCTTCGCCATAGTTGTAGATGATGTCGGCCAGGCGCTCTGCCGGATAGTTGTTGACCATGTCGGCGGCAGAGACTACCAGGTCTTCACCAAGCTCCATGTTCAGGGGCTCCTCCTTGCGGAAAGAGAACCCCCGGCCTGATTTTTCATAGTGGTATGTGGAGATTCCCAGGTCGAACAGGATCTTGTCCGGCCTTGGGGATCGGGTGGAATAGTCTGCAAAAAAACGGTTGAACCAGGTGTTGCAGAACTGAACACGCCCTTTGAAGGGGGCAAGACGCTCCTCTGCAACCTTGAGTATATGGTCATCTGCATCCAGGCAGATCAGCTTGATATCGGGATAAGCAGAAAGAAGGGCCTCGGAATGGCCCCCTTCTCCGGTGGTGCAGTCTATGAACAGCTCGCCTGGTTTTGAGGGTTTTAAATAGGAGAGAACCTCGTTTTTAAGTACCGAATAGTGAACCACTTCCATAGCCTACTGGAGACTCCTGCCAATATTTTCCAATGCTGCCTTAACCTTGGATACATTTTCCTCAATATATTTGTCATAGAGACTTCTATTCCAAATATCGATATGCTCTTCCATCCCTTCGCAGATGGAGCATTCCTTGGTAAGTCCGGCATACTGGCGCAATGGCAGGGATATGTTGATGCGGCCTGTCCTGTCTATCTCGATCTCTTGAGCCGGGATAAGGAAATGGCTCCGCACCACTCTTCCGTCTTCAGTAAAGCTGGAGGTTGTCTGGATAATGCGCTGCTTGAACTGTTCCCACAGCTCCGGGGTGAACATCCACAGACAGGTGTCGGCGCCACGGGTAATGTAGAGCTTTGTGCCCTGCATCCCGGTCCTGAGTCCTGCCGGAAGCATCATTCTCCCCTTGTCATCCAGATTATTCCAATAAATCACAATCTTCCACCACTAACATCCAAAATATACCACAATTTACCACTTATGGACATTATGGGGGATAGTAGGGAAAAATGTCAACTATTTTTTTCCCAGATTTATAAAATTTTTTTTGGGAACTTTTTTGACACCCCTCCTGCAGTTGTCATACTCCCCTTTTTTTTGTATGCTATATATAGAAATAAAGGAAAAAACCATGAGCATCATAGAACCGAAAGTCCTAAAAGGATTCAGAGACTCCCTCCCTGCCGAGGAGACAGAGAAGAAGAGGCTGTTCGCCATTCTGGAGAAGACATTCACCAGCTTCGGCTTTGCCCCTATCGACACTCCGGTGCTGGAGTACACACAGGTGCTTTTAGGCAAGGGCGGCGGCGAGACCGACAAGCAGATCTACCGCTTCACCGACAACGGCGACCGCGATGTCTCCATGCGTTTTGACCTTACTGTTCCCTTTGCCCGGTTTGTCAGCGCGAACCTGGACAAGCTTCCACTCCCCTTCAAGCGGTACCACATTGCCAAGGTATGGCGCGGCGAGAACACACAGAAAGGACGCTACCGCGAGTTCTACCAGTGCGACTTCGACATAGTGGGGGTAGATTCTGCCGCCGCCGACCTGGAGATTCTGACCATGATCTGCCAGTCCCTCAAGAACATCGGTGTGGACGGCTTCAAGATCCACCTGGCAAGCAGACAGGTGTTCAACCGCTTCCTGGCCAAGCTGGGAATCCAGGACAAGCTTACCGATATCCTCCGTCTGGTGGACAAGCTGGCCAAGATCGGAGAGGAAGAGGTGGCAAAACAGCTGGCCGAGATTGCCGGCTCCAATGCTGCAGAGAAGATTCTTTCTTATATAAAGATGGAGGAGAGCTTCGACAAGACCCTGGAGAAGATCACTGCCCTTGCCGGCGGCGAGGCTGATGACACAGCACGGCTCTGTGCACTCAAGAAGGCTTTGGATGACAACGGTCTTGCAGACTGCTTTGTCCTTGACCCGTCAATAACCCGGGGCCTCGACTACTACACAGGCATAGTGTACGAGACATTCCTGGACAGCGCGCCGGAGTTCGGCTCTGTCTGCTCTGGCGGCCGGTACAACAACCTGGCTTCGCTCTACACCAAGACACAGCTTCCGGGCGTAGGTGCATCCATCGGCATAGACCGCCTTATCTCGGCCCTCGAGGCGCTTGGAAAGAAGAATGACAACCAGGCCCTGTGCGACACCATCATATTCAACACCGATGAGCCACTTTTAGGCCACTACACAAAGATAGCCCTGATGCTGCGGAAAGAGGGAATCTCCTGCGACCTCTACCCCGAGGCCAAGAAGCTCAACAAGCAGTTCGGCTACGTGGAGAAAAAGCATATCCCTGTGGGAATCATAATCGGAACCGATGAATATGAGTCCGGAACTATTACAGTCAAGGACCTCAGGACCAGGGAGAACTTCGAGAGACTGCCGCTGGAAAAGGGAATAGAGAAAATAAAATCTTTACTTAATCACGAGGCATAATGCAACCACATGAACTGCCGGTCTACCGGCACAAAGAGACAATATTAGAGTACATAAAAAATAATAAAGTAATAGTAATAGAGAGCCCCACAGGAAGCGGAAAGACAACCCAGCTTCCTATGATACTGTACGAGGCAGGGTTCTCCACCAACGGAATAATCGGCGTAACACAGCCACGGCGCATTGCAACACTTTCGGTATGCGACTATATAGCGCGCCAGCTGGGCTGCGAGGTTCCGGGCACTGTGGGCTACAAGATGCGGTTCGCAGACCAGACCATATCAAGCACCAAGATCAAGATAATGACAGACGGCATACTGCTGCAGGAGATCAAGTTCGACCCATACCTGTCGCAGTACAGCTGCATAATTGTGGACGAGGCACACGAGCGGAGCCTTAACATAGACTTCATACTCGGCCTTCTGAAGCGGATCTCCAATGTGCGGGACGACTTCAAGATAATCATATCGTCGGCAACCATAAACACATCGGTCTTCTCCGAATACTTCGGGGGCTGTCCCGTAGTCCACATCGACTCAAAGATGTATCCGGTGGGAGTTGTCTACGACCCAGTGCCTGAGGATGCAAGACCCGAGGAACTCCTGCTCAAGGTGGGGGACATTGTTGAGCGGTGCATCGGGGAGGAGCGCGAAGGAGACATCCTTATATTCCTTTCGGGCGAGAAGATGATAAAGGACTGCATAACTATGCTGGATGCAAGCCCAGTGCGGGACAAGCTTATGCTGCTGCCGCTGTACGGAAGGCTATCCAAGGAGGAGCAGGAGCGGATCTTCATAGAGACACCGCCAGACAAGACCAAGGTGATAGTGGCCACAAACATAGCAGAGACCAGTGTGACCATCGACGGAATCACCACTGTAATTGACTCAGGCCTTGCCAAGATAAACACCTACAACACACGGACATTCACATCATCGCTTTTAGAGGCACCTATCTCAAAGGCATCGTGCAACCAGCGGAAAGGAAGGGCCGGAAGAACACAGTCTGGCACATGCTACAGGCTCTACACCAAGCAGAGCTTCGAGAGCCGTGTCATGTTCACCAAGGAGGAGATCTACCGCACCGACCTGTCAGAGGTTATCCTGCGGATGGCAGAGCTGGGAATCACCGATTTTGAGTCCTTCGACTTCATCTCTTCGCCCGAGAAGAACGGCATAAAGAGCGCCATCGAGACCCTTGTCATGCTGGATGCCCTCAACGACGACAACACACTGACAAAGATAGGCGAGATGATGGCGGCCTACCCTCTCCTGCCGCGGCTTTCACGCATGCTGGTGGAGGCTGTCCTCAAGTATCCAGATGTGATCGAGGAGACTATAATCGCTGTCACATTCCTCTCCACCAACAGCCCGTTCCTGCTGCCGCAGGGTATGGAGATGGAGGCGCGCAAGGCACACCATTCCTTCCGGAGCAAATATGGCGACTTCGTATCCTACATCGATATATACGACTCCTTTGTGAACGCCGAGCACAAGGAGGAATTCTGCGACTCAAACTTCCTGGACCTGAAGGTTATGAACGAGATTGTCAGCATCAAGGAGCAGCTTGAGGATATTGTGGGCGAGCAGGGAATCCCTGTATCTGGTGGCGGCAGTGTCGAGAACTACCTGAGCGCCGTGGCCAAGGGCCTTATCCAGTTCGTATGTGTACGCACAGGAAAAGGTGCCTACTCAAGCCTTACCGCCGAGCGCATCTTCATCCATCCTGGCTCTGTAATGTTCCACGAGAACCCTGATTTCATCGTAGCCGGCGAGATAGTGCGCACCAGCCGCATGTATGCCCACTCTGTATCGCCGCTCAACACCGAGATACTCAAGAGGATATCGCCTGAGCTTGCCGCAAAGCTGACCACAGCCATCCAGAAGGAGGCCAAGGGGAAGGAGAAGGCAGACAACGCATGGCAGATCAAGATAGGCAACCAGTTCTTCGAGCTCAAGAAAGGCAAGGGAAACAAGAACAAGACTGCGATACTCCAGTGGGAGAATCTGGCCAAGGTGATCAAGTCGGGCTCGTTCGTTGTTGACCCGCAGTCCAAGGATCTCAAGTGCAAAGTTATGTGGCACGACATGGAGTTCCTTACAAATGAGAAGCTGCGGGATGTGAAGCGGATGATCCCATATATAAACCCGGACCGGAAGTTCAAAGAGGAGCTGCCTTTTGTGGGAAGCATAAGCGCGAACAAGCACTTCGACCAGCTGGCCGACTGCATGGATATACTCCTCTGGCTGTGTCCAAAGAAGAAGAACGGCAAGGTGCTGGGCTTCATGACACTGCACACCGACGAGAGGGGCAACTACTGGATCAAGTCGGACCGGAGCTTCGACAACTCGGTGCTCACAACACTGGGAAGCCTCGAGATGCTTATGGACCAGGTGCCTGAAAAGGCAAACCCCAAGAGCATAAATAAGGTGAACTCAACCTACCGGTTCTTCAGCGAGATACTGAAAAAGTACTAAAGGACAGAAACTCCCAGAGATTTTGCCAGAGCCTTGAACTTCTTGTCCGTGGTCAGAAGAGTTGCCCCGTTGTGCCGGGCAAGCACCAAATAGAACATATCGTAGATGTTGTGTTCCAGCCGTATTCCCTCGTGCAGGGCTTCTATTGCCAGCTCGCTGGTGTCAGTGTATTCATCCACCATCTGCAGGAGATAAGCGAGAGTCTTCCTTGCATTCTCCTCATCTACCGCACCATTCCGTGCATATTTCCAAAGCACATTGGTCACCTCAGAGTCAAACAAAGTGGGTGCAATAACTTTCTCTGCACCAGCAACCGCATTCATGAAGAGACTATATTTAGGCCCATGAAAAGCAATCTCAAAGGCAGCGCAGGTATCTAAAACATAAATCATCTGAGCCTGCCTCCCCTACTGAGACCATCCCTGTCCTGCCGCACCAGATCAGCTGGAGAAGGGGAATGGGAAGGCAGATGAAGTTCCAGAGCATCAAGATCATTCAGCACCCTGCGGCGCCGTGCGCCGTTCTTGTTATCATCTGCGTTTAATATGGAAGTAAGCAGGAAAATAACCTGCTGGGGAACTGTACGGTTCTGCTCCTTGGCCACCTGAGCCAGAATCTGATATGTCTCCTGGGGAAAATCCCGGACCTGTAATAATGCCATAACTGCTCCTTGTATGCAAAATGATATCAACTTGCATACAAAAATAATATAAGCTATTTTATGGCTGTTGTCAAATATCACCACTCGATATAAGGCACACCCAGCCCCTCCTCCAGCCACTGGGCAATCTCGGATGCGATGTTGTCAAGCTTCTGGTTCTGACTGCGCCCGGTAATAGAGCACTCCCACACCACCCCTACTCTCCAGCCCAGATCCAACAGGGCGGAGATATTCTCCTGATCACGCTGCCTGTTGCGGGCAAACTTATGGCGCCAGAACGCCACATGGGTGGATGGCACACGGAACTTGGAGCAGTACCTGTGGCCGTGCCAGAAACAGCCGTTCACAAATACCACTGCATGGAACTTGGGGAACACGATATCAGGAGATCCCGGCAGCTTCCTGCAGTTCTTGCGGAAACGCAGTCCCAGGGCAAACAGACGGCTCCGGAGCAGAACCTCTGGTTTTGAGATACTTTTTATGTGGGACATGTTGTTGTGCCGGGCCTCAGGCGAAAGGTGATCCATATGAAAAGTATACCACATAAAACATTTTTAAAAAAGTTTTCAGGAAATTGAAGCAAAATGAATTTTTTTTGAGTATGTACATGTAGTTCAATTTTAGGAGGACTACTATGAAAGAAAAAATTTTCATACCAAAAGACAAGAAGCTGCTTGATCCCAAGGTGGACAGCACATTCAAATCCCTCTTCACACATGAAGGGGCCGGGTCAAAGATTGCCCTGAAGAGCCTGGTGACCGCAATCATAGGCTATGAGCCAGAGACTGTGGAGGTCATAAACAACGAGCTTCCAAAGGAGCTTATCTATGCCAAGGACATACGGCTTGACCTGCAGTGCAAGATGCCGGACGGAAGCAGGATAAATGTGGAGATGCAGACCTGTCTGAGCAATGACAATCTCAAAAACCGCGCGCTGTACTACGGGTGCAGGATGATGGGCGGAATAGAAATGCAGGGAAAGCCTTACAGCATACTGCCGAAGGTCTACCATGTCATGTTCACCAACTTCGGGCTGTTCGACAGAAGCGGGGAATACATGAGGAAATTCATTCTTCAGAGCGGCAGCACAGTGCTCTCCGACTGCTTCCAGATCATATTCATCCAGATGCCGTTCCTAGAGATCAGCAGCACAGATATCAGCAACTTGCTAGATATAGAAAAATGGATTATATTTTTAAGAGACAGTTCAGATAAAGATAAAAGAGACCTCCTTAACCGCATTATGGGCAGCAACAAAGGAATAAAGGAGGCAGGAGAGATTCTGATGACCATAAGCGATGATGAAAGAGAATGGGCGATACAGGAGATGAGATACAAGGCCGAGGTTGACCGCGAGGCCTTCCGCATTGCTGCTCATGACAAAGGCCTTGCTGAAGGACGTGCCGAGGGCCGGGAAGAAGGACTGGCAGAAGGTCGCGCTGAAGGGCTCAAAGAGGGATTGGCAGAAGGTCGCGCTGAAGGACTCAAAGAGGGATTGGCAGAAGGCCGGGAAGAGGGACTGGAGGCTGCAGCCAGAGGAATGAAGGCCGAGGGCATTCCTGCCGAGACAATAATAAAGATCACAGGGCTGAGTGCAGAGCAGGTTGAGGCGCTTTAACTTGCAGGAAGCCTGGCAATAGCATCAACAAAGCCCCGATATCGGGGCTTTATCAGTAGCTGATATTTTAGATCGTTTGTCAGATCAAAAGCATATTCTCTTTCATTGCATCATTTTCATCAACAAAGACTGTTTGCATTTTGCCACAACAGATAGTATTTACTTCATAATTTATATCAGGAAAACCAGCACCAGCATAATTAACAAAATCAACTGTTGCTTCATGAACACATTGTTCTTTATCACAATACCAGAAAATAGTGTCACCAACTCTAAACTTTGCTTTCATATTATCTCCAAACCAATTTGTTTTAAATATTCATAGGTTGGATCATAATAATCTGGTTTTCTTGTTTCGTCTTTATCAGAACCTTCCGGAACAACTATTATCATACCATGGCGAGCCCTAGTTAATAAAACACGATATGCATTTAATTGGTACTTTTTCCGTTCTTCTGCCTTAACATACTGCCATTTACTTCCTGTAAATGAATAATTCTGCCAACCACCCTCGGAATATCGGAAATCACCATCCCAAATAACACAAGACCAATCAAGTTCTAGACCTTGAATATCAAACTCAGTTGCAACATCCTCAAGAAAAAGAGATGAACGGATATCATCTTTATCATCCAAGAACCAATGTACTGTATCAGGTTTAAAACGCACATCTATAGCTAATGGTTTAAGTCTATATGCTTGAGAAGAAACTATCATTCCATAACGTTCCGAACCTCTAGCTTTTTGCCGTAACCAATCTTTAGCCTTTTCAAGTGAACGTGTTAGGATAATTGGATATGCAGTTTTTATTTCTCTATATAGTTCCTTAGTTTTTTGAATATTCAAATCCAAAAGCTCATGAACAAAGCTTGAAACCTTTTCAGACCGGAATGAACGCATTGAAACAGCAAGATGTAAAGCTGGGTTTTCAATGACATTCTTATTATTTGACAATAACTGTTTTACTTTTCCTTCTGCATATTCTTTTTCTGTAAGCTGATTTGAAATATATATTTTCCAATTGTTGAATTTTTCGTTAAGAGAACGAATCCATTCTGAAATACCAGCTTCCCCTGTATTAATCTCTTGTCCACCTCCGACAAGGCAGATAATTACTGCCCAGTCTGGTCTCTGGTCCAACGACCATATAAGAAACTCAGGTTCGGAATAAGGGAAATTATTAATATGTTTTTTTCTTTTCAGCCAACTAGATAATTGTTCTTGAGTCCACGCCCTTTGAGCCTCATCAAAAATGGCAACATGCTCTACTTCGGCATATCCATCGCCTTCGTGTTTCTTAATTTTTGTTTTATCTATTTCTATTGAATCATTAATGATTGGGATTTTAATTTTCTCAAGAAATGTATTCCGGTAATGGTGAACAATCTGAATAAAAGAATGTACTTCACGTCTTGCTTGTGTAATTGGATATTTCTCATTCTTTTTCTGTTCTTCTTGTTGTTTTTTATCTCTTGCCAAAGCTTCTGTAAGTACACTTACAAGTGGAAAGTTTCCAGAAAGATAAACAGCTAAATCCTTTTTTTCTGTCCGCTCTATTGCAACCTTCAATCCAACCAATGTCTTTCCAGCACCTGGAACACCAGTAACAAAGCAAATTGCTTTTTCATTATTTTGTTTCGTTTTTTCAATTATATCTAAAATATAATTATTACTTTTTATTAGATTTTCTGCTGAAGCCTCTGTTCTAGTAATATCTGCAACATTTTGGTTATTGAATAATGCACTTGCAGCTTGGATAATTGTAGGGGTTGGAGAATACCTGCTATTCGCCCAATCTAAAAGATTATCATGACAGTCTTTTTTATTTTTTTCTAATATTATTTTAATAATTGAGCTGAGACTATCTTTATTTGAACAAATCGGCTCATAAACATTATCATCATACTGACATTGTACATACTTATATGAACGCTCATTAGCCTCTGTTGCAATTAAAATTGGGACAATTATTTTATCATGACTAGCTTCATGAAAATTCTTCAGATCCAAAGCATAATCCCAGACTTGCTCACTATCACTAATCAAATATGCTTTTTCACCAACTTTAAATTCTAGAACAAATATTATTCCATGAAAAACTAAAACAACATCAGCTCTTTTCCCTAATCGGGGAATTGAATATTCAAAAGCAATACGGCCTTCTGCAAAATTTTTAACAACATCTTTCATTATTGCTATTTCATCAAGCCAAGCTTCTATTTGTAGAGAATTTGAATCAAATGAATTATCTTTAACAATTATACCTAAAATTTCATTCTCTGATTGCGAAAGAAATTTAGAAAAAGAGTCTTCGTAATAATATCGTTCCAACATGGTAATATTTTATTCCATTAATTGAAAAAAAACTACTAAAAAATTATACTTCTCCCATATGAAGACCATCCATGTTGTAGCAGCCATCATTATCCGGGACCACAAGGTATTTGCCACACAGCGGGGCTACGGCGAATTCAAGGACGGCTGGGAGTTCCCCGGCGGCAAGGTGGAACCAGGCGAGGCTCCTCAGGATGCACTCAAGAGGGAGATCCGAGAGGAACTGGCCACCGAGATAGAGGTAGGCAACTACATCGACACAATAGAGCACGACTACCCTGCCTTCCATCTCTCTATGGAATGCTACGCCTGCTCTGTAGTCTCCGGCAAGCTTGAGCTGCTGGAACACGAAAACGCTATCTGGCTGTCAAAAGAAACCCTGCGTACTGTCTCATGGCTCCCGGCTGATATATCTATACTAGATAAGATAGAAAGATTACTTTGAATTATTGTACCTTTCGTCAAATATCTCGTCCCGATAATCTTTAGTAATCCAATCTTTTGCACCTGGTTTAAGCTTTAAATCCAGGGGTTCCCAGTCAGTAAATGAATCCTTTTTATCCTGCTGTTCTTTTATATTGTTGTCTTCAGTTGTTTTGTCCATTTTTTCTCCCTTTCACTAATAATTAAAAATAATTGGCTCTTTAATCAATTTATATTCATCATAATCCGGTTTAACTCTATAAAAATTTACTGTTTTATTTTGTGTCTTCAGTATTTCATAAATGATACGAGCTTTATCTGCGTCAACATTATATCCAAAAATTATCTCTGCAAGAGTATCATATGGATAGAAAATTTTCGTTTCAAATAAATCGTCAGTTTTTATTAAAGGATTATCAACACAAATTGCCCGATATTCATTTTCTGATTCCCAGCACTTCTTTTTGTGAACCAAATAGTATGAAAGAATTTCATTCTGCTTTTTCAAATCACCGAAAGGTGATATTTTAAATCTGCCTTCATTATCATACATTATTTTTTTAAAGGGGATGTAGTCATCACAGTATCTAGAACTACAATTTTTCATATTAATTGAATTCTGAGAATATTTTATAAAATGTACTTTTGGTATCCCATTTTCTTCCACACAGTTATATCCAATACATATACCAGTATAAGCCCCACCATATAACCCCCACATCTGTTCATTAAGACAATCTGAAGTTAGGCTTAGTATATGATTACTATTTGAAAACATTTCAATCAATTGATTTTTTTTAGAAGAATTTTCTGCTAAAAAAACTTTCAATTCTTCAATGTTTGAAAACTGTCCTTTTGGATTTGTAATTTTATTATCTATAAATGCTTTATATTCTTCATCTGATGCTTTAAAATCAATTTTCATTCTACAATCAAAAGGATCATTAAGTTCAGATGGGCGAGAAAAATATAGATAATTATTTTCCAAAGAGTCTAATGTGTATTCAAAGCATTTAGAATCCGAAATATTTCTATATTTATAAAGAATCATCAAAGCTTCTTTAATCACCGTACCAGATATTCATCGAACCTATCCAAAACTTCAAGCATATCGGGCAAAAGGTAGTCGCGGCACTCGGCCATCAGCTCCTTCGGCATACCGTAGAAAGCCTCGGCAATACCTCCGGTGATGCAGGCCTGGGTGTCGGCATCGCCTCCCAATGACACAGCAAGCCGTATGGCATCCTCGTAGTCCTTGCTGTCCAGGAACGCCACTATCGCCTCGGGCACTGTCCCCTGGCAGGTCTCGTCAAAATCGTAATCGGGCCTTATCTGGTCGCAGGTGCGCTCCAAGTCGTAGTCAAACTCCTTCTGGATGTACTCCTTTATCTCCTGCTTGCTCTTTCCTGTGCGGGCCAGGAAGATGGCTGCTGCTGTGGCATCGGCTCCATCTATTCCGAAGGGATGGTTGTGGGTAACCTAGGCAGTCCACCGGGCCACCTTGCGGGTAGTCTCCAGAGTGTCGTAGAGCCATCCTGCTGCAGACACCCTCATGGCAGATCCGTTGCCATAGCTTCCATAGGGCTCGGTCATATCAGAGAAAAGCCACTGGCGGAACTGGCCGCCGTAGCCTGCGAACGGGTACTTTGCACCCCACTTCTTGAAGCTTTTTATAAGGGCCTGCTTCACAGCCTTCTCCTCAGGATCCTTGCCCGCCTTTAAAAGCACATCTGCCACCGCTAATGTCATGACCGAGTCGTCGGTGAACATGGAATCGTCGCTGAGAAGCGGGAAATCTGTTGTGTCAATTGGGTTAAACTCATAGAGCGACCCTACTATGTCGCCTAAAATTGCTCCGTACATTTATACTCCTTTTTAAATAATATAATATTTGGGGTGTCTCAAATAATGCTACAGATGAAAAAATAACAACATTTTTATAGACAATTTTTATATGCAGGAATAATATGAGGTTATATGGAACAGCGGCTCAAAGTTTCTTCCTTTCTAAAGTTCTGGGCACCACTTGCGCTCATGCAGGTCATAATGAACTTCGAGTTCCCTGCCATAATCGCCTTTATCTCCCGCATCGGAGATGCCAAGGAAAACCTGGCCATATTCACTGTGGTGACATCTCTCTCGCTGCTTCTTGAGGGTGTTATAATCCAGATGCTCTCCGCCGCCACAGCGCTCTGCGACAGCTGGAACAACTACCAGAGAGTAAAGCATTTCCTCCTTATAGTGCTGGGCCTGCTTGTCATCACCCATCTGTTCTGCATTCTTCCGGGGCCTTTCGACTTCATTGCCACCACCCTGCTCAAGCTGGAGCCTGATTACATAGAAAGCACACGGATAGCGTTCCTCCTTATGCTCCCCTGGGTGCCGACCATAGGGGTGCGCCGCCTGTGGCAGGGTGTCCTGATACGCAACGGGAAGACCGGCCTGGTATCCATGATAACTGTCATAAGGATAATTGTCTGCATAGCGGCGCTTGCAGTCATGCTCTCCTTCCGCAATGTGCCGGGCTGCTATGTGGCTTCCATCGCACTGAGCCTGGGAGTGACTTCCGGCGCCATATCGGCATATATCTTTGTCCGCCCGATCCTCAAGAAGCTGCGTAGTATAACATCGCCAAAGACCATGAGTTGGAAAGACCTTACCCTGTTCTATCTGCCGCTTGCCATGACATCGTTCGTGACCGAGGCAGACCGCCCTATAATCGCCGCAGGTATCTCGAGGGGACTGCTCCCTACAGAATCGCTTGCCGGATGGGGCGAGGTGATCTCCATAATCGCAGTCTTCCGCTCCCTCTGCTACTCGACACAGGAGGCATCTATAGCCCTTTTCAGCACCAAGGAAAATAATCAGGTGATCCGCAAGGCTGTGTTCAGGATCTGCGCAGTTGTCTGCGCCACATGCTTCTTCTGCATCTTTGTGCCGCCGGTGCGGGACTATATACTTATCAATATATCAGGTCTTACCCAGGAGCTTGCACAGATCTGCAGGGTGCCGCTCATGGTGATCTCGCTTACCCTGTTCACATTCCCGGTGGTCGCATGGCTCCGCTCCTTGAACATCTACAACAGGACAACCCGCAATATCGGCTGGGCTGTCACTCTGAACCTGATCGCAGTGACCCTGGCAGTTGTTGTCATGGACAACTGCTTCTCCATGCTGGGTCTTATGATAGGCGCAATAAGCTACATCTTTGCTATGACAGCTGAGTCCGGCTACTTGACATTCAAGAGAATAAGTAGTAATAATTCTTATTAAGATGAAGGCACAGAGATATTCAAAGCAGCGCGAGCTGGTGCTGCGGACAGTGAAAGATCATCTTACTCACCCTACCGCCCTGGAGATCTACGGTCTTACCCGGGAGAAGGATCCCACCATAAGCATGGGGACTGTATACCGGAACCTGAACCTTCTGGCCGAGCAGGGAAAGATACTCCGCATAAAGGTGCCCGGGGCGGCCGACCGGTACGACGGCATTATAGAGCCCCACAACCACGCTGTGTGCACAAAATGCGGCATGGTGATGGATTATAATTATAGCTTCGATGACTTGAGCAGTCAGCTGGAGAAGAGCGGGTTCAAGTGCGAGGAGCTGAATATCACTGTGCGCGGAACATGTAAAAACTGCCTGACAAAGGCTGATGAATAAATATATGGAGGAAGGAAATGGCTAAATTTGTATGCCCTGTTTGCGGCTATGTTTTTGAGGGAGACGCTGCACCTGCAGTATGCCCTGTATGTAAATATGCAGGACCCGACTGGAAGAAGGTAGAAGGCGAGATGAATTGGGCTGCTGAGCATGTTGTAGGCGTCGGAAAGAAGTTCGGACCAGATGTTCCGGCAGATGTTCAGGAGAAGATCATTGCAGGACTCAGATCAAACTTCGAGGGAGAGTGCTGTGAGGTAGGTATGTACCTGGCTATGGCACGTGTTGCCCACAGAGAAGGATATCCTGAGATCGGACTCTACTGGGAGAAGGCTGGACTTGAGGAGGCTGAGCATGCAGCCAAGTTCGCAGAGCTTCTGGGCGAGGTTGTAACCGACAGCACAAAGAAGAACCTGCAGATGAGAGTAGATGCCGAGAACGGCGCAACAGCAGGAAAGACAGATCTGGCTCTGCTGGCTAAGAAATACAACCTGGATGCAATCCATGACACAGTTCATGAGATGGCACGGGACGAGGCACGCCACGGAAAGGCCCTGAAGGGTCTTCTTGACAGATACTTCAAATAATCTGCCGCTTTATTCACGCAAAAGGCCAGGGTATACACTCTGGCCTTTTTTTATGTTATTTTATAAGTATGAAAAAGATTCTGATTGAGTATCTGTACCTTGACCTCAAGACCTGTGACCGCTGTGTCGGCACAGATGCTGTGCTGGACAAGGTTGTGGAAGCGCTGACCCCTGCCCTCAGCCTTGCGGGGTATCAGCTGGAATACCATAAGCAGGAGATCTCCACCCCTGAACTTGCAAAGAAGTATCATTTCCTGTCATCCCCCACTGTCCGTGTGAACGGCCATGATATCTTTGGGAAGATCAAGGAGACAGGCTGCAGCTGCTGCGGAGAGATCGCAGGGACAGATGTGGACTGCAGGGCATATGACAATGCAGGTCAGACTGTCGAGGTTCCAACAGAGGAGATGATGGCAGATGCCATTCTGCGGGCTGTATATAATCCAGCCGGATGTTCATGCGGGACATATAGGCTTCCTGGAAACTTAAAGCGATTCTTCATCGGTAAAAAGCGAAAATCATTATGAAAAAAACATCAGAGACACTTCCAAAATGGAATCTAACTAACATCTACAAGAACTTTGACGACCCTTCATACGAGGGCGATATAAAGGATTACCTGGCGCTGTGTGCAGAGCTAAAGACTCTGCTTTCTAAAGGGAAAAAAGAGGCTCTGGAGGAGACGGTGCAGCTTCTGGGGCGGGCCATGGACCTGATGGAGAACCTTTTCTCCTACGCCTATGCTCTCTTCTCGGTGAATACCGGAGACAACCGTGCCCTGCGGGAGGTATCCCGGCTTGAGGAGGCGCACCAGAAGCTAGCCGAGTGCTTTGTTCTTTTCAACAGCCTGGTAAAAAAGCACAAGAAAGATATCCCTGCCCTGCTCAAGAAAAGCCCTATCCTTGCAGAACGTGCCCAGTTCATGAAGGATTCCCTGATGGAGGCTGAACACCAGATGTCGGATACCGAGGAGGCCCTGGCACAGGAGCTCAAGGCTGCCGGAGGCGATGCATGGGGAAGGCTTCAGGAGGCTGTCTCATCTTCCCTTTCAGGCGACGGAAAGAGCATTACAGAGCTCCGCAACCTGGCCTTTGACAGGAGCCGCAGTGTGCGCAAAAAGGCCTACGAGGCAGAGCTTGCCGCATGGAAGAGCATGGAGATACCGCTGGCCTACTCCCTGAACGGAGTTAAGAAGACTGCGGCGACACTGGAGAATAGGCGCAGCTGGAAGAGTGCTCTGGAGAAATCCCTGTTCCAGTCGCGCATGTCAGCCAAGACTCTGGAGGCGATGATCTCTGTAATGGAGGAGTCGCTGCCTGAGTTCCGAAAGTACCTTAAGAAGAAGGCGGAGCTCCTGGGTATAAAGCAGCTGGCCTTCTACGACCTCTTTGCCCCTATCTCCGAGAAAGCTTTCAAGCCGAAAGTATGGAGCTTTGACGAGGCAAGGGATTACATAATCCAGACCTTCGGAAGCTTTGCAGATGACATGGGGCTTTTTGCAAAGAACGCCTTTGAGAATGGCTGGATAGATTCGCCGCCGCACACAGGCAAAGTTGGCGGTGCCTACTGCACATCGTTTCCTATCGCCAAGGAATCCCGTGTTATGTGCAACTTCAGCCCCACATTCTCAGGAGTATCGACCATAGCCCATGAGCTGGGGCACGCCTACCACTTCCACCTGCTTCGCGAGGAGTGCGCATTCTCAAGGGCTTACCCCATGACTCTGGCCGAGACTGCATCCATATTCTCCGAGACCATGCTGTACAACTGTACAATAAGCAGGGCCAAGGGATTCGAGAAGAAATACCTGACCGAGATGTTCCTGATGGAGGTGACCCAGGTTATTGTTGACATACTGTGCCGCTTCTACTTTGAGAAAGCTGTGTTCGAGAAGCAGAAAGAGGGACCACTCTCTGCCGGCGACCTGTGCGGCATGATGCTGGATGCCCAGAAGGCAACCTACGGCGATGCACTTGATCCGAAGCAGCTGCATCCGTATATGTGGGCAGTGAAGTGCCACTACTACAGCCCAGACCTGGGATTCTACAACTATCCTTATGCATTCGGGCAGCTTTTCTCCATTGGGCTTTACGCCAAGTACCTGGAGGACAAGAAGAGGTTCCCTGCCCTCTACAGGAAAGTGCTCATGGCAACAGGACGCACCGACATAAAAGGTGTGGCAAAGCTTGCCGGCATAGATGTGGAGAAAAAGGATTTCTTCCAGGAGAGTATGAACTTTATAACCAGGATGATACGGAGCTTTCTGCGCTGAAGACCTTGGCTATATCCTCAGCACTCTTGGCCTCTAAGATCTTCTTTCTGTTCTCTTCCTGACTCAGCACGCCTGATACTGCCGAAAGTACCTGAAGATGCGGCGATGCCTCATCGGTAGGTGATGCGATAAGCACAAAGATTGTAGATGGCAGACCGTCCAGGGAGTCGAACTCGATTCCGCTCTTCTTCCTTCCTATTGCGATTGTAAGGTGCTTGACCCCTTCGCTCTTGGCATGCGGGAATGCGATTCCATGCTCCATGCCTGTGCTCATCTTCTGCTCCCTCTGCATTATGTCGTCCAGGAGAACCTGCCTGTCGGTGATGTTGGGTGAGGTGCTGACCAGATCCACAAGCTCAAGGATTGCCTCGTCCTTGTTGCTGGCCTTAAGGTTGCAGATTATAAGATCCTTGGAGATCCTTCCCTGGAGAACCTCCACATCCACCTTCTTCTCCTTGGTCTCGGCCGATTCCTTCCTTGCCTCTGCCACAGCCTCCATCTGCTGCTGGCTGCTCTGCTCGGTGTCCATGAAGCGGAGGAGGACTTCGTACATAGAGGTCTTGAGGAACTGCTCGTGGCGCTCCTTGGTGGTTATGTCGATTCCCTTGCCATGCTGTGTTATTGTGAAGACCATCCGGTTCATCCGGGCATGGTAGATACCCTTGTCGCTGTCGATGGTGAGCACGAAGAAACCATCCTTGCGGAGGTCTGTGATAAGCATATAGGTAACCAGGTCGGCAATCTCCCTGGTCTTAAAATCCCAGTGGCATGTCTTTGTGGCAGAGCTCTTGAGCTCCTTCCTTGTGCCCCGCTGCTTGCTCTTGAGTATGATGCTGAGGGCTGGAGGCGCTATGATGGTGGTGACCAGTGTCATCATTATGACAACACCGAAAAGCTGCTCGTCCAATATTCCTGCAGTTATTCCGATGCCTGCTATGATAAGGGCAACCTCGCCACGCGGAACCATACCGCATCCTATGCGGAGCGCACCATGGATATTGAATCCAAGATAGAGAGCCGGCCATCCGCATCCTATAAGCTTTCCAAGGATACAAGCCACTGTGTAGACCAGGCCGAACAGGAGGACATGGGCATCAAAAAGCTTGGCCACATGGACCATCATACCCATTACACAGAAGAAGAGCGGCACCAGGAATGCGGTGACACCCTCAAGCCGGTCAAGGATTATAGGGGCTATGTCGGTGCGGGATAGAGCAAGACCTGTTATGTAGGCGCCGATGATCATGGCAAGACCCTGTTTCTCGAATATTCCTGCAAGGAGCAGGGCAATGCCGAATGCGAATATGGAGAAGTCATAGGAGCTGCGGAACTTCTTGAGGAGGATCGCAATGCTCTTTGAGCAGATAAGTGCCAATGCAGAAAGACCCAGCCAGATGCCGAAGGCACGGAATGCTATGTTGAGTATGGCAGAAGAGTTCAGATGACTGCTGCTTCCAGACTGGTTCACTGCAGCCACAAGGCCCATCACTATGGCCAGGAGCACGATACCAAGAACATCGTCGAATACTGCGGCGGCAAGGGTTGTGACACCCTCGGGGGAATCCATCTTCTTCCTGTCCGATATGATGCGGGCTGTTATTCCTACCGATGTGGCTGTGGACATGATTCCGAAGAAGAGGCACCGCTCGTCCCAGAAGTGGGTGTGGAGGACTGCCATGCATGTCGCTGCGCCGAAGATGAAGGAGAATACTACACCTGAGATACCGATTATTCCTCCCCTCACAGAATAGCGGAGGAAGAGGCCGAGGTCGGTCTCAAGGCCGGAGTTGAACAGAAGGATGATGGACGCGACCATGGCAAAGCCATAGAGCTCCGGAGTGACAGCCAGAGATTCGGAATAGACAGGGAAAAGTCCGTGCGGAAAGCCTGGAAGTGGGATTGCGCCAAGGGCGAAAGGCCCTATGACAACACCGGATAAAAGCTCGCCTATTACCGACGGGAAACCGAGCCTCTCAGCAAGGCTTCCGAATATCTTTACTGCGAATATAATGATACTGATCTGAAATATAAGAGTGGTCATAAGACCAGTGATCTGTCCTTCCATTATCGTGACTCCAATTAAATGGTATCTCTTTTTGTTAAACTTTACAACTCGCTTTTACCATGATATAATTTAATAAATGAGGAAAATATTTTCCCTCCTGCTCATACTGTTCATCTCGGTCTTCAGCCTGACTGCCCAAGGGGTAAGCCGGATGACCTATTTCGCCCATCTTTTCGGCATCGATTTCGACACAACCCAGGAGATTCCTCAGCGGGAGCTATCCATAATCTACTTTATCCTTGACAACACCGAGGAATACCATATCCACTGCATGCGGGGCGAAGACCAGAACCAGGTCTTTGTCCATCCCGACGGCACAGTGGTGGTTGTGGACAAACATCTGCATCCGGTGACCAACTATAACCGGGGAACCATACGGATAGCGCGGAAGAACGACCCGCTGGGCCACTTTATCCTGGACACCCAGCCCTGGATCAATTTTGGAGTGGATTCAAGCGACCCGACAACTATCGATGAGCGGTTCGAGGCCTATCTTAAGGATGTGCAGAATGCTATTTTTGTGTTCCTGTTCCACAGGAGAAACGACCCTATCAAACAGATCTCTTACAGCGACCTGGACCAGGTGGACAAAGAGGTGTGCCACTTCTTCTATCAGATGCTGTTCAACAAGTCATTCAAGATTCAGCTGACCGACGAGAATATAGCCAAGATGCACAAGAGCCCTAACCTGTGGTCCAAGTACTGCCGCCAGATATTCAATCTTTTCTTCTGAACAGGGGAATAAAAAAACCCGCACCGGGAAGTGCGGGCTGTTGTAAGAAGGCATCTCCTACAGGAATCGAACCTGTGTTGACGGGATGAAAACCCGTTGTCCTAACCCCTAGACGAAGGAGACGCGTCTTGAGCTGCAATGGATTCGAACCATTGACCCACGCCTTAAAAGGGCGTTGCTCTACCAGCTGAGCTAGCAGCCCAAAACAATAAATGCAACGACAAAAATCTATCAAGAATGAGCGATAATGTCAACTATTGCATTTGTTTAAAATGCCGGAGGCGGAACTCGAATCCGCAAGGCTTTTAAGGGCCGGGGGATTTTAAGTCCCCTGTGTCTACCAATTTCACCACTCCGGCAGGTCTATTTATTTTACTTTTCCAGGCCATGACCGTCAAGATATTATTTTTATAAACCGTTTACAAAACATTATAAAAAGAATACCTTTTTACTATGAGCATGACAGAAGAAGTTGCCCAGCATGTGCACCTGTACAGGGGCATTGCAGATACACATACACACCTTATTCTCTGGCAGACCAAGGAGATGGACTGGAAAGCCCTGTTCCAGACCTGTGTAGATAATGGCCTTGAGCTGGCCCTTGATGTCGGGACCAACACCGACACCTTCGAAGAGAGGCTTTCCATGGTGAGCCAGTTTGACCAGCTGTACATAACAGACGGCCTTTCGGTGAGCAAGTCGGAGCTGCCTGCAGATGACCTCAAGAGGCGGCTTGGGGAGCTTGAGAAGCAGGTGGCAGAACACCGGGGCAAAGGCAAGCTCATTGCTGTTGGCGAGATAGGCCTTGACAATCACTTCGAGTACGGCGGTGTACAGGCGCAGAAGGAACTGTTCGCAGCCCAGCTGGACATAGCAAAGCAGTTTGACCTGCCTGTGGTTATCCACACCCGGGAGGCAGACCCCGACACTTACAGCATGCTTGCAGGCGCAAAGCTCGGCCGCGCAGGGATAATTCACTGCTTCTCAAGCGGCTGGGAATGGGCAAGGAAGTACCTGGACCTGGGGTTCTATATCTCTTTCTCGGGCAATGTCACATATAAAAAGTCAGAGCCTATTCAGGAGGCTGCAGCCAAGGTGCCGACCGGCCGGATCCTGGCCGAGACCGACGCTCCGTTCCTTACCCCGCAGAAGGTGCGGAAGTACCCCAACTGGAGCGGCTTCATAGGGTACACCTACGACTGCATAGCGGCCTTGCGCGGCACCTTGCCGGAGGAACTGGCGGTACAGGTGACACAGAATTTCCGCACTTTAATGGGGCTTACAAAGTGATAAAGCATGTGCTGATGGATGTGGACCACACCCTGTACCCCCGCTCCTCCGGGGTCGAGGGTGCTATGGTGGTGCGCATAAACAAGTTCGTGGGCGACTACCTCGGAGTCTCCGCCGAAGAGGCGGCCAAGATGAGGGCAGAGCGCCCCGCCGGTGTCTACGCCAGCACCCTCGACTGGCTGCAGCGCAAGTATGGCTTCACCGATATCTACGGCTACTTCAGGGCTATCCATCCCACCAAGTTCTGGGAGCATTTTCCAAAGAATTCAGAGCTTATACTCATGCTGGACAAGCTAAAGGTCCCCTGTTCCATATACACCAACTCATGGGCCAACCATGCCCTGAATGTCATGGACTACCTTGAGATAACTCCTTTCTTCAGAAAGATCTACGACCTCCCCTTCTGCCACTTTATAGGAAAGCCAGACCCACGGTCGTTCCGCTATGTGCTTGAAGACCTGAAACTTGAGCCGTCAGAAGTGCTACTGGCAGACGATGCACCCGATACTATAATCGCATACACAAAAATAGGGGGCAAAGGAGTCCTGGTGGATGAGAACCTCAAACCACGGCAGAACTTCCCTGCCCCCATAATCAAAGAAATAACCCAGCTTACTCAGTTCACCGAGCTTTTCTGAAGATCACATATTTCGTGTGACCACAATATTTACATCTGTGTCCAGAATATTGGCAGCAACCACGTCGCCGGCAACTACAGGAGACTTAAGATCCAGGCTGTTGATCACATCCATGCACTTGAACTTGAGCTTCTCTGGGATAGGCTTGTCTGTCTTTACAGGAACCACAGGATGCACACCGCCTTTGATCCGTGCTGTGGAGCAGATCATGCGCCGCGGGTCTGTCACCTCGTTCTTGCCATAAACCTCACCACGCTTGCAGGTGTTGCCTGAAACATTGATATTGTCACCGCATACTGTGACTGTAAGTCTGCAGCCCATAGGACAGGAGACACATACTAATTTCTTCTCATAACAGCATTCCATTTTATTTCTCCTCCTCTGGCTCTACAGTGATTCCAATCTCTTTTCCAGCCATTCCCTTGAAGATAGAGGATGGAACTGTAAGCTTTATCATCTCGCCCGGGGTCAGGAACGGCTTCTTGTACCGGCCCAGCTCCTTGCCGCCTTCTGTAACAACCAGATAGCACTTGCCGAACACACGGTCAACTCTCATAAGGATGTCGAACTTGTCGCCCAGGTTCTCTGGTCTGAACATATGTGGAACTGCGTAGGAAAGGCCACCTGCAACTTTAAATGTGTTGGGCTGTGAGTTCTTTGTGATCTCTCCCTTGATGTAGAGGGCTGCATTCTTTCCTGCCTTGCGGCTCTCTTCTGTAACAAAGTCCACCAGGTCGTGCACATGCACTACGTTTCCGCAGGCAAACACACCTTCCATCGATGTCTCCATGGATTCGGTGACAACTGGGCCCGATGTCTTCCGGTCGATCTTTATTCCAACCTGCCTTGACAGCTCGTTCTCCGGGATAAGTCCTACAGAGAGGAGCACTGTGTCGCATGCATACTCTTTCTCGGTGCCTGGGATCACTGCCTTGGTCTTCTTGTCGCACTCTGCGACTACAACCTTCTCCACCCTCTCCTTGCCGTAGATTCCTACGATGTTGTGGCTGTACCACATTGGGATATTATAGTGGTCAAGGCACTGAACTACGTTTCTGGTAAGGCCTTTCGGGAAGGAGCTTCTTGCAACTACGGCGATAACCTCGCCCCCCTCGAGCACGATACGGCGTGCCATGATCATTCCGATGTCTCCGGAGCCCAGGATGATGACTTTCTTGCCCACCATCTGCCCTTCGATGTTGATATAACGCTGTGCAGCACCTGCTGTGAATACGCCCGACGGTCTGTCGCCTGCGATTCCGATGCCGCTTCTTGTCCTCTCGCGGCAGCCCATGGCAAGTACTATAGCCTTGGCCTTGAGCTCGAAGATTCCCTGCTTGCTGTTCATCACAGTCAGTGTCTTATCCTGCGCAATGTCCAGTACAATTGTATCAAGGAAATACTTGATCTCTGTTTCCTTGGTCATGTTTATAAAGCGCTGCGCATACTCTGGACCGGTGAGCTCCTCTTTGAACACATGGAGTCCGAATCCGTTGTGGATGCACTGCTGCAGGATTCCGCCCGGCTCAACATCGCGCTCTACAATAGCTATACTCTTGATTCCGTTGTTATATGCCTCAAGGGCAGCTGCCATTCCGGCAGGACCGCCGCCGACTACTACTAAATCAAAATTCATCTCATCCTCCTACTTTGTCTTCCCGGTAAGGATGTATGATCCTTTCTTATCCAGCACAATATCCTTCCATTCGCATCCAAGCTCCCGTGCAAGGATCTCGTGCACCTTAGGTCCGCAGAAACCACCCTGGCACCGGCCCATTCCCGGACGGCAGCGCCGCTTTATGGCATCCAGTGTGACAGCTGGGATCGGGCGGTGGATCTCGTCCACAATCTCGCCCTCGGTAATCCGCTCGCAGCGGCAGATGATTCTTCCGTAGCGCGGGTCTTTCTTTACCAGCGCAGCCTGCTCTGCTGGAGAGAGCTCCATGAATACAGTCCGCTTTACAATCGGGTTGAACTCTTTCTTAGGATTCAGCGCAATGCCGCAGTTCTTTACAATGTCCACCACATAGAGGGCAATGGCAGGGGCTGCGGAAAGTCCAGGGGACTTGATTCCTGCCACGTCGATGAACTTAGGTGCATCCTTAACCTCGCGGATGACAAAGTCGCCTGTGGAAGGCTCAGCACGCATACCTGCGAAGTTTCTTATGCAGTTTCTGGTGGTGATGGTTGGAACCAGCTTGGAGCAGCCCTGGCGGACTCTGTTAAGAGCCTCGTCTGTTGTTCCGGTGTCGTCCCTGTCCTGGTCCACATCGCTTGTAGGTCCAAGGATTACGTTTCCATGCACAGAGCGGGCAACCAGGATACCCTTTCCATTCTTGTCAGGACATGGGAAAAGGACAGACTGGATCTTGTCGTTCTCGCTCTTGTCCAGGAGGAAGTACTGTCCGATCTTTGGTGTGATGCTGAAGTCCGGCTTTGCGACCATGTTGTGGATGATGTCGGAGTAGACACCAGCCGCGTTGATGACGCACTTTGCCTCAACATCGCCTGCATCGCTGTGGATTATATAGCCGCCGGCTGTCTTCTCGATGGAGTCAACCTTATAGTTCAGCTTATAGTCTGCGCCGTTCATCACAGCGTTCTCCATAAGAGCTGTGGTAAGGAGCATCGGATCTACAACTCCGGCTGTAGGGGCATAGAGGGCAGCCTTTGCATCTGGGCTTGCCGCAGGCTCCTTCTCGAGGAGTTTCTTTACATCTACAATCTCAAGGCCTGGAATGCCGTTCTTCTTTCCTCTCTCCAGGAGAACCTTCAGGGTCTCCACCTGCTCATCAGTAAAAGCAACTACAAAAGAGCCGCACCGGTTGAACGGAACAGAGAGCTCCTTGCAGAGTTTATCAAACATCGGGTTGCCTTCGCTGTTAAGCTTAGCCATAAGTGTACCCGGCTCTGGATCATATCCAGCATGTACTATAGAAGAGTTGGCTTTGGATGTTCCTGCGCAGACATCGTTTCCCTTATCAACCACAATAAACTTGAGCTGATATCTGGAAAGCTCCCTGGCAATGGCAGCACCTATTACGCCAGCACCTATGATTGCTATGTCGTACATAGTTCCCCCATCAAAAATCTAGTATAGTTTGATTATATGCCCTTTGCAAAAAATATTCTACTGGTATACTATCAATATAGATGAATCTGACCATCTTTGTCCTGACACTCATATCCGGCATACTTAATGCGACCTGGAACTTCTTCTCCAAGAAGAAAGCTGGAGATTATTCTGTCATGGTTACAGGATTAGCATTATCACATCTGACAATACTGCCCGTCACCCTTGTACTGATCTCCATCGAAGGTCTGGATATACATGCCGTTCCGGTCATACTGCTGTCAGGGTTCTTCGCCGGGCTGAACACGCTGCTGCTGGTCTTTATGTATGAAAGCTCTGATATCTCCATGGCCTACCCTGTGACCAGAGGAACAGGGGTCATGTTCATTGCCATACTGAGTTCCATCTTCCTGGGCGAGCAGATATCACGCCTGGCAATAGTGGGCATTTCCCTTGTACTTCTGGGAGTTTTCCTGTTTGCGCTTACCAGGGGGAGAAAGCTTTCTGACATATGGGAGAGCATAAAGAGGCAGAAGATAGCCTTTTTCACGGGTCTTTCCATGGTAGGCTACAACCTGGTGGACCGGGTCGCAGTACAGAGTGTCAATCCCCTGTTCCTCTACAATTTACGGGGAATTGTCGCCATGAGTTTTGCCATCGGCTTTCTTATGCTGAAGCGGGGTTATACCTTAAGCCATATGAGGGACACCTTTAGGCACGAATGGAAATATTCCTGCATTATCGGCTACGGCGGCTTCATCGGCTATGCCATAATACTGATGATCTACTACCTGTTTGCCGAGGCAAAGGCCAGCTACATAACCCCTATTCGGGAAACTTCCATAGTGATTGGCGCAATCCTGGGATTCCTGTTCTTAAAGGAGAAGGCCACCCTGAACAAGCTTGCCGGAATCCTTGCCATTGTGCTGGGCGTAATCCTTATCAAAGTTGGTTAACTGTTGTACCCCATCTCTCTTGCTCTTGCATCTACCATAGCCTGTGCTTTGGTCATGTCATTGGCTTGTACTGCATCGAGGTATTCGGTGTCGGTCTGGGAGCTTATGTCGTTTTCAGGGTTGACAATTTCGTCAGATTCTGTATCGAACTTATCGAATGAAGCACCAGAGCCATGATAGGCACTCTGGAACAGAAGATTGGTGTGGCTGTCGGTTGAATTATTCTGGTTGACAATCTCAACATCTTTTGCTAAACTAATTATAAGCCCTGCAATCGGGGATTGTCTCTCACCATCGGTGAAGGCATCCAGTTGCCCTGTGGGGCTTATTTCTTTGTAAGGTGTAACATCTACAGCTTCAACAGTATATATTCTTGACCCATCTTTTTTATACTCAATTACAGTAAGCATTACAGGAACATATTTATCGTTTGTTGGGTCAAGCATCAAAGAGCCAAGTCTATGAACTTGCACTACTTCTTTTCTGTTATGAGTATCTGGATGTACAACTTCCCTATATGCTTTCTTAAACAAGAAGTCAACATTAGCAACTGCAAGAGCATGAAGCCGAGAGGAAATTGACTTTTTGGTAGCCTTTTCGCCACCCATTTTATCAAGCCCCTTTCCTGTAATCCTTGCAGTAATACCTAAAATATCATTTGTAATATCCGTATTAAAGTCTGGTGATTTCTTAACTTCCTTAATAGCTTCTGAAACCGAATTAGCAGTACGCTGTGATTTTTTATCTTCCTCAATGTTATGCTCGGTCTGGAACAGTATGCTCGGATTATCAGAGAATGTGCCTACATTGTCAGTAGCTGATTTGATTTGGTTAGGAGAGAAGGCTATGTAGTGATTTGATTTAATCCCTGTATCGGTAACATTGTTAAGGATAGTTCCGTCAAAGCCCTCTTTCTTTGCTTTAGTAGCCTCTAAATAAGTGAAGTTGGTCTTTCTGCCTTTGTTTATGGACTTGCCCTCGTTCTCGCCTACACCATTCCCAAACCAGTCATAGCCATCCATGTCAAAGGTTTTTGGATTTCTGATATTCAAGAATGTTCCCAGAACTCTTGCAGTTTCGGTATTCCTATTATTGGCAATCTGTTCTGAAAGTGCTTGGTCATCTGTGAACATGAACATTCCGCTTGACCTTGATGTATCAAAAGTATCAAAGTCTGCGTTTGTTCCATGATATACAACTAACGGCTCGCCAGTGTCTGGGTCGATTACTTTTGACACCTCATCGGGGTTGACAGATAAAACATCATCGAGTATCTTTAAATAAAGGGCAATGCCTCCGTGTGGCTTACTATCTTCGGGTAGATGGGCAGCGGTTTGAAGGGTATTGCTCTTAATTTTTATTTCGTCTTCAACAAAAACTTCATGAACATAAAGCCTGTTTTTGTTGACATCTTGTATCGCCCTGCAAAAGACCAGATTGCGTTTTCCATCATATTCGATAGGATATGCAAAATAATGATTGATTTGTTCTTTCCCACTAAAATCTTTTTCGCTTGATAGATAAACAGCATTCTCAAAATCATCTTGTAAAGATGGCAAAATATCTAATTTCTTTTGCCCGTAACCATGAGCAAGTGTATCTTTAACGCTTCTTAAATCAATTATTATATTTCCGACAGTTGTTTTATAAGTTTTAGGTTTTGGGAATAATCTTTCGGCGGACTTCTGTACCGTTAACCCATCTACCTTCTTAAAAGCCCCTTTAGATATAATTTTAACCTTTGTCTGTTCAAGTTTCTGCTTCTGCCATGCTCTTACCCAGTCTCCAAACCACTTGATAAAGTTAGGTGTCCGCACCTGCACCCACTGTCTCTCGGTGAGTTTGGTCGGTTTTCCGTTGGGGGATTTCAGCCACTGGTCTGTGCCTTTGTACTTTGACTCTATTTCCTTATATTGGCGGTCGGCTTCTTCGACATCAATCATGCATGCCTCCACCTTGTATAAACACAAAAAAATTTCATTTTGCTTCATTTCCTGGAAATAATTATTTTTATCAAAGCTGGCTTATTGATAACCTGAACTAATAAATAATCATAACATAGTCCGAATAAAACAGTAATTTTCTCCTACCTTTAAGGGAAATCACAGATTTATACTGATAATATGAAAATATTTTTCTCTGCAGAATATGATGAAAATGAACTTAAGCCTTTATATGAGATAGGTGAAGTAGATAAACAGGGCTGGGCCCTTGGACTTCCGAAGTTTTCGGAAGAGGAACTGGTCAAAAAGACCCAGGATGCTGACATTATAATAACGAGCTACGACGACATCACCCGGAAGGTAATAGAAAGTGCCCCCTATCTGAAATTAATCGCCTGCACCCGTGCCACCCCTGTGAATGTCGACATGCAGGCGGCCAAGGAAAGGAATATTCCGGTGCTGTATACCCCCGGGAGGAATTCCGACTGCACCGCCGAGATGACAATCGGACTCATGCTCTCTGTTGCCCGCAATATTCCCCAGGCCTACCGCGCCTTAAAAGAGGGCCGATTTACGGCAGATCCCGGATTCCATAAGGAGACCCGCGAGGGGCTTAAGAAGGATGTTATCTGGGATATGACCATGGATTCCCCCTACATGGTTTTCAAAGGAACCCAGCTTAAAGGAAAAACACTGGGTATACTGGGATATGGCAGCATAGGACGCCGTGTGGGAAAGATTACCCGGGCCATTGGTATGGAGCTGCTTATATACGATCCATATGTGGGCGAAGTAGATGTTGAGGAGTTCGGGATCCGGAAAGCAGAAAGCATTGCAGAGCTGATGAAGGAATCGGACTTTGTCACCTGCCATCTCAAGGTGACACCGGAGACTGAAGGAATAGTAAGCAGAGAGATGATCTCGCTCATGAAACCGACTGCATATTTCATCAATGCATCCAGGGGGGCAATCCTTGACGAGGAAGCCCTTATAGATGCGCTGCGCGAAAAGAAGATCCGCGGGGCAGCCTTCGATGTCTATTCCAGCGAGCCTATCCGGAGCAACCACCCCTACATAACCGAGCTGGATAATGTTGTAATCACACCACACATAGCCGGAGCTACAGATGATGTCCTGACCAATCACACCAGGATGATTGTTGCAGATGTAAAGCGTTTCCTCAGAGGGGAACACATGCTGTATCAGTATAAATATTGAGGAATAAACGATGGACAGAGAAAAGGCAAAAAAAGCGCAGGCAGAAGTCTATAAGACAGCACTGGATATGTACCGCAGCGGGCTGGTCTCAGGAACCTGGGGAAACATTTCTGCCAGGATAGATGAAACTTTTATGGCAATCACACCGTCGGGGATGGCATACGAAGGCCTTACCCCTGAGCAGATGGTAATTGTAAACATAGACACACTGGCCTACGAGGGGACCTTGAAGCCTTCTATCGAGGCAGTTGTTCATGCAGAAATCTATAAGAACCGGCCGGAAGTGAATGGTATAATGCATACCCATTCCACCTATGCCCTTACTGTGGCAGCGGCAAGGAAAGAGATTCCCCCTGTCTGCGAGGACCAGGTGCAGATTCTCGGTGGCTCCATACGGGTGGCAGACTATGCTATGCCAGGTACCAAGGAAATGGCTGCCGCCTGCGTCAAGGCGCTGGAAGGAAGGCAGGGGGCACTTATAGCCAACCATGGTGCGATAAGCTGCGATGTCTCCCTGGCAAAAGCTTTCATAGGCTCACAGATCATCGAAAAAACTGCTATGGTTTACATCAACTCTATGGCTATAGGCGGTGCTGTCGAGATCTCCCAGAAAGATGTAGATTATTTTGCCGATTTCTTCCGGAATAAATACGGTCAAAAATCATAATATAGTCCGAAAAAAACAGTAATTTTCTCCTAACTGTTCCCGGAGCTGCAGTTTTATACTGGAATAAAACGAGGATAAAAAGGAGAAACTATGAAAAAACTACTTCTAACATGTTTAATGTTGTTCGTAGCACTTGGTCTCTTCGCTGGCGCTAAAGGCGAGAAAGCTTCTGGCGGCGCAGCAACCGGACCAAAGAGCGACGCACCAACCATTGCAGACATGAAAGGAATACCTGCAGGAAAATACCAAGGACAGTATGAACTTGCAGAGTATGAAAAACTGAGCGGAAAGAAGCTTGAGTTCAAGCAGAACCCAATCTTTGACAATGCTGGTCTTCCTCCTGTTGCAGAAAGACTTCCTAAGGATGTTATGGTTCTTCCTCCATACAATGAAATCGGAAAATATGGCGGAACATACAGAGCTATGTCCAGAGGACCTGAGTCTGGAACATCAGAAGTTCTTTCCATACGTCATGTAAACCTGGTAAGAATGACAGATGACCTTAAGGCTATTGTTCCAGATGTTGCAAAAGATTATGAATGGAACAGCGACTTCACAGAGCTTACATTCCATCTGAGAGAAGGACACAAGTGGTCTGACGGTGAGCCTTTCACAACAGAAGATATCCGCTTCTGGTGGGAAGACATCAAACTCAACAAAGAGCTTACCGGTAAAGTAAACAGCCTTTTCAGATTCGGCGGAGAGCCTATGAAGGTTACAGTTGTAGACAAATACACTGTTAAGTTCGGATTCAACGTACCAGCTCCTGGATTCCTGCTCATGCTTGCAAGCTACTACTGCCAGCCATTCCAGCCTAAGCACGTTCTCATGAAGTACCATAAGAAGTACAACCCAGATGCAGACAAACTGGCTGCTTCCTTGGGATTCGATAACTGGGTAATGCTTTTCGGCGTTTATTATAACGACTGGAAGGACTGTGTTCATTGCCTGTCCGGCAAGCTCCCTGTTTCTGTACCGACCCTGGAATCCCATGTTCTGGTCGAGGAGACAACAGAACACAGACTGTTCAAAGCAAACCCATTCTATCATATTGTAGATACAGCAGGAAATCAGCTTCCATACACCAATGAGATTGATGAAGTATTCCACGAGGATCAGGAAATCATGACCCTTAAGGTATTGAACGGTGAAGTGGACCGCAAGAACCAGGGTATGAGCCTGCAGCAGTATACAGCTCTTAAAGAGAATGAATCAAAGGGACTGTATAAGGTTAAGCTTATCCAGAACGGTTTGACATCAGCAAAAACATTTGCTCTCAACCCAACCCACAAGGATCCTGTTCTCAGAGAGCTCTTCAATAACATCAAGTTCAAGCAGGCATTGTCACTGGCTCTGAACAGAGATGAGATCAACGAGATTGTTTACCTTGGAATCGGTACTCCAGCACAGTACACACCAGGTAACCCATTGACCTGTTCCTTCATCACACCAGAGATGACCAAATATATGGCAGAATATAATCCAGAGAAGTCAAAAGCTCTGCTGGATGAGATCGGCCTTAAAGTCGGCAAGGACGGTTTCCGCCTGCGCCCAGATGGCAAGCCGCTGGTAATCTATGCTACATTCACAACTCAGGGCTCACCTGCAATTATGGTTGAGATGCTTAAAGAGTATTGGGATGCTATCGGTGTAAGAACAGAGATCAAGGAAGTAAATACAGACCTGTATAAGCAGCTTCTGGCCAACAATGACCATGACATCGGTATCTTCTCTCCTACAACAACTGAGATTTCAAGCTTCTACAACAGAGAGTATTCTCCATTCATTCCTGAGTTCGGTGACTCTTTCGGCTGTGGAGTTGAATGGCTGAACTGGTACAATACCAATGGTAAGGAAGGCATGGAGCCTCCTAAAGATATCAAGACACTCTTTGACCTGTATGAGAAGTTCCTGACAACTGAATTCGGAACTCCAGAATATTACAAACTGGCTGGAGAGATGTCAGAAATTGTAGTCAAGAACCTGTTCCTGATCGGTACAGTTTACGACCTCAAGGGACCAATAGTAGTTGGATCCAGACTTAAGAACGCAATCGATCCTGCTATGAAGGGATACACATACTACTACGAATATTCAATTAAACCATGTCAGTGGTACCTTGAACAGTAATTATCTTCCGCTGCACTGCCCACCGGCAGTGCAGCTTTTTTAATGGAGATATTGATGGTAAATTTCATTCTTAAAAAACTTTTATCGACATTAATCACAATATTCTTTGTTTCAATAGTTGTATTTATAATAATAGAGTTACCTCCAGGAGACTTTACAGACAGTTTTGCGGCAGGACGGTCAGACCAGGGCGAAGTGGTCTCTAAGGCTGAAATCGAGAATATGAGAGCACTATATGGATTGGACCGGCCGGTACATGAACGATATTTCAAATGGATCTGGGGCATTATAAGCCGTGGAGATTTTGGAATATCTTTCAGGTATAAAAGCCCGGTTCTGTTTGTAATCGGTGAAAGAATATCCTTTACAACTTATCTGGCCCTCCTGACCATGCTTTTTACATATCTGATCGCCATACCTATAGGAATTTATTCTGCAATGCGGCAGTATACTTTAGGCGATTATTTCTTTACATTTGCCGGATATCTGGGACTCTCTATTCCCTCTTTCCTTCTGGCATTGCTGCTCCTCTACTTCAGCACAAAATATACCCATACTACTGTAGGCGGTCTTTTCTCGCCTGAATTCAAGAATGCGGCCTGGAGCATGGCAAAGGTAGTGGACATGCTTAAGCATATCTGGGTTGCCGCTGTAGTTCTGGCTGTGGCAGGAACTGCAAAGGTAATCAGAACCTTGCGCGCCACACTGTTGGACGAGAAAAGCAAGCTGTATGTGACAGCCGCCAAAGCCAGAGGTGTATCTGGGAATTCACTGATTATGAAATACCCGGTCAGAGCTGCAATGAACCCCATTGCCAGCACCCTTGGCTGGGAACTTTCCTATGTAATTTCCGGTTCCCCTATTGTAGCAGTTGTACTCTCTATCCCAGACATGGGACCGCTATATCTTACCGCTCTTTTAAGCCAGGATATGTACCTTGCAGGAACGCTGCTTATCTTTATGAGCTTGATGACCATTATCGGAACATTTATTTCTGATATCCTTCTTGCCATCTTGGATCCAAGAATCAGACTGGGGATAAAGATATGAAGATACAAGACGATAATTCAAAAATTAAATATTATACCGCGTCCCAATGGCAGCTCATATGGTGGAGATTCCGCAAGCACAGGCTTTCAATTGTCGGAATAACAATTCTTTCTATATTCCTTATATTTGCACTGTTCCCTGAGTTTTTTGCACCCTATGGCCCGACACAGAGAAATGGGGAAAATGTATTCTGCCCTCCTTCAAAAATAGTTTTCAAAAACGCAGATGGAAAATTCTCTCCTGTTCCGCATGTCTATGGTTTCAAGCGGGAAAGAAACAAAGAGACCCTTAAGATGGAGTATGTGGTTGATGAGACCAATATCCAGTCCCTTAAATTTTTTGTAAAGGGGGAAAAGTATAAGCTTTTCGGAATCCTGCCAGGTTCTATCCATATCTATGGTGTGGAAAATGGATTTGTCCACCTGTGGGGAACTGATAATATGGCCAGGGATGTTTTCTCCCGTACTATATTTGCCACCAGAAGCTCGCTCTCCATCGGTGTCCTGGGTCTTTTCATCGCATTTGTAATTGGACTTGTCATAGGTGGTGTTTCGGGCTATTTCGGAGGCTGGGTAGATAACTTCATCCAGCGTCTGACCGAATTCATACGTTCTATTCCTACCTATCCGCTGTGGATGGGTGTTGCGGCCGCCATGCCCAAGGAATGGAGCCCAAAGACAGTCTATTTCATGATGACCATAATCCTGGGCTTTATCGGCTGGACAACCCTGGCCCGCCGTATCAGAAGCCAGATCATAGCCATCAGGGAAGCAGATTTCATCGTAGCTGCGAAGCTGTGCGGAGCAAGCGATATGCGCATCATATTCAAGCATATGATACCTACATTCATAAGCTATATCATAGTTGACCTGACCATATCGTTCCCTAACATGATATTGAGCGAGACCTCCTTAAGCTTCCTGGGCCTTGGCCTCCGGCCACCGGTGACCAGCTGGGGAGTACTGCTTAAAGCGGCACAGAATATAGATACTATAATGAGCAGCCCATGGATGCTTATTCCTTCTATCTTCGTAATACTTGCAGTTCTCTCATTCAGCTTTGTAGGCGACGGACTCAGAGATGCTGCCGACCCATATTCAGAAAAATCTTGAGGTATGCCATGGATAAAAAAACACTGCTTGAAGTAAAAGATTTATCAGTATATTTCAACCTTAGGGAAGGTGTATTGAAAGCTGTCGACGGAGTAAGCTTCAATGTTGATAAAAACTCAACTGTAGGAATAGTTGGTGAAAGCGGTTCCGGAAAAAGTGTGACAGCACAGGCCTTCATGAGGATTCTGCCTGATACAGCAGAGATAAAGAGTGGTGAGATCAACTACTATAAGGATCCGGACAATCCTATAAAAATTCATGAACTTCCCGACAGAAGCCCGATTCTGAGCAATATCAGAGGCAAAGAGATAAGCATGATATTCCAGGAGCCTATGAGTGCATTCTCACCTCTCCATACCATTGGACATCAGATGATCGAATGCCTTATGCTCCATACACCCATGACTAAACAGGAGGCCCGTGAGCGGTCCATAGAGATGCTGGCAAAGGTTGGAATCTCCAACCCTGATAAACGTGTAGACCAGTATTCCTTTGAGCTTTCCGGCGGAATGCGGCAGAGAGCCATGATTGCCATTGCTCTTTCCACCAACCCTTCCATAGTTATTGCGGACGAGCCGACAACATCACTTGATGTAACAATCCAGGCCCAGATTCTTAAGCTTATGAAAGATATGCAGCAGGAATTCAACATGAGCATAATCTTCATAACCCATAACCTGGGAGTAATAGCCCAGATGGCAGATACTATACAGATTATGTACCTGGGTAAGATAATGGAGTCGGGAACAGCAGAGGAAATCTTCTATGAACCCCGCCATCCTTACACCATCAACCTTCTTAAGGCAATCCCTAAAATCGGAAGCAATACGGGTGGAAAGCTTGAAGCTATTCCGGGGCAGATTCCTGGACCGTTCGATGTCCAGAAAGGCTGCAAATTCTGTACCAGATGTCCATCGGCCATAAAAGGACTGTGCGACCAGAGGTCACCGGAGATCAAGAAGTATTCAGAAACACATAGTGTATTCTGCTGGAAATGCCTTGAACAGGAGAAATAGGATATGGAAGATAATATTCTTGTCGTAAAAAACTTAAGCAAAGAATTTCCTATATACAAAGGTTTTCTCAGAAGAAGCAATATGTCTGTAAAGGCTGTGAACAATGTCTCTTTCGAAATACACCGCGGAGAGACACTGGGGCTGGTGGGAGAAAGCGGATCAGGCAAAACCACACTGGGCAGATTGGTCTTAAGGGCAATGGAGCCTACAGCCGGAGAGATTGTCTATAACTTCGCTGATGAGAAGAGTGTGGACATTCTTAAACTTAAGAAAAAGCAGCTTTATAAAATCAGATCAAAGATACAGATGGTGTTCCAGGATCCATATTCTTCCCTGAACCCACGTATGACAGTCCGGGATATAATAGCAGAGACCCTTGTGGCAAACAAGACCATGAGCAGGAGCGAGATAGACAACCGTGTCCGGGAGATAGCAGACCTGTGCAAGCTGAACCTGGAGCACTTAAGACGGTTCCCTCATGCCTTCTCCGGAGGGCAGAGACAGCGTATCGGTATTGCCAGGGCGCTGGCAGTAAACCCTGAATTTGTAGTATGTGACGAGTCCGTATCTGCTCTTGATGTTTCTGTACAGGCCGAAATCATCAACCTGTTCAAAGAGCTTCAGGTGATCAAGGATATCACATACCTTTTCATTGCCCACGACTTAAGCATTGTGGAGCATATAAGCGACAGGATCATTGTTATGTATCTGGGGCAGATTGTGGAAGAGGCAGATAAGAAGACACTGTTCGAAAATCCTATGCACCCTTACACTGAGGCATTGATGTCTGCAATTCCTGAGCCTGATCCACTGCGCAAGATGGCCCCGATCTTCCTGGAAGGCGAGATTCCTAACCCGATCAATCCTCCAACAGGCTGCTATTTCCATCCACGCTGTCATTATGCCACCGAGAAATGCAAGAAAGAAATGCCATGCCTGCGCTGTTTCGGCAACCATAAGGTAGCCTGCCACCGGGCAGAGGAGCTTCATTTAAAGCAGTACATAAAATATTAAACATCAATAGATGGAGAGAAAAATGGAAAACAATCTTAAGAACTTACGTTTTGTGCCATGCTACGATGGTTTTCTTTCCGGCAACAAATCTGCCTCCGAGATCATCGATATCTGCAAGGCTTCGGGATTTTATGGAATCGAAGGGCATGCCGAGTATGGCATATTCAATGACTCCATTGAGAATCTTACTAAAACCGGAGAGGCCTTCAAGGCGGCGGGTCTCTCTATAGACACCTACCACCTGCCCTGGGAGGACAAGGTGCTGGATGACATATCAACCCTGTATGAATGCGATAGAACCAGGGTTGTGGAAAAAGCAAAGTATTGGATAGAAAGAGCTGTGGCTGTGGGCAGCACCATCGGAGTGATGCACCCCTGCAACCGCCGCCGCCATAACGGCCTCCTCTGCTACGATGTTGCAATAGAGGGCGAGGACCGGATTTTCGGCCAGGTGCATAAATCGCTGCAGGATCTTCTTAAGTTCTGCGAGCAGTTCAATTTCAGACTGGCAGTCGAGAACTTTGTCCCTTATTCCGGCGGTATGCTTGGAAGCACCAACGAGCATATGTTAAGAATCTACGAAGAAAACAAACATCCGCTCCTTGGATTCTGTCTTGATACAGGCCATGCTCTTATGGCCTTCGGAAAAGACGTGATGAAAGCTTACTATGCTATGGAAGAGCATATTATTGCATTCCATCTGGCAGACAACGCCGGCGACCGGGATTCCCATATCCTGCCAGGTCATGGTAACTTCCCATGGGGCGATTTCTTCAAGGCTCTGAACAAGCGTGGATTCACAGGCAATGTATGTGTAGAGACTCCTCCTTTCGATATCGGGCCAAACTACTCTGTCGAAGCATGGTGCAAGATGTTCAAAGAAATGAATGATCTGGTGGAGAAATCGCTGGAGGAATGATGTATAGATTTGTACCATCCTATGACACAGGAGTAATGCAGTCCAAAAAAACAGCTGAAGAAATAATTGAACTGTGCAAGAAATCTGGATTCTATGGAATGGAGGGAGTTTACGGAGAAGGAATACTAAATGGTTCTCTTGAGGAGCTTACTAAGATTGGAGAAGCCTTCAAGGCTGCAGGACTTTCCATAGATACATTCCATCTTCCATACAGCCATGCCGAGATGAACGATATCTCAAACCTCTATGAATGTGACCGTAAGAGAGTTGTAGAGAATGTGAAAAGCTGGATTGAGAAAGCTGTGGCTGTAGGCAGCACCATTGGAATAATCCACCCATGTTCCCGCCGCCGGTGGAACGGCTTGCAGTGCTATGATATTGCGATTGAGGGCGAGGACAGGATGTTCGGACAGGTGTGCAAATCGCTTCAGGAGCTCTTGAAATTCGGCGAGCAGTTCGGTTTCAGGATTGCTGTTGAGAATATAGAACCTTATGGCGGCGGAATGCTTGGAAGCCGCGGCGAGCACCTTAAAAGGATTTACGAGGAGAACAAGCACCCCAACTTAGGCTTCTGCCTGGATACAGGCCATGCCCTTATGTCCTATGGACATGATGTTATGGATCTATATTACGACATGGAGGAGCACCTTATTGCTTTCCACCTGGCCGACAACGCAGGCGACCGGGATTCCCATATACTGCCCGGCCACGGCAACTTCCCATGGGGCGACTTCTTCAAAGCCCTTAAGAAACGGGGATTCACAGGCAATGTCTGCGTAGAGGCACCACCTTTTGACATTGGTCCTAACTATTCCGATGAGGCCTGGTGCAATATGTTCAAAGAGATGAATAAATTAGTGGAGAAATCTTTGGAGGATTAGCTATGGAAAACAACATTAAGAATTTACGTTTTTGTCCTTCCTATGATGGTTTTGTAGCTGGAAACAAATCGGTATCCGAGACTATTGATATTCTAAAAACAGCTGGCTTCTATGGACTTGAAGGATGGGCAGGCCATGGATTTTTCGACGGCTCTGTCGAAGATCTTGCCAAGGTTGGCGAAGCTTTCAAGGCTGCCGGACTTGTCATAAACACTTTCCATCTGCCCTATGAACAGCCTGTCTTAGACGATATTGCCGCTCTGTACGAACTGGACAGAACCAGAGCTGTAGAGCGGATGAAAATCTGGATTGAGAAAGCTGCGGCCTGCGGAGCTAAAATAGGTATTCTCCATCCCACCACCAGAGCAGCTGTCAATGGACTAAGCTGCTATGATGTAGAGAAGGAGGGGCTTGACCGGATATGTGCACAGGCAAATAAATCTCTGCAGACTATGCTCAAGTTCTCTGAACAGTTTGATTTCAAGATTGCTATTGAGAACATGCCGCCCCGCTCAGGTGGAAGGCTCGGAAGCAAGAATGAGCATATTTTAAAGCTGTATGAGGAAAACAGACATCCTAATCTTGGCTTCTGTCTCGATACAGGCCATGCCCTGCTCTCTTATGGGAAAGATGCCATGAAAGCCTACTATGCTATGGAAGACCACCTTATTGCCTTCCACCTGGCCGACAATGCAGGCGACCGGGATTCCCACCTGCTGCCTGGCCACGGCAGATTCCCATGGGATGATTTCTTCAGGGCTCTTAACAAACGGGGATTCAGCGACACAGTATGTGCTGAGACAGTTCCATTTGATATAGGTCCCAACTACTCTGTCGAGTCGTGGTGCAATATGTTCAAGACATTGAATGGATTAGTTGAGAAAGCAATAGGGAATTAAACAGCATTTATTTCTTCTTGTTCTCCCGGTATTCTGTCGGGGTGAATCCGGTGTATTTCTTGAACAGCCGTCCGAAGTAGGAAGGATCGTCGTAGCCTGTCTTCTCGGAGATATCGTAGGTCTTCTGCTCTGTCTCCAGAAGCATTTTCTTGGCCTCTTCCATCCGTATCCTGATAAGGTAGTCCCAGATAGTGATTCCTGTCTCTTTCTTGAAGATATTGCAGAAATAATTCTTGCTTAAGGAGACATAGTTGGATATCTTGTTCAGGTTTATATTCTCCTGGAAATTCTTCTTGATATACTCACAGGCCAGCCGCACAGGCAGAGAATAATTGACTGAGCTCACATGGTCTGTCTGCTTAGAGTTATGGCTGATATTATAAATCGCCTTGTTGATAAGCTCCTTAAGCTCTGCCTCGTTAATAGGCTTGAGGAGATACCCTGTAACTCCAAAGTCCAGGGCCTTGCGGGCATACTCAAAGGTACCGTAGGCTGTCAGGATAATTATCTCGCAGTTATAGCTGTTGGTTTTGATCCACTCTATGAACTCAAAGCCATCCATACCAGGCATCATTATATCGGTAAGGACAATGTCGGGTATCTCCTGCTTGATTTTCTCCATTGCCACGGCAGCACTTTCCGCATACTCAGGGACAATTTCAAAAGATTTCCAGTCTATAGTAGCCTTGACTATCTCAAAGCTGGTCTGTTCATCATCAATCATCAATAATCGCATAGTTCATCCGGTATCCTTATAGTTATCACAGTACCCTCTTCCACTTTGGAGCTGATACTCAGTCCATACTTCCAGCCATATTGCATCTTGATTCTGCTGTTCACATTTATAAGCCCAAGGTTGTGGGAAGATCCCACTGCGCCCTCTGCCTCGAGGCACCCCTGTATATACTTAAGCCTTCCCTCTTCTATCCCGTTTCCATTGTCGGAGATCACAAACGAAGTAACCCGGCTGCTGGTGGAGACCAAGACCTTTATTTCCAGCGGCCTGTCGGTTCTGAACCCATACTTGATAGAGTTCTCCACCACCGGCTGAAGCAGCAGCTTGAGGGTCTGGTGGTTAAACAGTGTTTCGGGGCAATCTATGGAGAGTATAATGCTCTTTTTAAACCGTATCTGGTTTATTGCCACATAGTTCTGTATGCTTCCCAGCTCCTCTTTTATCGAAACCTTTTTATCCTGGTCAAAAAGCCCGTAGTGCATAAGGTTTCCAAGTGTATCTATTGTTTTTATTATATCTGCATTCTGGCTGTTTATAGCCATAAGCTTAAGGGAATTCAATGTGTTAAGAAGAAAATGTGGATTTATCTGATCCTGAAGCGTCTTTATATTGGCCTGTGTGGCAAGCATCTCCTTCTCGTAGACCTCCCTGGTAAGGGCAGAGACCTTATCTATCATCATATCCAGCTTGTCGCTCAGTTCCTCTATCTCCTGGTAGCTGTCATCATGCAACTTTATGTCAAACCGCCCCCTGGATATGAATGTGATGAGCTCCTTCATACGGTTGATAGGCTGGAATACCCTCTTCTCCAGGATTATGTTCTGAATAAAAAGCCAGATTATGAAGACCAGGAATACCACCAGAATCGATATCTTTAGCTTTAAGACATCATCTTCTATCTTGGAATAATCCACATGGAGCTCAAAATATAAATTGTTCTTAAGGGCATATCTGAATGTCTTGTCATATTCGCTGTTATAGAAATGATTCTCCAGCGACACATAGTTTCTTGCCGAATCATAGAGCATAGATTTTTCCAGGACTGCACCGGCATTCTTAAGTGTGGCAAGAAGACCGTTTATATAACTTCTGTCCAGAAATACAATAATAAAAAGATCATTCTCCAAAGGATAGATTATTGATATCTCTTCGTAGGTGAATGAATCATATAGATCACGGACCGATGATGTGGAGAAGAAATATGGGGCGCTGTTGTTCTGCAGCCTGCCAGATGGGAAGAAAGCATCAGGATTTACCGGAGAATAGCGCACAGGAACTGGATATTCAACCCGTTTCCCTTTTAAGAACCCCACATTGAGCACACTCTTTTCCCTTGACAACTCCCTCACCTTTTTATCCAACGATATATCGGAGCTTATTATCTTAAGGAACGATTCAGCTGTGCTGTCAAAGAACATATCCAGATATTTTGCAGTCATCTGGACCTCGTTCTCATACTTTGAGTTGCTTATGTCATAAATAATAGTGATTGCAACATTGTAGACAATAATAAAGATTGAGAAAGAGAGGAGAAGCAGGGCGATTATGGCATGCCTGAAAATAATGTTCTTAAGGCTTCGGCCTCTCAAACTGCCCCCTTATTCTACATAAATCCGCGGTACCCTTGGGTTGATGTTGCAAAGAAGCTCGTAGGAGATAGTATTGCAGATATCGGCAGCCTCAAAGGCATCCATCGCATTCTCGCCGGCACCGAAGAGGATTACCTCATCATCCGGCTTTACACCATTTGGGTTGGTACCCAGGTCCACCATGAACTGGTCCATGCAGACTCTTCCTGCCAGCGGATAGCATTTTCCATTTATACAGACACGCCCTTTGTTGGAGAGAAGCCGGTTATAGCCGTCGGCATACCCTGCCCCGATTACAGCTATTGTGGTATCCTCAGGAGCCTGCCAGGTAAAGCCATAGGAGACTTTCTCCCCTTTTCTTATATCCTTGACCTGGAGAACATGGGAAACAAAGTTCATCACCGGCTTAAGATCCAGCTTTCCTTCGCATTCCCTGCTGGGAGGATAGCCATAGACCAGGATTCCGGGCCGCACCATATCGAACCAGGTCTCGGGGTACATAAGAATAGCCCCCGATGCGGCACAGTGGATGACTGGAATGTTTATCCCTGCCCCTTTTATGCTGTCTATTGCCCGCTTGAAGTTATCTATCTGCTTTCTGGTGTCCTGCACATCCACATCATCCAGCGTGTCAGAGACTGCAAAGTGGGTGCAGGCTCCGGCCAGCTCCAGATATGGGCTTGAATCGATGTAGCGGGCAAGAGGAAGGGCATCCTCCCAGCGGCAGCCGGCACGGCTCATACCAGAATCGACCTTAAGGTGGACTTTAACTTTTTTACCACCCTTTTCTGCAGCCTTCTCCACAGCCTTGGCATATTCCAGGCAGGAGACAAAAGGCTGGATATCGTATTCCACAACAGCTGAAAGCCCTTCGGTTATACAGCCGCGGTATATAAGAATCGGAAGTTTGACCCCAACCTTGCGGAGCCTGATTCCTTCGGATACATCGGCAATTCCCGCCGCATCCACCAGGCCGCTTTTCTCGGCGGCTTTGACAAGCACCACAGACCCGTGGCCATAGCAGTCGGCCTTGGCAGCCATACAGATCTTACGGCCAGTGACTCTTTTTATCTCCTCAAGGTTATGGAGGAAGTTTGAAACATTGATTTTTGCGTATGTTACAGGCATAGCTTTATTTTATCAATCTGGAATTGATTTGTAAATCTTAAGAAAGTAAAAAATTGCCGCCGCCCCGGTTATTACCCAGGAGAAAATATAGAGAAGATACAGGGATTCTATAGTCTTGAAGAATGCAAAAACAGTGAATATCCAGATAAGCCTGAACACGCAGGATCCCATGATTATGATAAAGGATGGTACTAAAGTCTTCCCCAGTCCACGGGCCGCCGCCACAGAGCCGTCCATCAGGGCCGAGATACAGAAGGAGAAGGACATGATGAAAAGCTTTTTCATACCGGCATCTATTACTGCGCTGTCGTTGGTGAATATACCTATAAGGGCCCTGCCGTTGGCGTAGAACAGGCCGCCGAGGAGCGCCCCTGCAAAGAAGGCAATGCCGGTGCTTATAAGGTAGGACTGGAATATCCGCTTTTTGTTCCCAGCACCGTAGTTCTGCCCCACAAATGTGGCTCCTGCTATGTAGAATGCGGCCATGGTCTGGTACACCAGGATATCGAGCCTGTCCTCGGCGGCGACACCCGCAACTGTGATTGCGCTGAAGGAGTTGACACCCATCTGCACAAAGCTGTTGGCAAGGGCGAAGACAGAGTGCTGGAGCCCGGCAGGCAGCCCCACCTTAAGTATATGTATGGCACTCTTGCCGTTGAAGTACATCTGCGAAAACTTCACATCCAGCTGCGGGGTGCGCCGGAACACAGCATTCAGAACCAGCACCGCAGAGACCCCCTGGCTTAGCGAAGTGGCAAGGGCAACACCTGCTACCCCCATCCCGAATGCCACAATGAACAGGACATCCAGAGTCACATTTATGATTCCGGCCACCAGCAGGTATAAAAGAGGTCTGCGTGTGTCGCCTATGGCGTTTAAGACTGCGTTGCCGAAGTTGTACAGAGCCAGTGCCGGCAGCCCCATCATGCAGATGCAGAAATAGAGGACAGCGCTCTCCATAAGCTCAGGCTTGGTGTTCATGGCAGAGAGCACCGGGCGGCACAGGATTATGCCCAATGCCATAAGGACTATGCCAGAGGCAAGACATACAAAGAATGCGGTGTAGATAGTGGAGTTTCTTAGGTTATCCCGCTTGGCCCCCACATAGTAGGCTACTATGGCGTTCACACCGCTGGCTATTCCTATGAGCATACCTATGTAGAAGAAGATAGGTGTCGTGGTGCTTCCTACTGCCCCCAGGGCCGCAGCACCGGCAAAGCGCCCTGCCACCGCCACATCGGCAATGTTGAAAAGCACCTGCAGCATGTTGGTGAATATAAGAGGCAGACTGAATATTAAAATACCTTTATACAGAGACCCCTGGCAGGGATCCAGAGCTTTGCCCATTTACTCTTCGGTTTCTCGCTTCTTCTTTGCAGCCTTCTTTGCCGCCTTGCGCTGCTCTTTCTCAAGCTTAGCCTTGGCCTTGGCCTCTTTTCGCCTTTCCTTGAACTCTGCCTCGGCAATCTTTTCCTTTGTAGTCTTCTTGTTGAACAGCCGCTTGAAGAAACCACCCTTCTCCCGTTCCTCGGCTATGTTCTCAAGCCCTTTGTTGGACATCAGAGCAGGCCAGGTTGGATAGTATACAGCCTCATCAGTGTTATATTTATCAAGAATCCGGTTGAACCGTTCCTCGGCATCATCAAGCTTACGCTGCTTGAATTTTATGAATGCGATCTCGTACTCTGCTTCGATAATCTTGTTCTTCATATCAGGATACCTGCGCATGAACTCCTCGTAGAACTGTATGGCCAGCTTGTACCGGTTCCAGTCTATAACTGCCTCCTGGGCCTTCTGGAAGAACTCCTCTGGAGTAAGATCCGGGTTGTTCAAGTCTTTCTTCAAGGAATGACATGAGGTGAACAAAAGTACTATCAGCATCATAAAAAGTAAAATTCTTTTCATATTCTTACCATCTTTCATATAATCACATTTAGAAGAAGTAGTAAACCTCCGGCTCAAACTCTTCTCTCTTCTCTGGCGGAGCAGTCATCTCCTCAAGATTGCCGGAGAAACTCTTAACCTTCCACTTACCGCCATCCTTGGCCATCACAAATTCGCATATACAGTCGCCGTTGCCCATAAAGCAGCGGGCTGTGACCTTGGTCTCTCCTCCGGTGGCAATGCTGTTTCCAACCCTTACCTCGGTGGGGAAAAACCTGGAGTTGTGCCACTCCTCAAAAAGCATGGTCAGCAGAGTACGGTTGTCCTCTGTAAAATAACCCGAAGGGCTTTTGGAAATTTTTCCAGCCCTGTAGTCATCGAAGAACAGAGCAACTGCTGTCTCGGCCGAATCGTTCTTAAGGCCAGAATCCACAATCTTGCCTATTATAAAGTCCTGCGGCACCACCGGATCAGCCTTTCCAGCCATAAGGAAACGCTTTTCGCTGTAATTCTCTATGGAAATAACATTCTGGTGGCTTTTCTTCTTGGTACGGGATGCAGTTATGCTCTTTTCTATGCTGTTGACACGATCCTGTTTCCTTTCCTGAACAGTACTCTCTTTGGTCTCCACAGCGCTCCCGTCAACACCCTTGGTACTGACAGCACGGTTTCCGTCGCAGGAGGCTATAAGGAGAATGAAAATCAGAAAAGACAACAGTTTTCTCATTATATTAAATATACCATATAAATAAAACAATGTCACCCTGAACTTGTTTCAGAGTCTGTGAGTTGACATTGCTCTTTTTGCGTGGGATAATAATAGAAACAAACAAATAGGAGCGTGCTAAATGACAAGTTACAAAGAGCTTGGCTTGGTGAACACCAGAGAGATGTTCAAGAAAGCAGTTAAGGAAGCTTATGCAGTTCCTGCATACAACTTCAATAACCTTGAGCAGCTGCAGGCAATAATTCAGGCTTGTGTCGAGACAAAATCACCTGTAATCATCCAGGTTTCCTCCGGCGCAAGAAAATATGCCAATGCAAACCTTCTCAAGAACATGGCAAAGGGTGCTGTAGAGTATGCACACGAGCTGGGATATAATATTCCGATCTGTCTGCACCTGGACCACGGCGACACATTCGAGCTTTGCAAGGACTGTATCGAGAAGGGATTCTCATCTGTAATGATCGACGGTTCAAGCAAATCATTCGAGGACAACATCGCAATCACAAAGCAGGTTGTAGACTATGCGCATCAGTATGATGTGACTGTAGAGGGAGAGCTGGGAGTTCTGGCCGGTGTAGAGGATGATGTCGCAGCAGAGAAATCACACTATACAAGACCTGAGGATGTAGAGGAGTTTGTAAAGCGGACAGGCGTTGATTCCCTGGCTATCTCCATCGGAACATCCCACGGTGCCAACAAATTCCGCCCTGAGCAGTGCACACGGAACGCAGAAGGAATCCTTATTCCTCCTCCACTCCGCCACGACATTCTGGCCGAAATCGAGAAGAGAATCCCTGGATTCCCTATCGTTCTCCACGGCTCATCATCTGTTCCACAGGAATATGTGAAGATCATCAACACCTACGGCGGAAAGCTCAAGGACTCTGTAGGTATTCCTGAGTCTGAGCTTCAGAAGGCTGTAAAGTCTGCTGTATGCAAGGTAAACATCGACTCCGACGGAAGACTGGCTATGACAGCTGCTATCAGGAAATACCTGGTGGACGATCCTGCAGCATTCGACCCAAGAAAGTATCTTGGCCCGGCACGGGAAGAGCTTAAGAAGCTGTATATGCACAAGAATATCAATGTTCTGTTCTCAGCCGGCAAGGCTTGATTCAGACAGTACGCAATGAAAGAATAAAAAAGCCATCCTCCAGGGGATGGCTTTTCTTTTTATGCAGGGCTTTCAGTTAAAGCACTGCTTTAAGGAACTGCTGGAGCCGTTCGCACTTAGGGTGCTCGAAGATCTCCTGTGGGGTCCCCTCCTCAGCTATGACACCGCCATCTATAAAGAGGACACGGTCTGCCACTTCCCGGGCAAAACCCATCTCGTGGGTAACCACAGCCATGGTCATTCCAGCCTTGGCCAGATCCTTCATTACATTGAGAACCTCTCCTACCATCTCGGGGTCCAGTGCCGATGTAGGCTCGTCGAAGAGCATTACATCAGGATTCATTGCCAGTGACCGTACAATAGCTATACGCTGCTTCTGGCCGCCCGAACAGGTTGAAGGATATTTATCCGCCTTGTCCTCAAGGCCGACTCTCTTAAGAAGATCGATGGCAATTTTCTTAGCCTCCTCCTCGCTCTTAAGATTCAGGGTCACCGGGGCAAGCATAAGATTCTGCAGGATTGTAAGGTGCGGGAACAGGTTGAAGTGCTGGAACACCATTCCCATCTTCTGACGTGCCTTGTCCAGATCGGTCTTGGGGTCGGTCAGGTTGATTCCCTCGAAAGTTATACTTCCTCCGGTAGGAGTCTCCAGCATGTTAAGACACCGCAGGAATGTCGATTTACCGCATCCTGATGGGCCTATTATTACAATCTTTTCTCCCCGGCGGATATCCAGGCAGATATCCTCAAGTACATTGCGCCCGCCGTTGAAAGATTTCTGGAGGTGGCTGACTTTAATTAAAACTTCATCTGTCACTTCTGGCCATCCTTTTCTCGAACACATCAAATACCTTGGTAAGTCCCAGTGTCAGGATAAGGTAGATGATGGCACAGGTGAGAAGTGGAATCCACGCATTGTAGGTTGCGTTGCGGATCATGTCTCCGGCCTTGGTCATATCCATTACTGCGATAAAGCTGGCTACCGATGTCTCCTTGATAAGCACGATGAACTCGCTGGTATAGGTAGGGAGCACAGCTTTTACTGCCTGGGGCAGGATAATCTTGAACAGGGTCTGCCGCTTGGAAAGTCCCAGCGAACGGCCTGCCTCGGTCTGTCCGATGTCCACCCCCTGGATACCGGCACGGAAAATCTCGGTGCAGTAGGCGCCGGAATTGAGGCCGTACGCAAGGATCGCAACCACAAGCTTTGGCAGGTGCAGCGGAGCAAACACAACAAAGTAGAAGATCATAAGCTGTGTAGCCAGCGGCAGGCCGCGGAGCACTGTGGTGTATAGGGTTCCTATTCCCTTAAGGATCCTGTTGTCTGAGATTTTCATCAGGGCCAGGATACAGCCCAGGATTGTTCCTATGATAATAGCACAGACAGCAATAATCAGGGTAACGCCTAAGCCCTGGAGAATCAGGACATAGCGTTGCCCCGCTATCATTGTGTCATATATGGAATGAAACATTACTTTCTGATGATGATGACCTGCTCAGAAGCATAGTATGGAACTGAGAAGTCAACATTTTTCTTTCTCTCTTCGGTGATAGACATACCAGCTGCGATAAAGTCGATGGTGCCTGCCTGAAGTGCAGGGATAAGGCTGTCGAATGCCATATCAACCACTTCCAGCTTAACACCGGCTTTTGCTGCGATATACTCACCCATGGAGATATCGAAACCTGCGATATTCTTGCCCTCTACATACTCGAATGGAGGGAATGCTGCGTTTGTTCCCAGCTTGATTGTGCCGGACTTTGCATCGTTGGCAATTGCTGGAATGACAATCTTTCCATCCACTGGCATGAAAGCTGCAACCAGCTTCTCGTAACCGCCGTTGGCCTGGAGCTCTTTGATTGTTGCATCAACAATGTCCAGAACTGCCTTGTTGCCTTTCTTTACTGCGATAGCATACTCTTCCTTGTTAGCGGAGAACTCTGCATCTCTTACAATTGCAAGCTCAGGGTTCTTGTCTACAATAGCCTGTGCTGGGAGCTCGTCGAGTACAACACAGTCGATTGCGCCGTTCTTAAGGTCAAGGGCTGCATCGATACCGCTCTTGAATGAATTGAGCTTAACGCCCTTTACATTGTCCTGAACCCAAGCCTCGCCTGTAGTTCCGGTCTGAACACCAATCTTAAGACCCTCAAGGTCTGCAATTCCGTTGATAACCTTTTTCTCTTTGCTTCCGCCGGCAAAACATACGCTTGCTGCAAGAAGAAGAATAAGAGCAAACATTAAAATCTTTTTCATTTTTCTCTCCTAATTATGTGAAAATGTATCACAATATCTCTATTTATTCAATTATATCTTTTTATACATATTCCAGGAAGTGGATATCAGGTTCTCCACGCTGCTGTGGAGTGCCTTCCATCCCAGAAGCTTATAAGCCTTGTCGGAGCTGGCCACAAGGTTTGCCGGATCTCCTGGCCGCCGGTCTACAAACTCAACCGGGAAGTCCACACCAGTTATCTCCTTGGCCTTATCGGCCATCTCCTTAACGCTCACACCAGTGCCTGTTCCCAGGTTCACAGTCAGGCTCTGCCTGTTCTTAAGCAGGTACTCGGCGGCCATAAGATGTCCGGTTGCCAGGTCGGTGACATGGATGTAGTCTCTTATGCAGGTGCCGTCTGGGGTCGGATAGTCGTTTCCGAATATGGAGAGCTTCTTTCTGATTCCAGCAGCCGCCTCCATGATAATAGGAAGCAGGTTGGCCGGGTTCTTCTCAAGACCCTTTATGCGTCCCTCTGCATCGTAACCGGCAGCGTTGAAGTACCGGAGTGCTGCAAACTTAAGCCCCTTAAGCTTGTCGTACCAGATCAGGAAATCCTCTATAGCCAGCTTTGTGAAACCGTAGTAGTTGGCCGGGTTCTTCGGATGCTCCTCGTCTATAGGGAGGTAGGCAGGCTCTCCATACACAGCGGCGGAGGAGGAGAACACAATGTTCTCTATGCCAGCCTTAACTGCGCTGTTCAGAATATTTATAGTACCTGTTATGTTGTTAACCGAGTATTTTTCCGGGTTAACCATAGACTCTCCCGCCGCCTTGAATGCAGCCAGGTGGATGATCAGGTCGTAGCCGCCAGCCATGGCGCTGTCAAGCTCTGCAGGGTTAAGGATATCCCCTTTTATGAATTCCTCATCGGGAAAAATGTTGACCATCTGCCCGGTAGAGAGGTTGTCAAATACAGTGACCTTATAGCCGTTATCCAGAAAATGGCGGGCCACATGGGAGCCGATGTATCCTGCGCCGCCTATTATAAGTGCTTTCATTCTTACTCCTGTCAGAAGAGGCTCTTGAGCCCTTTCTTCATCTCCTTCTGCATATCCTTTGATGCCTTATCAAGCTCTTTCTGTATATTCTGGGTCTGCTTGTCCACCTCTTTCTGTGCCTCTTTCTTTACAGCGTTAATCTGTTTTTCTGCTTCTTTCTTGAGCATCTTCTCAACTTCTTTCTGCAGCTTCTTCTGCTGGTTGTCCAGGTCTGCCACAAAGCCCTTGAGATCGCTTACATTGGTGAATACCACAGTCTTCATGCCTGTATACTTCTGAACCTGCTCCGAGAACTCGGTGGAAATCTTCTCAAGCTTGCTGTTGACCTCTTTCTCAAGCTTATTCTTGAGGCTGGTTATCTCCTGGTTCATGACAGTCTTAAGGCCTCTTGCAATCTGTCTGTCCACATCGGTCCTGAGGTCGAAGTCCAGCTTGTCCTCCTTGGAGTATGCGAAGTCGATGCCGAAGTCAACCTCGCTGATTGTGGCCAGGACACGGGCATACAGGTCGTAGATGAAGTCCGGCTTGAAAGAGGAAGCTGTAATTGCAGCCGGATCTATCATAAGGTATGCCGATGTGCCGAATTTTTCGCTCTTATCGTAGAAGATATTTGCCTTTACCACAGCTTTTCCATCTATGACAGGCACTCCTTTAAGCTTTTTGGTGTTAGGCACCTGCAGTTTGATAGGATAGGTTTTTCCTACAAAGTTCACATCCACCATGTTCCCCTTTGGGTTGGTTCTGAAATCACCCAGGAAGTCCAGGGACTCGGTGTAGCCATCCCTGATAAGGTTTATATCGCCGGTGATAGGCTTATCCAGAAGGTCAGCATTATTACAGATGTTGAACACAGTCCCCTCGAGGGAGAATTTCTTGTCTGGCGAGTTGCCTCCCAGCTGTATCTCCCGGAGCAGGAAAGATGGCAGGTCTTTACGATAGGTGACATCGCGCCCCTTAAGGCGTACCACCAGTTTCTTCTGTTTTTTCTGTTTTTCAGGCAGCTTAGGCAGTGTCTTACCAGATGACTGGAAATCCTTGGCCATATCTATGCCGTCCTTGATATATGGATACCACTTGCCAAGAAGTGTGGCGAAGAAGGTGTCGAAACAGCTGGAGATAAAACGCTTGCCATCATCAATGTTAGGAACCTTGATAGATTTTATCCTGTTCTGGATATAGTCAGAGTCGTGCTTTACAGAGCTCTGGAACTTGTCAGCAAGTCCCTGCACCGCCTTGGTGTCCCGGACAAAGTGGTCAGATATCTCCTCGGCCCGCTTCTCCATATCCTCGGCCTTTTTCTTGGTCGCGTTCACCTGTGTGATAAGATCCTGCAGCTCCTGAGGAGTATCGATCTTGCTCAGATCCATCTTGGTATATTTTTTTACCTCTTTGCCGAACTCCTTGATATCATTCTTGGTGGTATCAATCTCATCCTGCCAATTCTTGTAGATAGTGGTCATGTCAGATACAATCTCGTCCTTCATGGCCGGAGTCTGCAGAGCATTCAGAGACTCCTCCAAGAATGTCTCGGGATCGTAGAAGCCCAGAATATCGGTTATCTCCTCCTGAGTCTGAGCAGCCAAGGCATCCAGAAGCTCCTGCTTCTTTTTCTCGAATGCCTCGTCCCGCTCCTTCTGCTTTTTCACTTTGGCCTTCAGCACCGCTTCGGGCAGGGCTCCAGATGTCTTGCGGGGAGTGCCATAGGTTATGCCTGTGCACTGGGCCAGGTCCATGACAAATTTCCTTTTTAGAAGCTCGGTCAGGTTAAAGTCCACAGAGATGTTGCCTATCTCGAAGAGGTTTTCCATAGGCTTATCCTTGTTGGCCACAGCCACGCCGCGGATAGTGAGGCTTGAGTCGAATATCTTAAGGTTCACATAGTCTATGTCTGCCTTAGCCCAGAATATGTTCTCAAGGGCATACTGAAGTCCTCGCTTAACCAGTGGGTTCTTGTAGATGTTCACCAGTGTCACCATGGAGACAATAAGGATTATGAGGGCAGCCAGCCAGATGATGTGGATACGCCCCTTCTGGCTCTTGATCTGAGCAGCCATATCCTTGAGCCGTTTAACCTCGTCCTTGTCAAAGGTGCGGTCTCCTGGAATCTGAAGAACCTTGTCATCCTGCTTGAAAAGCCCCTCTACATATTCCCGGTCGTCATCGATGTAGATGCGGGAAAGGAGCTTGCGCTTAAGGCTATTGGGGTTATATTTCTTTCTGAAGATTTTAGGAAGCTTGTCCCGGTTGAATTCAGCCACGGTTCACCTCCCCTATCTTAAGAAGCAGTTTGATGAAAGGCACTTTCATAAGGAACTGATATGCCTTGCTGCGGACAAAGTATTGGTACAGGGTGTTCCGCCATACCCGAATAAAGATGCGGGCCAGTATGTAGAACGGAATGTATAGGATGATTCCCCAGGCAAGTCCGCCCATGACCACCGAGTTGTTGAACCTGGTGAATGCCACGAATGGGGTGTCGAGCCAGACTGCAAAGGTGGGGGTCAGGGCCGGATGGGTCAGGATTGCATAGCCGGTTGAGTCGAAGAGAGGGTCTGCCAGCGGGATGAAGATAGAACCCAGGATAATGCTGAGGAACAGAGTACTCCGGTTGATCCTGAAGAAGAATGTCACTATAAAAAGAAAAATCCACAATAGGTTCCCTTTTGGAACGAAAGCCAGGAGCATACCGAGAGCAAAGGCATGGGCCAGCTCGCCGGGAGCCCGGTTTGCGTTCAGGGATTTGAACATGGCTTGAAAATAGTTTACCACCTGCGCTGCCTCCTAATATATTTATAATATATCAGGTTTGGCAGTAAAGCAATAAGTAATAATCCTGCCAGTCAGCGACATTCTTTACGGGTTGTCTATCGACCAGCCTGCAGGTACCTTGGAAACATTAAAATCTCCTGCTACTCCTGGAGCTGTCACCAGGGCCGCAGGACAGGTGAATATACCAGAAGGTTTAACTCCATCAACCCAATTGCTGGTTGCAAATAAACCAGCAGGCCAACTTGTAAAAGGAACTGTTATAAAGCTGAGCTTTGAACAGCCATTGAACATCCTTTCATAACAAAAATTAGGTAAAGTGGTTGCCGGTAATTCTGGGGCTCTTGTCAACTCGGTACACTTATAGAACATCCTTTCATAACACTTTTCTGTCAAGGTTTCTGCAGGCAATTCCGGGGCTAATGTCAAACCGGTGCATAAATTGAACATAGAAGCATAACACCTTAATGCCAAAGTTGTGGCAGGAAGTTCCGGAGGAGATGTAAGGATGGCACAATTATTGAATAGTCCCAAGAAGCATTCAGGACATGGAATTGCTGTTGTGGCGCAGTCCTTGTCCACCAGACTCATGACATTGCCGCTGGCTGCTATAGTGCCGCCTGTCATGACAAATTTTATCGTCCGGTAATTAGCTCCTGTACCATCACCATCTGAGAAAGCAGGATTAGTTGTTTTTGCCCGTATGTACATCTTTTCTCCGCTTGCCAAGGAGACTGTGGTATCGTCAATAACAAAATCAGTCCAGGTTGTGCCGCCATCCTTTGAGTATTCTACTGTTGGTACAGGAGTAGATACTGTTCCGTTATAACTCACAGTTGTAGAAACTGTCGAAGCTGCCGAAGCAGTAAAACAAAGCCATGGTGCATTTGCTACGCCACCACCGCCAGCGCCGCCACCGCCAGCGCCGCCACCGGCAGGCTCTTCATCGCTTCCACCACCACACAGTACGAAGACTAACCACAAAAACCTGACAAATAACAAAGAATAAGCCAAGCAGAACCACTATGTCATAAGACAAGGCACAGAAAATAGGTGCCGCGATATTGCGGGCTGCCGGTAAAAGCATGTCACCTACACCCAAAAGAAACGAATGAGGTGACTTTGCTTGTCGGCAGAATCGCACCTAATCGAGGTACCTATTTATCTGTGCCTTAAATAATGTTTTGTTCTGCTGTGGCTTATTCTACTGTAACACTCTTGGCCAGGTTCTTGGGCTGATCCACATCGCGGCCCAGCTCCAGCGCGGAGTAGTAAGCCAGAAGCTGCAGAGGAATACTCATCAGGAACGGGTAGATGTACTCCACAGTTTTCGGAACCTCAATAACATCATCAGCAATACCGTACACATCTTTATCTCCTTCTGCTGCCACTGCTATAATCTTGCCGCCACGGGACTTAACTTCCTTCATATTGGATATGATCTTGTCGTGGAGCCGGTCGTCGGTGACCAGGAACAATGACGGTGTCTTCTCGTTTATAAGGGCTATCGGGCCGTGCTTTATCTCTGCGGCGCTGAAGCCTTCGGCATGGATATAAGAGATCTCCTTGAGTTTGAGTGCCCCTTCCATAGCCACTGGATAGTTGATTCCGCGGCCAAGGAACAGGAAGCTTTCGGTATGACAGTACTTTTTGGCAATAGCCTCAATCTTAGGTGCTGACTTGAATATAGTCTTAAGTTTCTCAGGCACAGCCTCCATCTCATCTATGAACTCAAGGCCATCCTCGAAGGACATGTTCCTGAGCCGGGCCATGATAAGTGTGAATATGTACATTGCTGTCATCTGGGAGGTGAATGCCTTGGTGGATGCAACTGCAATCTCCGGACCTGAGTGGATGTAGACACCGCCGTCCGATTCCCGCGCTATTGTGGATCCTACCACGTTGCAGATTCCTAGGACTCTTGCACCCTTTCTCTGGAGCTCCCTCATGGCATAGAGGGTATCCATGGTCTCGCCAGACTGTGATATTGCGAAGTAAAGTGTATTCTTCTCGATGATAGGGTTTCTGTAACGGAGCTCGGATGCGATCTCGGCATGGGCCGGGATTCCTGCCATGCTCTCTAAAAGGTATGCGGCGACAAGACCTGCGTGATACGAGGTTCCCGCAGCAATTATCACAACCCGCTCCACCTTGAGGAGCTCTTCTGTGGTCATGTTGAGGCCACCCAGGTGTCCTGTTGCATGGGTTCTGTCCAGCCTTCCCTTCATTCCCCGGACTATAGACTCGCTCTGCTCGTAGATCTCCTTGAGCATATAGTGGTCGTAGCCTGCCTTCTCGAAGGATTCTGCCTGCCACTCTATTATGTCGATATCCTTGTTTATGATATTCTCGTCCAGATCCATGGTCTGGAAGCTCTCTGGGGTCACAGTGACAATCTCGCCATCCTGAAGATAGATGACCTGCTTGGTGTAGCTGATGATAGCTGATGCATCGGAAGCCAGGAACATCTCGCCGTCCCCTACTCCCATGATAAGAGGAGAACCGTTCCGGGCTCCCACCATCATATCGGGATGATCCTGGTGCATTACAACCAGTCCGTAGGTTCCCTTGAGAAGGCTTACAGTCTCAAGGACTGCCTTGGTCAAGTCTCCCTTGTAGCACTGCTCGATAAGATGTGCTATAACCTCTGTATCTGTATCTGATTTGAGAGAATGCCCCTTGTCCTTGAGGAGCTCCCTGAGCTTCTCGTAGTTCTCGATGATTCCATTGTGGACAATGGCGATTTTGCCGCTGCAGTCTGTGTGCGGATGGGCATTGGACTCTGTAACTCCGCCGTGGGTTGCCCACCGGGTGTGGCCTATTCCGTTGTGGCCGAATGGCCTTGGCGGCACTATTGCCAGCAGGTTCTTGAGCTTTCCAGTCGATTTGATGATTTTAAAGCCTTCGGGTGAATCTACACAGATTCCTGCCGAGTCGTAACCCCGGTATTCAAGACGCTTAAGCCCTTCCAGAAGGACTTCTGATGATGGTTTTTTCCCGACATATCCGATAATTCCGCACATATGCACGCTCCCAGTATATTTCTTACTTATTTTATCGGCAAAATAAAAAATTTTTTTAAAAATTGAAGCAAAAATGATTTTTTTTGTGTTTATAAGGGCAGGAGGATAAATATGACAGTACATTTTTTTAATGTTCCGCTGGTATGCCTGGCCCTGCTTAGCGCATGCACACCGCTGCCAGCCGAGAGAAAACCAGACCAGGGCACAGCCGCTCCGCCGGTGGCGACTGAGGTATTGAACAGCTCCCCCAGCCTGATAACCCTTAGGTTTGACAAGGAGATATCAGCAGACCCAACTGCCTTTATGATTGTGCCGGAGATCGGCATATCCAGTGTGGAGTGTCACGGGCAGACGGTGGAGGTCTACCCTGCCCAGCCCCTGGTGGCCGGCGAGGAGTACTTCATCAAGGGGACAGTGCAGGATTCAAAGAGCAATTCAACATCATTCGGAATGACATTCTTCGGCTTCAACCCTGACCTTCCGGTCCTTTTGATAAACGAGTTCACCACCAACGGCTCGGGCAAGCATCCCGACACTGTGGAGCTGTATGTGAAAAAAGGGGGCAACGCCGCAGGGATAACCCTGTTCGGCGGAACCAAGACCACATTCCAGGACAAGTTCATACTGCCCTCCTTCCATGTGAATGCGGGGGATTATGTTCTTATCCACCTTAAGCCCCAGGGTATAGAGACAGAGGTGGATGAAAAGGAAAGAAAGGATGAAGCAAAAGGCTACGATTCCAGCGACACAGCCTGGGATTTCTGGGTGCAGGGAGGAAGCGGCCTTTCGGGAAACAATGGTGCTCTTACTTTGTACACCAACCCTTATGGCCAGCTGATGGATGCAGCCTTATATACAAACCGCACCTCGGAATCGGATGCCAACTACCGGGGATTCGGCAGCGCAAAGTTCATGCTGCAGGCCGACGAGATTGCTGATGCAGGGGGCTGGAATATCGAGGAGGATGAAATTGCGCCCGAGGACTGCATCTGGTCGGCCGACTCCACCGCCACCCGCTCCATATGCCGTTCCAGCACCTCCAAGGATACCGATTCCAAGGGGGACTGGCATACAGTGCCCACCTCAAAGTATTCATTTGGAAAGGAGAACAGCGATGAAATATATGCAAAATAATAATATTATGAAAAAAAGTTATTTCATTTTTTCTGTTCTATGGTATAATCCGATTAATAAGGAGTATTTATGGAAACTATGAACTTTGGCTTTATCTCGGTTCTTCCACCGATTATCGCCATCGCCCTGGCTCTTATAACCAAGGAGGTTTATTCCTCCCTGTTCATCGGTATCCTTATCGGTGGAGCCATCTACGCCGGAGGATCTTTCACAGTATTCTTCGAGCATGTTCTTCAGGACGGAATGGTATCCCAGCTTTCTGACAGCTGGAATGTTGGTATCCTCATCTTCCTCGTTATCTTAGGTGTTATGGTTTGCCTTATGAACAAAGCAGGCGGATCTGCCGCTTTCGGAAACTGGGCAAAAAAACATATCAAGACTAAAACAGGAGCACAGCTTGCAACAATCGCACTTGGTGTCATGATCTTCATCGACGACTACTTCAACTGTCTTACAGTAGGAAGCGTAATGAAGCCTGTTACAGACAACTACAAGATCTCCAAGGAGAAACTTGCATACCTTATCGACGCAACAGCAGCACCAATCTGTATTATCGCACCTATCAGCTCCTGGGCAGCAGCAGTTGCAGGATTTGCACCGGAAGGACAGAACGGTATCGCCCTCTTCTGCAGTGCTATTCCTTATAACTTCTACGCTCTGTTCACAATCGGCATGATGATTATCCTCTCTATCTTCAGCCTGGACTTCGGACCGATGAAGAAATTCGAGGCAGCAGTGGCAAGAGTGACAGAAAAGAGCGAGCAGGAGAACATAGCTATTGGAAACGGCAAGGTTATCGACCTGGTGTTCCCGATTGTAATCCTTATCTTAATGTGTGTTCTCGGTATGATCTATACCGGTGGATTCTTCGCTTCCGGCGAGGATAAGGCTGGCTTTGTCGATGCATTTGCAAACAGCGATGCATCAGTTGGTCTGGTTATCGGATCTATGGCAGCCCTTATCATCACACTGATTTTCTATCTGCCAAGAAGAGTTCTTTCTTTCAAGGAATGTATGGCTTGTATTCCAGAGGGATTCAAGGCAATGGTTCCAGCTATCCTTATCCTCTCTCTGGCATGGACACTTAAGGCTATGACAGACAGCCTGGGAGCAGCTGACTATGTAGCAGGTGTTGTTGAAGGCAGCGCAGCCGGCTTCAAGAACTTCCTCCCTGCAATCATCTTCCTTATTGCATGCGGCCTTGCATTTGCAACCGGTACATCATGGGGAACATTCGGTATCCTTATTCCTATCTGTATCGCAGCATTCCCAGAGGCTGGAGACCCGATCCGGATCATCTCCATCTCTGCATGTATGGCTGGTGCTGTCTGCGGCGACCACTGCTCACCTGTCTCTGATACCACAATCATGGCAAGTGCAGGTGCTCAGTGTAACCACGTGAACCATGTCGCAACACAGCTGCCATATGCAATCTCTGTTGCAGTAATCTCATTCATCACATACATCTTCGCTGGATTCATCAAGAATGCATTCGTCTCAATCCTCTTCGGACTGGTGATCCTGATTGCATTCCTCCTCTACATGAGAAAGAGAGAAGCAGCAAAATAATCGAAAAGTATTTCTGATAAAAAAAGAGCAGCGTTTCTGCTGCTCTTTTTTTTGCCCTGTCTATCAGAAAGGACCGTTTATAAGGCCGTAGCCCTGGTCCGGCAGATAGCTGTAAAGGTAGTACCAGGAGAATCTCTTGCCTCCTGTGCTCACTGTTCCAGGCACCACCTGGAACTCGCCGCCGAATGTGCCGTCGGACTGGATACCCCATACATAATCGGCCTTGCCGTCCACTTTGACACCGTCTCCTGTCTTTGTAAGGGAAGGCCATTTATCAGGTGCACCCTTGATGTTGTTGCTAATGACAATTGATGTCTTTGCCCGCTCGCCGGAGGAGTCAAGGAGCATTATGCGGTAGGTTCCGCCCGGCAGGCTCTCTTCCGGTGTAGGCATGGTTATGAAGTTGCTTCCCATCCACAC
>JAGCGL010000050.1 GCA_017649605.1 Spirochaetia bacterium
TATCTATGGCATCATCGGTATCACCCATAGAGCCTCCATTAACGAGCTCCTGAAGGCCCTTATCATGCCTATGGACAGAAGGAAGCCTATTGGCAGCAATAACTCCAATTTTGGGGCTCTTGCAGAATTGGAAGGAAACTGGCTGTATCTCAATACTGCAGTTGATGAGAAGGGGCGTAAATATCTAAGTCCGTCTGTTCAGCCTTCCACTGCCCCTGCCAGTGCTTGGGAACCCTCTCCGATGCCCATTACAGAGGAGGAAGCAAAAGCCCTTTGGATCCCCTGGGACAGAGCTTTCAATTATCTGACTGTGAAGGAGCAGGTGGATCTGCTTTGTTCAGAGTTCGGAACGGATACTGTGCAGTACGTGTTCTCCATGGATGATGCATGGAAGGGTCTGCAGTTCAATGCCAAGATTGGGACATCTCAGCCTGCTCCTGCAAAACCTGCAGTGAAACAAGTTTCGTCCCTATCCGCCCTTTCCAGTCTCAAACCAAAAGTGGAAGTGCGGCCTCAGGAGGAGAAAGTAGAGGAGCCCACTTGGGAGAGCCCAATGAAAAACACGTCTCCAATGTCGGATCCTAAAGTGCAGGCTGCCATGGAGAAGATCAAACAGCAGGTGGGCATCGCACAGCCTAATAAGAAAACAGGCAATCTAGCACAGGATCTCCTCTCCGGTATTGATGACAGCGATCTCGATCTCTGAGGTGTTCCATGACAGCAAATAAAGCAATAATGGATCTACTGGCCTCCGTCAGAAAAGCTGATGGAGGCATTGCTATGTCTGTGAACGAATTTAAGGAAGCACAGTATGGAATTCCTCTGAAACACTACTGCTTACAATATCTGTTTGGAAGTACGGGGCTGCGGTACGGAGGTTTCTACATGCTCGGAGGCAAGCCGAAGAGCTGTAAAAGTCCCTTTGCATTCTTCTTGGCACATCTCTGCTGTGAGAATGATGGAATTTCCTATCTGTACGAACTGGAAGGCAAAGCTTCTCCAACACTCATCTACAGTCTGTTTTCAGATCATGAAGAGTGGCTGGATGGTTCTGGTCCGTTTCAGATCCTTACAGGACTCACCTTAGATAAGGCAGAGCAGCATCTCAGTAAAGTCGTCCTGAAGAATTTCAAGAAGGCAGAAGCATATGGAACTCCGTTGCTGATCGATTAACAATTACGTGGTATAAATGTTTCGTTTATTTAACATGTAATTATAGTCGCTTTAAGGAGTGATCCTTATCGAATAAGAAAGTGAATTGCTAATACACCCTAAAGCCCCCATGCCAACTTTGTTGGAGCGAAAGCGGAAACAAGTTGGGGGATGCTGTATGACGTATAGTAAGTCTAACCAGTATTAACAATGGGTTTTTGGTAGCAGCCGAGCTTTGCATCGAGAGAAACCCGATGCAAAGAAGGTTCATCGACTATCCCATATGGGAGTACCCGAGCAGGCCTTTGCGCGACAGCGCATAAAGCAAGGGGAAGTGCTCCTTCTCAGGAATGAGAAGATGAAATAGTCAGTGCCATTATGAAAGTAATGGAGTGGTCTGGGATGACATCCAGAAACCTGAGTAAGAGTGGCAATCTTACTTGAACAGAACCATGGTCA
>JAGCGL010000051.1 GCA_017649605.1 Spirochaetia bacterium
AGTTTCCCTCATGACAGACTTGATTTCGAGTTTGGCAAACTTAACGGCTCTCTATATATTGACGACGTAAAGCTCTCTGACGACGAATACGGCGTGGATCTTGTGCAGAATGGTGACTTTGAGGCTGGCAATACAAACGGATGGTCAAGTCAAACAGGATATCGTGGCACTACATTCTCTCTTGTAAAGTCTGATGGCAGTTCTGCAATAGAAGAGCCCAAGGCTCCTGAGATTCCAGACAAATGGGATCTTGCAGAGCAGGGTGATCCTAATTTCCACATCTATCTCTGCTTCGGTCAGTCAAACATGGAGGGTAATGCTGCTGTTGAGACAAAAGACAAGCAGAATGTTCCAGAGCGTTTCCAGATGTTGCCTGCCGTTGATTTCAATTCAAGCAAGAAAATGGGAGTCTGGTGCACAGCCGTTCCTCCTCTCTGCCGTCCAGGTACAGGACTTACCCCTGCAGATTATTTCGGTCGTACCCTCGTGGAGAATCTTCCGGAGGAAATAAAAGTCGGTGTTATCAACGTTGCCGTTGGTGGTGCAAAGATTGAGCTCTTCATGGAAGAATTCAAGGATGCATATATCGCTAGCGAGAAAGACTGGTTCCAGGCTTATTGCGCCCAGTATAATAACGACCCTCTCGGAAGACTGATTGAGATGGGTAAGATTGCCCAGAAGTCAGGTACTATCAAGGGTATTCTTTTGCATCAGGGAGAGTCAAACAATGGTGCATCTGACTGGTGTGGTAAAGTGGCAGAAATTTACAAGCGTATATGCTACTATCTCGGTCTTGATCCTGATAAAACCCCGCTTCTCGCAGGTGAGACTCTCTATGAGAATCAGGGAGGAGGTTGCTCATTACATAATCAGGCTGCTTTGCCGAACCTCAAGAAAGCAGTTCCAAACTCATACGTAATCTCAGCAAAGGATATTCCAGGAAACGGAAAAGATCCTTGGCACTTCTCTGCTGAAGGCTACCGTATGCTCGGTAAGCGCTATGCAGAGCAGATGCTGAAGCTTCTTCCAAAGCCAACAGGCATTGAGGATGTAGAGACTGCAAAGGAAGATGCTAAGAACACTATCTATTTCAACCTTCAGGGACAAAGAGTAAATGAGCCTAAGAAGGGCGAGATTTATATTGTGAACAATAAGAAAATAATAAAGTGACCTAACCCGTCCTTCCCAAAGGGAAGGCTCCACCCTCCTCACCCCCTCCAGGGGGAGTAGATACATTTCATCGCTATGGGGGGGAAATCGTAAAAGGCAAATTATAAAATTTATGTTTAAGAAAATATTTTTATTGGCATTACTATCAAACATCCTTCCCTTTGGGAAGGCTTGGTTAGGCACTTATGCCCAAAACCCAATTGCTCAAACCTGTTTCTCCACTGACCCAGCTCCTATGGTGAGTGGAGATCGTCTGTATGTATTCACTGGACATGATGAGGAGGATGCTGACTTCTTCTGGATGAACGAGTGGCGTTTGTTCTCAACAGCCGATATGGTGAACTGGACTGATCACGGATGTCCTTTGAGCCAGTGTGACTTCAAATGGGCAGATGACCGTTCTTGGGCTCCACAATGTATTGAACGTAATGGAAAGTTCTACCTATATGTGCCTATCCACTCAAAGATCAGCGGTGGTATGGCTATCGGTGTAGGAGTTGCTGACAAGGTAGAAGGTCCTTATCACGATGCTCTCGGTAAGCCGCTCTTTGAAAATGGCAAATGGGATCACATCGATCCTACCGTATGGATTGACGAGAATAATCAGGCATATATAGGATGGGGAAACCCACGTTTCTATAGTGCGAAGCTATCAGAGGACATGATTCATCTGGATTCAGAGTTGAAATGCGACTCTACTATCCAGCGATACGTTGAAGGTCCTTGGCTTCACAAGCAACGTTCTCTCTCAAAGGACGAGATTAAGAAGTTAGGTTTGACAAAGAAGGAACTTGCTGCCTCTGCTTGGGGAAAGTATTTCCTTATCTATGCTGCTGGCGGTATTCCTGAGTGCATAGCATATTCTGAGGGTCCTACGGCTCAGGG
>JAGCGL010000052.1 GCA_017649605.1 Spirochaetia bacterium
GTCCGAAGGACAGGTGAGGGGCTATTTGTAGTTTTTATATATGAAATATGCACTCGTAACAGGTGGATCAAGAGGTCTGGGCAGGGCAGTATGTCTTGCCGTGGCAGAGATGGAGATTCCTGTGATAATAAACTATCAGAGTAATAAAGAGGCTGCCGAGGCTGTAAAGGCTGACATAGAGGCTGCTGGCGGTAAGGCTGAACTTATGCAGTTTGATGTTGCTGACAAGTCTCAGGTAGATGCGGCTATAGATAACTGGGAGGCAGCACATCCAGAAGACTATATAGCCTATCTTGTGAACAATGCAGGTATCAGGAAGGATAATCTTATGTTTATGATGCCTGAGGCTGACTGGCATGCTGTGCTTAATGTCACGCTCAATGGTTTCTATAATGTCACAAGTCATCTCCTTACCAAGATGATGATGCGAAAGCATGGAGGAAAGATAGTCAATATGGCTTCGCTTTCAGGATTGAAGGGAATGCCCGGTCAGGTGAACTATAGTGCTGCCAAGGCTGCTTTGATTGGTGCTACCAAGGCTCTTGCACAGGAGACGGCTGCGAGAAACGTGACTGTGAATGCCGTTGCTCCCGGTTTCATCGAGACTGATATGACCAAGGATCTGCCACAGGATGAGCTGAAGAAGCTTGTGCCTATGAACAGATTTGGCAAGCCGGAGGAGGTTGCTGCCCTTGTGAAGTTCCTTCTCTCTGATGCGTCTTCGTATATCACGGGTGAGTGTATTTCGATAAATGGAGGGTTGTACTAGCCCCCCTCCGTCTCCCCCGAGGGGGAGAGGTTTAGATAGTAGTAATTCGAAAAAATAGGAAATTAATTATTCCCCAGTAGCGAAAAAAGCTATATAAAATCCCTCCCCCTCGGGGGAGAAGGTGGGGGGCTTTTTATTTATGGCAAAACGAGTCGTAATAACAGGTATGGGCATATGGTCTTGCCTGGGAACTACAATAGAAGAAGTGAAGAACTCCCTCTATGAGGGTAAGTCGGGTATCGGACTTGAGAAAGAGCGTCTGGAATATGGTTATCAGTCGGCTCTGACAGGTATTGTTGAGCAGCCAAAGCTCAAGGGACTTATAGACCGCCATATGCGAAGAGGCTTCTCTGAGGAGGCAGAATATGCTTATATGGCTTCTCGTCAGGCTTTCGAGATGGCGGAGATAAGCGATGAGTATCTTTTGCAGAATGAGGTTGGCTGTATCTTTGGTAATGACTCTTCGGCAAAGCCAGTTATTGAGTCGGCTAAGATTATGGAAGAGAAGCGTGATACAGAGCTTCTTGGTCAGAACTTCATCTTCCAGGCAATGAACTCAACCGTCAATATGAATATGAGTACGGTATTCCATTTGAGGGGCGTGAACTTCAGCGTTAGTGCTGCTTGTGCAAGTGGAAGTCACTCTATAGGTTTGGCATATATGCTTATCAAGCAAGGTCTTCAGGATATGGTGCTCTGTGGTGGTGCTCAGGAGGTGAATTACTATTCTATGGCTTCTTTCGATGCCCTTGGCGCTTTCTCAAAGCGTATGGATGAGCCAACAAAGGCTTCACGTCCTTTTGAGCGTGATCGTGACGGCTTGATTCCAAGTGGTGGAGCTGCTGCTCTTGTGCTTGAGGATTATGACCATGCTGTGGCTCGTGGCGCTAAGATAATCGCAGAGGTTGTGGGTTATGGCTTCTCTTCAAACGGAACAGCGGTTATCAGTCAGCCAAGTGATGAGGGTAGTGTTATTGCTATGTCGCGTGCTTTGAAGGATGCAGGTGTTGATGTGAAGGATGTTGA
>JAGCGL010000053.1 GCA_017649605.1 Spirochaetia bacterium
ATAGTCAACGCATGATTAAGAAACTGCTGCTTGTTGTCCTGATCCTGCTTTCTGCCGCCTCTCTGCCGGCCGACAGTTTTCCCTACAGGCTCGACTGGAAAAGGGATGCCATTATCGGAGGTACTGCTGTGGTACTCTATGGTACCCACCTGGCAGTAAAGCTGACTCAGGACCGGGATTCTGCCAGGGACCACGGCCTTGACCGGCTGCATAAAAGCGATGTGAACTTTGTGGACCGTGCTATGATGTGCAGCTATTCCCGCAGCCTGGATCTGACAGGAGATGTGCTTCTGGCATGTACAATGGCAGCTCCTTTTGCCTTGGCAATTCATCAGAGCAAAGAGAATATAATCACAGAGGCAGTTATGTATGCCGAGACACTGCTTCTGGCCCACAGCGTCAAGGAGCTTACAAAGGATGCAGTGACCCGCTGGCGTCCTTACTGTTACTACGACGACACAAAAAGCAAGCTGCTTAGGGATGATGATTCAGGAAAATCATTTATCTCAGGTCATGCGACCATGGCTTTCACCTCTGCATCGTTCCTTACAACAGTCTATGCTCATATACATCCCGAAGGAAAGAATAAATATCTGGTTGCAGGAGGCTCATTTGCTGCGGCTGCTGCTGTTGGAACTCTGCGTGTCCTCTCGGGCAATCACTTCTTCACCGATGTTCTTGCAGGGGCAGCCTGGGGAACTCTGGCCGGTTGGCTTGTCCCTCAGCTTCATTACTGTCAGGAGGGAAATCCTGTGAAGCTCTCTTTCATTGCAGAGACCGGTGCTCCGGGAATCCTTTTCAATTTTTGAAAGCTGTGATATAATTTTTATATGCGGTTCAGAATTCTTATTCTTGCCATTGTCTGTATCCTCTCATCTTGTGTCTTTGCACCATCACGCAAAGAGTTTGCCAACGTCTATTTCAACCTTGGCAATGCATATATGCGGCTTGGAGAGGCAGAGAACGCTGCCAAGGCTTTCCTTAAGGCCGCAGAGTACGATAAGAAGTTCGGAGCTGCCAACTTCAACCTGGCAAAAAGCTATATAATGGCCGAACGGTATGGAGATGCACTGGATGTTCTGGATGGATTGGCCGCACAGGACCCTGAAAACAGCACAATCCTCTCTGCCCAGGCCTATTGTTACTACAAGCTTGAGAACAGGGACAAGGCTTTTGAGCTGTACCTCCAGATACTTGAGCGTGAGCCTGACAACTATATGGCCCGGTTCAACTATGCTTCTCTTCTTGCAGAAGAAGGGTATCTGCCCGAGGCTATGGAGACTTATCAGCAGCTGGAGGTCTTCTCCGATTCTGCAACCGATGCCCAGCTTTATTTCGAGATGGCAAAAGTCTCTTTCAGCTCCGAGGATTATGAGAAGTCAATTCAATATGGAGAGAAAGCTCTCTCTCTGGACAGCGAGAATATCGAGATAAGCAGATTCCTCCTCCGTCCTTATGAGCTGGGTGAGTATTATGCAAAATTCCTTGAGACAGCAGATGTGGTGATCGATTATAATCTGGCCAAGGACAGCAATATCAAGAACAGCGAGAATGCAGAACTCTACTTCAAAAAATGTGATATCCTGCTTAATCATACTGGAAACTTCACACAGGGAGCATCACAGCTTAAGAAAGCAATTGCCGCTGGATTCGAGGACAAGGATAAACTGAAAGTCCTCTATGATAATAAAGAGCTGCTGAACTCCGACGAGATCCGTTCTATTATCGATAAAACCGGACTCCTAAAAAAATAATTAATATTTTCAACTTCCATTAAATAATTTTTTTTTCTGCCGATAACAGTACTATGGGAGTGAAAAAAATGAAGAAGAAAATAGTAGTACTGCTTGTATTATTTGTGTTAATCACATTAGTGCCTATCTGTGCATCAGCACAGGAAAAGAGAATCGGCCTTGGTTTCGGTAAACCTACTACAGTACTGGTGTTTGAGTATGATCCATGGGTTGCCAAGCTGGCATATGACTTTACAATGGGACATCAGTTTCTGTTCCTCTCCGGATCATATACATTGATCAATTCCCGTCCTATTGCCGGACCATTCACAGCATCTCTGGGTGTCGGCGGCTTTGCCAGATTTGAATTTGATGATGATGGCGACAACTCATTCGGCGCCAACATTCCACTTTCAATAGAGATACCTATGCTTGATGATTTTGTGG
>JAGCGL010000054.1 GCA_017649605.1 Spirochaetia bacterium
AGGTATCCGATTCTCGGCAGGTTGATTGTTACAACGCCGATAGAACCTGTGAACTCGTCGGAACCGAAGAGACCGCCGCCGCGCTTTCTGAGCTCCCGCGTGTCCAGCTGGAGACGGCAGCACATGGAGCGTACATCGCCAGGGTTAAGGCTGCTGTTTATAAAGTTCTGGAAGTATGGTGTTCCGTACTTTGCAGTCATCTCAAAGAGCAGCTTTGCATTTGGAGAATCCCAGTCGAAGCTCCGGGTTATGTTGTAGGTAGGGATAGGATACTGGAAACCCCGTCCGTTGGCATCGCCGTCCAGCATAAGCTCGATGAAGCACTTGTTTATCATGTCCATCTCTTTCTGGCAGTCGCCGTAGGTAAAGTCCATCTCCTTGCCGCCTACTACAGCAGGCTTGTCCTTAAGGTCGTCCGGGCATACCCAGTCCAGTGTGATGTTTGTGAACGGTGCCTGAGAACCCCATCTGGATGGTGTGTTCACACCGAATACAAAGCTCTGGAGACCCTGCTTCACATCCTTCTCGCTCAGGTTGTCGGCCTTTACAAATGGAGCAATGTAGGTGTCGAAGCTGGAGAGAGCCTGTGCACCAGCCCATTCGTTCTGCATAATTCCCAGGAAGTTTACAATCTGCTGGATAAGGGTAAGAAGGTGCTTTGCAGGCTTTGATGTGATCTTGTCAGGAACACCGCCCAAGCCCTCTTGGATCAGCTGCCGCAGAGACCATCCTGCGCAGTAGCCCGAGAACATTGAAAGGTCGTGGAGATGGAACTCTGCGTTCTTGTGCGCATTGGCAATCTCCTCCGGATAGATGTTCCTGAGCCAGTAGTTGGCTGTGATGGTGCCGGAGTTATGGAGAATAAGTCCTCCCAGTGAGAAGTTTACATTTGCATTCTCATTTACTCTCCAGTCCGACTGTGACAGGTAGCCGTCCATGGTTGAATTTATGTTAAGGAGCATCTTCTGGCTGTCGCGCAGAGCCTCGTGCTGAGCTCTGTAGAGGATGTAAGCCTTTGCGATCTTAGGCACAGACTCCATCATCACCATCTCGACGATGTCCTGAATCTCTTCTACTGCCGGTGCGGAGTTAGGATGGCGTCCTGCCATGAACTCCCTCAGCTTGTCTTCTGTTTTCTCTGTAAGGCGCTCTGTAAGCTCCTTGTCCTCCATCCCCTGGACTGCGGCTACAGCCCGTCCGATGGCGCTGGCAATCTTCCACCGGTCATATTTCTCGATGGAACCATCACGCTTTACAATTCTTTTCACCACAAATGGTGATGCTGGTGTTTCCTCAGACTCCAGCTGCAGGAACTCTTTCCAGTCGTTGCTATTCTCAAAAGCCATATTCCCTCCCTTGTCAGGCTTTCCCACTCAGCTTCTCTATCTCTTTTACGAACTCATCTACGCTGTTAAACTTTTTATATACAGAAGCAAAACGTATATACGCAACCTTGTCCAGCTGGAAAAGATGCTGTAAAACCAGCTCTCCCAGCTCCTCTGTCGAAATTCCGGTCGAGTTCTTGCTCCGGTAGTACACTTCATCCTCAATATTCCGAAGTGCTGCCTGAAGCTGTTCCTCGGTCACCGGCCGTTTCTCCAGGGACTTGCGTATTCCCCTCTCAATCTTTGCCATGTCAAAGAGCTCAACTCCCTTGTTCCGCTTGGTC
>JAGCGL010000055.1 GCA_017649605.1 Spirochaetia bacterium
ATATTGCAATGTTTAAGCAAATCCGATAGTTTTTTCATGTATAATATGTTATCAGTATTAGTAGAAATCTTCAAGGTTTGGAGGGAATAATGTATACACTCTGCGTCGAGGATTGGTTTGCGGCGGCCCATTATCTGAGGAGGTATCATGGCAAGTGCGAGAATCTCCACGGCCACAACTACAGGGTCAAGGTATATGTGTCTGGTAAACAGCTGGACGAAGGGGGAATGCTCATCGATTTCTCTATCCTTAAAAACCACCTTAAGAAGGTGCTGGAGACCTTGGACCACCAGGACTTGAATGCCACAATATTCAAGGATTTTGAGCCCAGCGCCGAGAACATAAGCCGCTACATATTCGATTCCCTCAAGGCTCTTCTTCCTTCCGGTGTCCGTCTGACCGGGGTGGAGGTGTTCGAGACCGAGAAGAACTCTGTGCTCTACCAGGAGGATGCATGAAACTTTTCCTTATCTCCGATATCCATGGCAACGACAATTTCGATTCAATAAAAGATAAGCTTGCAGAGGCCGACCTGGTGCTCTGCGCCGGCGATTTCACCATGTTCCTCCCCACCGAGGAAGGGCTCAGGGTGGCAGAAAAGCTGGCTTCCCTCAACCCGGCCACATATATGGTGTGCGGCAACTGCGACACCCCGGACCTTGATGGTATCCTCTCGGAAAAAGGGCTCTCTATCCAAGGCCGCAGCGTAACTTTCAGCAAAGGCGCAGAGCACTATGTGCTGGCTGGTGTCGGAGGCTCCCTCCATACACCTAGGCCGACCCCCAACACTTGGTCCGAGAACGACCTGGTGGAGGTGCTCCATTCCTTCAAGGAGACACCCGATATCATCATCTCCCACCAGCCGCCATACGGGGCAGGGGATACTGTCATGAAGGTGATGCATGTGGGGAGCAAAAAGCTTACAGAATACCTTCGGATGAATAACCCGATACTATGTCTGAGCGGCCATATCCACGAGGCATCCGGCATCTTCAGAATAGGGCAGACAACAGTGGTCAACCCGGGCTCCTGGCGCGAGGGGCACTATGCAGTGGCCGAGATATCTGGCAGGGAGTGTGCAGTCACCTTATATTAATTATATCTAATCATTGATTTATATAATTTTTTACAGTAATATATAATCGGAGGCTTATATGCTTGAAGATTATAAACTGGAGCTTAATCAGCTTAAAGAAGAAATATTAGAGACCTGGGGGCATCTTTGACTCCGAAAGGATCGATAAGGAGATAGCAGACCTGGAGGCCAGGACAGCAGTTGAAGGGTTCTGGAACAACAGGGAAGAGGCCGAGAAGGTCATGGGAGAGATCAAGCGGAAGAAGGATCTCATAAACCCATGGAAAGAGCTTAAGAGCCTTTTGGATGATACTGTAGACCTGTACGATCTGGCTATGGCAGAGAAGGATGAGTCCTTCGAGGCCGATATAGCAGCAACTATAGAAAAGATGAAAAGCGAATACAGCCGGCTCCGCACCCTGGCACTGTTCAGCGAGGAGACCGACGGCTGCAACGCATTCGTGACCATACACGCCGGAGCCGGCGGAACCGAGGCCTGCGACTGGGCCAGCATGCTTTACCGTATGTATACACGGTGGGCCGAACGGCACGACTTTAAGATTGAGATTGCCGACCTGCTGGAGGCCGAGGGTGGCATCAAGTCTGTCACCTTCCAGGTGGAAGGGGACTATGCTTACGGCTACCTTAAATGCGAATCGGGAATACACCGCCTGGTGCGCATATCCCCCTTCGACGCCAACGCCCGCCGGCACACCTCCTTCGTATCTGTATATGTATCGCCTGTCATCGACGACAGCATAGAGATTGATATCAAGCCCGAGGATATAAGAATAGATACTTACCGCTCCTCCGGTGCCGGCGGTCAGCATGTAAACAAGACCGACTCGGCCGTCCGGATAACCCACTTCGAGACAGGCATTGTAGTGCAGTGCCAGAACGAACGGAGCCAGATCAAGAACCGGGCTATGGCCATGAAGGTGCTCCGCTCCAGACTGTACGAATACTACAAGGCCAAGCAGGAGGAGGAGAAGGAGAAGAATGCCCAGGAGAAGAAAGAGATGGCCTGGGGAAGCCAGATCCGGAGCTATGTATTTCAGCCTTATACCATGGTCAAGGATCACCGGACCAAGGCCGAGGTGGGAAATATCCAGAGCGTGATGGATGGAAACATCGACTACTTCATAGAAGAATACCTCAAGCTGCTCTGGCAGAACAAGGAGAACAGCTGATTATCTGATGGTCAGGAAGCTGCTTCTTCTTACATTCATCTTAATTCCTCTTTTTACCTTTGGCGTTGAGGACAAGGTCCTAAGAGATTCCTCCAGCGAATGGAATATCCTGGTTACCGACCTTATCTGCAACAGCACCCAGGAGGATGCTCCGTACATCAGCCAGACCTTGAGCAGCGCTGTCTACCGCAACCTTTCGGTTATAAAGAAGCACAGGATGAGCGACGAGGAGATTGCAGCCCGGAGGGAATCGATTAAAGCCGATTTTGTGGATGAATGCCAGAAGGCACTTTCGAAAAGCTATCAGGAGTATGATGCCCTCCTTTTCCAGGATAAGGATATAAACAAGAAGACCAACCTTAAGTCCACTATCTCCAAGGATAAGCGGATGCTCCGCAAGGCCAACAAGAAGAAGCTTGAGAAAATATATGTGCTTCGGGAACGGGACATAGTGTTCCTTAATGATTCCGAGGAGAAAGATACAGTTATCAGGGGGCCGGTGGAGCTGGCAACCAGGGCTAAGAAGGATAACCTGGACTACATAGTCTGGGGTTCCATGATGCTGGTTGAGGATGTGGTTGTGGCCGATATAAGCCTTTATAGCAGCCTCTTCAATAAGGAGCTTGCCAGCGTGCGTATAACCGGAGACCTGGAGACAATCTACCAGGAGCTGGACAAAGGGCTGGATGCCTTCTATTCCGATATGCTGGGTAAGCCATGGGCCAAGATAAATGTGGATGTCAACGACCAGGATGTGGATGTGTTTGTGGATGGAGTATTTGTATCAGCAGGTTCTCTTTCCAACATTATCCTTGAGCCGGGAGAACATACAGTGTTGGCATCGGGCAATAACAAGACCGAGGAGGTTAAGCAGGTTCTTCTGGAGGAGAATCAGTCGGTGGACATAAGCTTCAAGGTGGAGCCTGTCCAGTCCAAGCTCTTTGCAGTCTCATCTTTCCCGACAGGAGCAGATGTCTACTACAACTCTGTATGGCAGGGGCAGACCCCTATGCTGCTGAACGGAGCCAAGGGGGAGGTTGTCATCTCCTTGGAAGGATATCAGAACAGCCGTGTGTTCCTGGACGAGATAAATGGCAACACATTGGATTTCTTCCCTCAGAGAGAGGTGTTCAACAAGGATGATTATCTTCTGGACAAGCGGAACGACTTCTACAAGAACCTGACCTGGTTTGTCCTCTCAATTCCGGTCGCATTCTTCACATATGCCAACTACCTTGCTTACGACGACCTCCACGAGCGGGCCAAAGGAACCCGCGACAGCCACGAGATCCACCGCACGCAGCGGATCAGAAACTACAGCCAGTACGGCTACTACGGTGCACTGTTCTTATCAGTCACCTTGTTCTCAAACGCCATGTTCTACCTGAGGGATTACATCGTTGCAGGACAATCATACAACAACGACAGGAGAAAAAAATGAAATCACTGGGAAGTCTGCTTAAATCGATTTTCAAGACCAAGACCATAGATGAGAGCGCTTTTGAGGATATAGAGGATGCCCTTATAGAGGGGGATGTCGGCGCATCAGCCGCAGTTGCTATTGTGGATGAGCTCCGTGCTGTTGCCAAGAAGGAGAAGATCTCTGACTTTGAGACCCTTAAGGAGGCTCTGTACCGGATTTTGGACGACCGGATCAAGGAATATGAATTCAAACTGAACGACGGTGTCAACCTGTTCCTCTTCCTCGGGGTTAACGGAGTAGGAAAGACCACATCAATTGCAAAGCTTGGTAAATATCTTCAGGACCACACCGACAAGAAGGTGGTTTTTGCGGCAGGCGACACATTCCGTGCGGCAGCCATAGAGCAGATTGCGCTGCATGGCCAGAGGCTTGGAATAAGGGTTGTGAACCAGCAGAACGGCTCAGACCCAGGTGCTGTAATCTTCGATGCCATAGACAGTGTCAAGGCCAAGGGAGAGGATGTGATCCTGGCCGATACCGCAGGAAGAATGCACAACAAATCCAACCTTATCAAGGAGCTTCAGAAGATAGACAAGATTATCCTAAACAAGCTTCCGAAAGAGAATTATAAGAAATTCATTGTCATAGATGCCACCACAGGTCAGAACGGCCTCTCTCAGGTGGAGATTTTCAACGAGGCCCTGGCTCTGGACGGAATCATACTCTCAAAGTACGACTCTGCAGCCAAGGGAGGCATCCTCCTTTCTATTTCAGGCAAGCTGGGAATCCCGGTGGCCTTTGTGGGAACAGGGGAAAAATACGGCGACTTTGCGCCGTTTGACAAAAAGAAATTCTTGGAAGGGCTGCTTGCGACAGATTAGTATCCTCCTTTTCTTCTTTTCTGCATTCTCACTCTTTGGCGAAAGCTGGTTCATATCCAACAGCAGCGGCATGCTCTTTGAGAAGATTCATGCAGTAAGGACAGGGGAGTACGAGTGGTATGCCCGGGTGGATGACAACGGCAGCCAGGTGGTCAAGATCCTGTATGACAGAAATGGAAAAGAGGCCAAGCGGTGGGATATCTTCAAGGAAAACGGCTCTGTGGTGAAGGAGGTTTTTACCGAGGGCAATTCCAGCACTATCTCCGAGTTCGAGAACCAGAGGATTATGCGGGAGACCTTCCTGAAAGGGAGCAAAGTCACAGGCAGCAGCACATACTCCTATGACGGCAACTTTCTGCGCGAGATCCAGGAACAGGATGCATCGGGAAAAATCAAGAACAAGGTTGTTCTCAAGAGAGATGCCTCAAGCCGTATTTCGGGGGCAGACTTCACCTACGGCAGCGAGACATTCACCAACCACTATATCTTCTCCAGAGGCAGGCTTATCATGGAGTGGCACGGCATCGACTCCCAGACAGGAACATCGGTGCGCTACAGCCAGGAGGGAAGCCTTCTGAACACAACCAGGTGGGAAAAGGGGAGCAAGGTGTGGGAAGAGAAGTTTGAGTATACCGACAACTATCTTTCAGGCTCTGTCGCCTCTGCAAGACTGACCGGGGAAAAGACAGTCAAAAAGTTTGATGCCTCGGGTAATATCACATATCAGGAAGATACTGTGGATGATGAGGTGGTTCGCAAGCTTTTCTGTGCCTATGATTCGGAATCTCGCCTTATAGACAGGACCGAGGTGCAGGACAACCTGATGGAGCGGAGCAAATATAAATATGATGGCGACCAGATGGTGCAGGAACAGCAGTATAAGAACGGAAAGCTTGTCCGTATAATCGAGTATGCATCGGCCGAGAACTATACTGTGGACACCTACATAGACAATGTGCCGGTTCTGCGGAATTATTACATAAAGCATAGAAAAGTGAAGAAGGAAGAATGGGAAAAGCAAGGCATAGGTGGATAACTTTCCTCTCTTCCCGGTATCTGTGGGGAAGGGAGCGGGACAGCAAGAATGTGACTCAGATCCTGTCGGCCCTGGGGCTGGCTGCCGGTGTACTTACCCTTATCACTGTAATCTCTGTCATGAACGGCCTCCAGATGGGCTATATCTCATCTATCCTGGAGATCGGCTCCTACCATATCCGTATTGATGCTGATGATGTACCCACAGAGTTCGAGGATGCAGTCCGCAAGGAGCGTGGGGTTAAAAGCTGCGTCAGGTTTGCCGATATCCAGGTGCTGTCCCAGGGTGGGCTTTCACATATGAGCCCTATAAATGTGCGTTGCGTGGATCCCGATGCCGCTTCCCTTGATGCAGGCTTTATGCAGCATCTCAAGATAACTGGCGGCGATTTCGACCTTAAGGGAACCAACAGCGTTATTATGGGGAGCGAACTGGCCCGGTACCTGCGGCTTAAAGTTGGCGACAGCTTTGTGGTCATGTCACTGTCGGGCGAGACCTTCAATTCTCTAAAGCCGCAGAACATAGATTTCAAGGTCACCGGCATCTTCAAGACCGGCTATTACGAATACGACAGGAATCTTGCCATCATGTCCCTGGAGAGTGTTCCGATTCTTCAGAGCGGCCCGGCAGACTTTAAGCTGGGAATAAAGCTGAACAACCTGTACCGCGATAAAGCTCAGGTAGAACGGCTTTCAGCCATAACCGGCGCACAGGCAGTCTCCTGGCGGGAATACAACAAGGCTTTCTTCAGCGCTCTAAGGATGGAGAAGTATGCCATGATGTTCCTCATCTGCCTTATCTTTGTGGTCATCGGAGTCAATATCTACAACTTCATGCGCCGCTCTGTGTCGGAGAAGATAGAGGATATCGCAGTGCTCTATTCGCTTGGTGTACGCGAGCAGGATATGCGGCGTATCTTCATAACCGAAGGGGCTTTTGTTGGACTTTTAGGAGGGACTCTGGGGGTAGCCCTGGGGCTCCTTATCTCGATAAATCTGAATGCAATCTTTGCAATAGCAGGAAAGGTGGTCTCCTGGCCGGGAGAGGTTTTCTCCAGGCTGTTCGGCTCTATGTTCGACTTTGCGGGGGTGCAGTTCCAGCTCTTCTCGCCAGCCTATTTCTACATCCAGGAGGTGCCGGTACAGGTCATGTTCGGCGAGGTTATGTTTGCATTCTTCTTTGCGTTCTTTGCGGCGCTGGTCTCTGCCTATATGGCAGTCAAAAAGCTGGATGTCAAGAATCCGGCATCGGTTTTGAGGTGTGAATGATGGATATTCTGGAAGTCAAGAATCTGTATAAAAGCTATAAGAACGGCGATGAGCAGCTTCAGATAATCAAGGGGCTTAACTTCTCCCTTCCAAAGGGAAAACGGATGGTCATAACAGGGGAGAGCGGCTGTGGCAAGTCCACATTCCTCAACATGGTGGGCTCTCTGGATCAGTGCGACAGCGGCCAGATAATTGTGGACGGCACTGATATAACAGCACTTGATCCTGCAGGGCTATGCCAGTACAGGAACCATACAATAGGCTTTGTGTTCCAGTTCCATTATCTTCTTAAGGAGCTTACAGCGCTTGAGAATGTGATGATTCCTGCCATGGTGGCAGGCCTTTCAAGAAAGGAGGCCTCTGAGAGGGCATCAGATCTCCTTGAGAGTGTAAAGATGACCCACCGCAAGGACTTCTATCCATCGCGCCTTTCAGGCGGTGAGCGGCAGCGTGTTGCTGTTGCAAGAGCACTGGTCAACAACCCGGTTCTCCTCCTGGCCGACGAGCCTACCGGAAACCTGGATCAGGACAACTCACGGCTGGTTGAGAAGCTTTTATTCCAGATTGTGGAGGAGCGGAAGACCTCCCTTATCCTGGTCACACATGACCCAACTATCGCATCCCACGGCGATATCAGGGTAAAGCTTGAGAAGGGGAAATTCATCACAATATGATCCGCCGTTTCTCCCTGTTCTATGCATTCAAGACTCTCTTCAGCCGGAGTGGCACCGGCGCATTCCGCCATATACGGGGCGCCATAATCGGGGCTGCCATAAGCATTATCCCTTTGGTGGTGGTGCTGGAGATCTCCGATGGTATGATGCAGGGAATAGTGGACCGGTATATGGAGATAAGCAGTTTCCATATGCAGGTGACACTGAAAGATAAAGAGGCTGTGGAGCAGGAGGATGAGCTCCTTCAGAAGATACGCAGTATCGAAGGTGTTACATATACTTTCCCATATACCCAAGGAGGAGGAATCCTCTATGGCGAGAAGGGCAGGACAGGAATAACAGTACGGGGAATCCCCGACACTCTTTTCAAGGATGATGAGGGCTTCAGCCGTTACATCACAGTCAAGGAGGGGGAGTTCGACCTCTCGGAGCCAGACAGCCTTATAATAAGCTCGGAGACAGCCCAGCGTCTTAAGGCAGGGGTGGGGGATGAGATTAAGCTCCTCACTGCCAAGGTCATACCCGGCCGTCCTATGTTGCTCCGTCCCACCAGGTTCACTGTAAAGGGAATCTACAGCTCGGGGTATCAGGAGCTGGATATGCTCTCTGCCTTCATAACCCAGGAGTATGGGGAGAAGCTTTTCAAAGAGGATTCCAGCCGGATGATAGGTGTCAAGATAGCCAATCCCCATACTGGAGAGCTCTATGCCATAGCCGATGAGATACGCTACCTTTCCGACGGCATCAGGGTTGCAGACTGGGAGGTGCTTAACGACAGCCTTGTCGCATCCCTGAACACCACCAAGAAGTTCCTAGTATTCATTATGATACTCATCATGGGTGTTGCATCGGTAAACATCTCTTCTTCCATGATAATGATGGTGATCTCCAAGAGGCAGGATATAGCGCTGCTCAAGAGTGCCGGCGCCTCAGACAGCGATGTCTCCAGCATATTCGTCCTCACCGGCCTTTTCATCGGCATCTGCGCCGCCGCCCTGGGCACCGCCTTCGGCATAATGGCCGCAATAAACATAAACGAGATAATCGACTTCATAGGGGCGGTGCTCCACTTCGACCTGTTCGATGCCGACTACTATCTGGAGAAGATTCCGGTGGAGCTGGATCTTTTCAAGTTGTCCGGGGCAGCGGCTCTGGCTGTGCTCTTCGCGGTGGTGGCCTCCTGGCTTCCTGCCCGTCGCGCCGGCCGCATCAACCCTGTGGAGATATTCAGAAAGCATTAAATTTTCAAGGAGGAAAATATGCCATACATTGCAATCAAGGCTTGGCCTAAGGATCCTGAGATCAAGAAAAGAGTAGCGGAAAGAATCAACCAGGTGTTCCTGGAGGAGTGGGGCTGCCCTCAGAAGGCTATCTCTATCTCTTTCGAGGAAGTTGCGCCTGAGAAGTGGGAAGAGGCTGTAGTTAAGCCTGAGATTCTGCCGAAATCAGACAAGATGTTCATCCTGGACGGCGAGAAGAAGTTCTGATAAAAAAAAGGTGCTGCCTTTTACAGCAGCACCATATTCAGTCGGGCTGACCGAACTCGAATCGGTGACCCCAAGTCCCCCAGACTTGTACGCTAACCAACTGCGCTACAGCCCGATGTTTGCTCTATTTCCGGCTTACCGGTCCTCCGGTGCCATTGGGAAGCCCTGAACCAGCTCGTCGCTGAGCGCCTCCTTTATCTCTGTCACCTTGACATCGAAGAAGAGGGCCTTTCCTGCCAGCGGATGGTTCGCATCCACAGTGACCTTGTCCCCATCAACCTTGATCACAGTAAGAATGTAAGGAACATCATCGATGGCAGTCTCGAACTCCATCCCCACCTTCACATCTCTCTGGACCTCGTTCAGCTCCTCGTCGTCTCCCATCTTGCTCAGGAAGTTCTCCTTGGGCAGGGTGAATACCATATTCTCGTCCCTGAGTCCATAGCCTTTCTCGGGCGGAACAGCCACCGAAAGAGTATCTCCGATCTTCTTTCCCTCAAGGGCCTCCTCAAGGCCTTTGACTATATTCTTGAATCCGTGGAGATATGTCAGTGTATTCTTCTCCTCAAGGACATTTCCGTGCTCATCCTTAAGGGTGTATTCAATTGTAACAACTTTCTTCCGTTCTACAATCGGTGTCTTCTCTTTTGCCATCACTTTCTCCTGAGGGCCATGGTGCAGATTTTCTCGCACAGCTGGCCAAACGATATTCCAACAGCTTTTGCCGACTTTGGCAAGAGGCTGGCACTGGTCATTCCAGGCAATGTGTTTATCTCGAGCACATAGAGGTTGTCATCCTTGTCCAGGCGGAAGTCTACCCGGCAGTAGCTTTCTATCTTGGCAGCCTTTGCCGCGTCCAGGGCAATCTGCCGCATCCTGTCCGACAGCGAAACGCTTATCGGTGCAGGGAAGATCTCCTCGGATCCTCCGGGCATATATTTGCTCTGGTAGTCGAAAATCTCCGACAGCTTGGGGATGATCTCTCCAGCAGCCAGGGCCTGGCCGTCAAGAACACCCACGGTGAACTCCCGCCCAGGGATGAACTGCTCCAGCATCACCTCTGTATCATAATTATACGCAAATTTTACAGCATTGTCAAAATCCTTGATATCCTTGACCACGGTCAGACCCACTGTAGAGCCCTCTTTATTAGGCTTTACAACCAGGGGCAGCCCCAGCTTCGCCACCGCCTCCTCGGCAGTCACAGGCATCATCATCCATTTAGGAGTGGGGACGCCATTGCGCACAAACAGCGTCTTGGTTATATCCTTGTCCATGCAGCAGGCGCTTGATGTGTGATTTGGGCCGGTGTAGGGGATTCCCATAATGTCCAGGAAGCCCTGCATCATGCCGTTCTCGCCGTTGCCGCCGTGGAGTGCCAGGAAGCATACATCCCGGTCATCCAGCTTTCCACTCTGAATTACAGGAAGGAGTCCGTTCTTCATCATCTTGAGGCCGTTTATGTCCGGGGGCAGCGGCTTTATGGTGTTGCTCATGAAGGCAGCCTCGTCCTCCGGTTCTATCAGTCCCATAGCTGTATCGATGGCTATGACATCGTGTCCCATCTCCTTAAGTGCCTTGTAAACCTGTGATGCGCTGGATATGGAAACATCACGCTCTGAGCTCTGTCCGCCGAAAAGTACAGCTATCTTCATATTGTCCTCCACCTTTTATATCGGCATCTCAAACTAGATATATAACAATATATTATATTGATTGAATATAAACCAGTATTTTGATAAAATAGGAAAAGTAAAAAATTCAATTAATCGAGGTATTTATGGCAGTTTCATCTCAGATTGTAGAATCCATGAAAAATTCCTCCTGGATCCGCAAGATGTTTGAGGCAGGTGCAGAGCTTGCCGCAAAGTATGGGGCAGAGAATGTCTTTGACTTTACTCTTGGAAATCCTAACATCGAACCCCCTGCAGAGTTTGAGCAGATTCTTATCGACTATATAAAAACCCCGGCCAAGGGAAAATACGGCTATATGGCCAACGCCGGCTACCTGGATGTCCGCCAGAAGGTGGCAGACTATGTGGGTGGCATCGAGAAGGTCAAGATTCCGGCCAAGAATGTCATCATGTCCTGCGGTGCCGCAGGTGGCATGAACTCGGTCCTCAAGACTATCCTGAACCCGGGCGACAATGTGGTGGTGAGCGCTCCTTTCTTCGCAGAGTACACCGCTTATGTTGCAAACCACGGAGGAAAGCTTATCGCTGTGCCATGCAAGGATAACCTGGACCTGAACCTGGAAGGGCTTGAGAAGGTGATCGACAGGCACACAGCAGCTATGATCATCAACTCTCCGAACAACCCGTCGGGCCGCGTATATCCGCAGGAGACCATTAACAAGCTGGCAGAGCTTCTGCGCAGGAAGAGCGTGGAATACTCCAGAGCCATCTACCTTATCAGCGACGAGCCATACAAGAAGATAATCTTCGACGGCAACACAGTTCCAGGGACATTCGCAGCCTACGAGAACTCCATAATCAGCACATCATTCTCCAAAGACCTCTCTATTCCGGGCCAGCGGATCGGCTATGTGGTTGTGAGCCCCAAGGCCGAGGATGTGAGCATGCTGATCGACGGCATTGTGCTGTGCACCAGAGTGCTTGGCTATGTGAATGCACCTGCTGTGATGCAGAAGGTTGTGGCCGAGATGCTTGGAAAGAGCGTTGACATAAGCTTCTACGAGAAGAAGAGAAACAGGATCTGCGAGATCCTGGGCAATATAGGTTACGAGTTCGTGAAGCCGGAGGGGGCTTTCTACCTGTTCCCCAAGGCTCCGGGCGGCGATGACCTTAAGGCTGTTGATACACTGCAGAAGGAGAACGTGCTGGTTGTCCCAGGCCGCGGTTTCGGCGCTCCTGGCTACTTCCGCATAGCGTTCTGCGTGGCGGACTCAGTTATCGAGGGCTCTGCAAAGGGCTTCGAGAGAGCATATAAGGCTTTGAGAAAGGAGATTTGAAATGTCTGAACTTGTTTTGTTGGGAGATGAGGCTGTTGCCCTTGGAGCGCTCCATGCCGGGCTTTCCGGCGCCTATGGATACCCTGGCACACCTTCGTCCGAAATCCTTGAATATCTTATAAACGAGGCAGAGAAGACCGGATCTATCCGGGCCACCTGGAGCAGCAACGAGAAGACTGCTTACGAAGAGGCACTGGGAACATCCTTTGCCGGAAAGCGTGCCATTGTCACCATGAAGCATGTGGGACTCAATGTGGCAGCCGACCCATTCATGAACTCTGCACTTCTGAAAATCAACGGCGGTCTGGTTATCGTGGTTGCAGACGACCCGGGCATGCACTCTTCCCAGGGAGAGCAGGATTCCCGCTTCTTCGCAGACTTTGCCAAGGTGCCGTGCTTTGAGCCTACCAACCAGCAGGAAGCCTACGAGATGACACGGGAGGCATTTGACCTTTCAGAGAAATGGAAGGTTCCGGTCCTTATCAGGATGGTTACCCGTCTGGCGCACTCACGGGCAGTGATTACCCCATGGGATAAAATAAGGCCGCAGAACCCGGTCAAGAAGACCGAGGAGACAAGGGGCTGGAGACTGCTCCCTGCAATCGCACAGAAGCTGTGGATCGACCTGCTTGAGACAAACAAGGAGTTCAACGCTTATTCAGAGTCAACACCTTTCAATAAGCTGACCATAAACCCTGATTACAAGAAAGTTGGAATTATCACAACTGGTCTGGGCAAGAACTACTTCGAGGAGAACCTTGCAGACATGGGTGTAAAGCCATCCCACCTGCATATCGGCTTCTATCCGGCACCGGTTGAGAAGATCCGCAAGCTGGCAGAAAGCGTAGATAAGATTCTGGTCATCGAGGAAGGGTATCCGTTCCTGGAGACCAAACTCCGGGGCATCCTGCCACAGAGCATAGCCATCGAAGGCAAGCTGGACAGCAAGGTGCCTATGACTGGCGAGCTCGATCCAGATGTTGTACGCCCTGCGCTGGGCCTTGAGAAGATTGCCACCAGGAAGGTGGAGGGACTTCCGGGACGGCCGCCGCAGCTGTGCCAGGGATGCCCTCATGTGGACACCTACGAGGCCCTTAACCTGGCTGTGAAGGATTATCCGCAGCACATTGTGGCATCCGACATCGGCTGCTACTCGCTGGGTGCACTCCCGCCATACAATGCAATTGAGACTATAATCTGCATGGGCGCTTCAATCGGAACAGCACAGGGAGCTGCCGAGGCTGGGCTCAAGCCTGCAGTCGCAGTCATCGGCGACAGCACATTCTATCACTCAGGCCTTACAGGGCTTGTGAACGCAGTTGCCGCAAACGCACCTATCACCCTGATCATCCTGGACAACTCCACAGTTGCCATGACAGGCGGCCAGACAACAATCCTCCCATCCAGCAAGCTCTACAACTTGGTTGTGGGACTTGGTGCAGATCCTGAGCATGTTAAGACCATTGTTCCGGTCAAGAAGAACCTGGAGGAGAATGCTGCCATCATCAAGAAGGAGATGGAGTACGAGGGACTTTCTGTGATCCTGTCTGTACGGGAGTGTCTGGAAGAGGCTAAGCGTCGCATCAAGAGGGAGGCTCTGAAGAAATGAAATACGATATTATTCTTGCAGGTGTAGGCGGACAGGGAGTTCTTTCCCTGGCTGCGATCATAGCTAAGGGTGCCATGAAAGATGGCCTCCAGGTGCGCCAGTCAGAGGTGCACGGAATGTCACAGCGGGGCGGTGCAGTAATGTCCCACTTAAGGCTTTCCGACTCCAACATCTCAAGCGACCTGGTGCGCAAAGGTACAGCAAACCTGATTCTGGGAATGGAGCCTATGGAAGTTCTCCGGTACTCCGAGTTCCTGGCTCCGGATGGTGTCATCATCACAGCCAAAGAGCCTTTCATCAACATCCCAAACTATCCTGAGATCCAGGGAGTTTACGATAAGGTGAACACATTCAAGGGTTCCCGTCTGGTTGAGTCTGTGGCACTGGCCAAGGAGGCTGGAAACGCAAGGGCTGTCAACATGGTAGTTATCGGTGCCGCAGCATCGGTGCTCCCTGTAAAGGCAGAATCCCTCAAGGCTGCAATCAGCGAGCTGTTTGCGGCCAAGGGTGCAGAGACAGTTGCAAAGAACCTTAAGGCTTTTGATTTAGGATTAGGAAAATAACAGATTTATGGCAGAGGTGAGTATACTTAGAGAGAAAATCCGCGCTGTTCTCCCGGATATCAGGGAACTGAGGCACAAACTGCATCAGATTCCCGAGGTTGCATTGAACGAGTATAAGACCTCTGCCGAAATCCGTGCATATCTGGAACAGCTGGGACTGCCGGTCCAGAAAGCCATATTGGGTACAGATGTGACGGCAGTCCTGGAAGGGGACCAGCCGGGCCCTGTAGTGCTGCTCCGTGCCGATATGGATGCCCTGCCTATAGAGGAGAACACAGGAGCTCCATACGCATCCCGGCACCCAGGCTTTGCCCACAGCTGCGGGCACGACGGCCACATGGCAGTGCTTATGGGCACAGCCGCAGTTCTTTCACAGATGAAAGACCAGATAAAGGGGACAGTGAAATTCCTGTTCCAGCCCGCCGAGGAGAGCGAGGCGGGGGCCAAGACCATGGTCAGGTCCGGTTATCTTGAGCAGGAGCCTAAGCCTTCTGAGGCCTACGCTCTCCACGGCTGGCCCGGAGTGCCGGCAGGCTCTGTGGAATGCTGCGCCGGTCCTATCATGGCCGCAATCAACGATTTCGAGATAACCCTGACCGGGGCAGGTGGGCACGGAGCAGTGCCGGAGCGGGCAGTGGACCTTATAGGTGCCGCATCCCGTTTCGTGCTGGATCTTAAGGATTTCATCGCAGCCCTCAGCACCCCGGAAAACCCCGCGGTGTGCTCAATCTGTGCAGTGCATGGTGGCACAGTTTTCAACGTATTCCCCGACAAGCTGGTGCTCCGGGGCACTGCCCGCTACCTTGACGAGGCTACCGGGGACAAGATCAGAGGTGCCATAGAGAGGCTTTTGGAAAAGCATATCCTTGCCGCAGGAGGCCAGTACAGGGTGGATCACCCTAAGCCGGACTATGTGGCTACAGTCAACAATAAGGAGCTCTTGAAGAGAGTCCAGGCTGTGGCAGAAAAATACCTGGGCAAGGATAAATGGAATGGAGAAGGCAGGTGCTCCATGTGCGGCGAGGACTTCGGCTTTATCCTGCAGAAGCTGCCGGGTGTCTACTTCCATCTTGGAATGGGAGAGAATTATCCGTCGCTTCATGACTCTGCATACAACTTCAACGACGATGCCTTGGAGAACGGCATCCTAATGATGTGTGGACTTATATTGGAAAGATAAAAAGGGAAAGGGAGCCCAAAAGATATGAAAAGGAACGATATCGAGAAAGTGCTTATCATCGGATCTGGCCCAATTGTGATCGGCCAGGCGTGCGAGTTTGACTACTCTGGGACACAGGCCTGCAAAGCCTTGAGAGAGCAGGGCTACAAGATAGTCCTGGTGAACTCAAACCCGGCAACCATCATGACCGACCCAGTTATGGCAGATGCTACATATATAGAGCCGCTTAATGTAGAACGGCTTGCCCAGATCATCGACAAGGCGCGGCCCGACGCACTGCTGCCTAACTTAGGCGGCCAAACCGGACTCAACCTGGCCTGCGAGCTGAACAAGGCAGGAGTTCTGGACAAATACGGC
>JAGCGL010000003.1 GCA_017649605.1 Spirochaetia bacterium
TATTGACAATTTGTTTTTGATTTTGTATAAAATATCTGTTCGCGCCTGTGGTATAATGGCTATTACCTCAGCCCTCCAAGCTGATGATGTCGGTTCGATTCCGATCGGGCGCTTACCCCGTTGGGGTATCCTTACTTATGGCTCGGGTTTATACCCGGCTTTTTTTTTGCACCAGCACTTTCAGGTCATCCATAGAGTCGCAGATATATTCAGGATCTACACTTTCAAGTATCTCTCTGGGCTGCCAGCCGTAACATACCGCAACAGTGTGGGCTCCTGCTTTTCTCCCTTCTGTTATATCTCCCATGGAATCGCCTATCATGTAGGTGTCGTCGGGAGTTCCTGAGAACTTCTCAATTATGTGCCTGATTTTCTCTGCCTTGGCCCCTGGTGTGTCGGCACCTACGATGTAATCGGGTAGCTCGGCAAGACCTGACATCTGGAGCCTTTTCTTTACGGTTCCCGACCCGTTTGCGGTGTTTATAGCAAGGTATGCTCCCGACTCTTTCACTATCCTGAAAACATCTCCGATGCCGTCAAATATCTTTGCCTTTATTGCATTGGACTGAAGCATTTTAATAAGCTCATCGGTATAGAGGTGCTTATCCTCTGGAGATACACCCAGAAGCCCGAATGCTGCCTCGGCATTCACATGAGGAAGCTTTGCTATGGCCTCCTTGGTAAGCTCCCCCGGAAGGCCGTATTTATCCTTAAGGATATTGAACGCCTCGATGCACATATCAAGAGAGTCGGCAATAACTCCGTCGTAGTCAAAAATAAATATTTTTTTTGCCATAATATATCCTATGTAATTGAAATTTCTTCTTTGAAAATATAACATTGTAAATTGATTTTAACAATCGGGAGAAAGAATGGAAAATAACAGAATCGTTGATTTCAGTAAGACATCGCTGCACGACATCTATGGTGAGAATTGTTTTAATGACGCCATCATGAGAGAGCTGCTGCCAAAAGCAGTCTACAAAGAGCTTAAAGAGGTTCAGCAGGGAAACAAAGAATTGACACTGGAGACAGCCAACGCAGTTGCCAGCGCCATGAAGACCTGGGCAGTATCCAAGGGTGCAACCCACTTTACCCACTGGTTCCAGCCTTTGAATGATCTTACAGCCGAAAAGCACGATTCCTTCATTGCTCCTACAGAAGACGGCAAGGTTATTCTTGAATTCTCCGGAAAAGAGCTTATTAAGGGTGAATCAGATGCATCATCCTTCCCATCCGGCGGTCTCCGGGCCACCTTCGAAGCCCGTGGCTATACAGCATGGGACACCACATCTCCTGCCTTCCTTATGGCAGACAACACAGGTGTAACCCTGAACATCCCTACTGCATTCTTCTCTTACACCGGTGAATCCCTTGATAAGAAGGGGCCGCTCCTCAAGTCGATGAATGCACTGGACAAATCTGCAGTACGGCTTCTGCGGGCCATTGGAAACAAGACTGTAAAAAAGGTATCTGCCTCTGTAGGTCCTGAGCAGGAGTACTTCCTGGTGGACCGCAAATATTATGACACAAGATCCGACCTGGTGCTCTGCAAGAGAACTCTCTATGGCTCCATGCCTGGAAAGGGACAGGAGCTTAACAGCCACTACTACGGCAATATCCAGCTCAAGGTTGCAGACTTCATGCGCGAGCTGAACTGCGAGCTTTGGAGAATGGGCATCCCTGCCAAGACACAGCACAACGAGGTCGCTCCTAACCAGTTCGAGATTGCACCAATCTATTCCACAGTAAATGTGGCTACCGACCAGAACCAGCTGACCATGCTTATCCTCCGCAAGGTGGCAAAGCGGCATGGCCTTGCAGTGCTCCTGAACGAGAAGCCTTTTGAGGGAGTCAACGGCAGTGGAAAGCACAACAACTGGTCACTAACAACCGACGACGGCACCAACCTGATGGATCCGGGCGACGATCCTAAGTCCAACACCCAGTTCCTCCTTTTCCTCTGTGCCTTCATCAAGGCATGTGACAAATATGCAGGACTTCTGCGCTTCTCTGCAAGCAACGCAGGAAACGACTACCGCCTTGGCGGTTCCGAGGCACCTCCTGCAGTCATTTCTGTATATCTGGGAAGCGAGCTTGAGGAGATTCTTGAGAAACTTTCCAAGCACGAGGATATCACCTCTGCAAAGGTTGGCAAGATCCAGTTCGGCGTGAACTCGCTTCCGACCGTCCTCAAGGATTCCACCGACCGCAACAGGACA
>JAGCGL010000056.1 GCA_017649605.1 Spirochaetia bacterium
AAAGCGCGGTTTCCTCTCCCCACTGACAATAAAAGAGCTTTCCAAGTTCATCATCTATGTGGTGACACCATGTATTGTAGTGGAATCTTTCCACCGTCCATTTGACAGCTCCATGCTTGGGAACATGGGAATTGCCTGTGCCGCCGCAATAGGAGCCCATCTTTTAAATATAATACTTTCCAGAGTTCTGATTCGTGACAAGGAGCAGAACCGGCGGGTTGTATACCAGTTTGCCACTATATTCAGCAACTGCGGCTTCATGGGGCTTCCGCTGCAGTATGCAATACTTGGAACCGACGGTGTATTCTATGGCGCTGTCTTCATAGCTGTATTCAACGTGTTCACATGGACCTATGGCTTCACCATGATGGGAAGCAAGGGACAGAAGCTGAAGTTCAAGGAGATACTGCTGAACCCTGGAGTGCTTGGAGTCACAGCCGGTCTTATCATATTTATCAACTCGCTCCAGATTCCCCATGTCCTGCTGGTGCCCATAAAAAGCTTTGCCGCGTTGAACACACCGCTCCCAATGGTGGTTGTGGGATACTACCTTGCCCAGATAACATCACTCAAAGTGCTTAAAGACAGATATCTTGTGATCACACAGGCTGTAAAACTGCTGGCCGCTCCCCTTCTGGCCCTGCTTATGTTCTATCTGGCCGGAATCCGGGGACTGCTCCTGATATCGCTGGTCATCTCTGCATCAGCTCCATCTGCAGCCAACACTGTGATGTTCTCTGTCCTCTTCAACCGGGATACCAAGCTGGCAGTGACACTGGTCTCTGTATCAGTGCTGATATCACTTTTCACAATGCCGCTGGTGATTTCGCTGGCTATGGCGGCCGCTTAGAGGTTCTATGAATTATATCACTGCAGCAACTGTACAGAAGGATGACGAAGGAAAACGGGCCGATAAGATTTTCCGCATTGTGCTTGGGAAGATGCCTTTAAGCCGCATCTACAAAGAGATCCGGAGCGGTTTTCTAAGGATAAACGGCAGGAAGACCAGAGAGGATGCCAAGGTATCAGCCGGTGACACTGTGGATGTAGCCCAGATCCTGATGGAGTTTGTCTATCAGGCAGAGCCGAAGAAACCTATTCACACCATAAACAGAGAAGCATTCAAGAGGCGGATTGTATTCGAGGATGATGGTATCCTGGTGATAAACAAGAAGAAAGGAGAGCTGGTCCATTCCGACGGCTCATCAAAGCGCTTCACTCCCCTGGACCAGCTGGTGAGGGAGTACCTTGCAGATGAAACTCCAGATTCCATCTCCTTCTCTCCAGGCCCGCTCCACAGGCTTGACAGGAACACATCTGGAATAATCGCGTTCGGAAAGAGTACAGAGGGAGCCAGGGAGTTCTCCAGTGCCCTGCGGCACCGCGAGACCAGAAAGTGCTACATAGCTCTGCTGGACGGCAGATTGACAGAGAGAGCCTGCTGGGAAGATTATCTGACCCGGGACGAGAAGACAAACACCTCTTATGTATCAAAGAACGGCAAGGGAGATCTTGCCATAACCATAGCAACCCCTTTCTTAATCTCGGACGGCAAGACCCTGGCCCAGATTGAGATAAAGACAGGGCGCACCCACCAGATCAGGTGCCAGGCCAGCTTCCACCGCCACCCTCTTACAGGAGATGCCAAGTATCACGGAAGCCATAATGAGGCAGGCTATTATCTCCACTCCTCATGTATCACAGCTGGAGAGAGGATTATAACCGGAGTGCCGGGCGGAGATTTCACCGCCGCTGTGGCTTCCCTTATGGGATGCTCTGAAACAGAGGTAAAAACGGCAGTTGATCAGATTATATCTTCCTTTGCGGGGGAAAATACAGTATAGTATGAATATGCAGATACCTTATTGCATCAGAAAACTTTTTGGAATCAAAGTCTACGCACTGGTGGGCCGCAGCGGCACCGGAAAAAGCTACC
>JAGCGL010000057.1 GCA_017649605.1 Spirochaetia bacterium
CTTTATATCACGTATACATTCCTCAAGGGCACGGGCTCCAGGTGTCTTCGGCCTCAGATCCCGTCCAACCAGAGTTATCACAGCCTGCTCCAGGGCAGATTCAGGGATACCATGCTCTGCGGCGTAATCAAGGGACTTGATGAAATTCTTGAATGTCTTCTCCAATGATGGATCACCATAGGATGTGAAGATGAAAAGCCTGTCTATGAAATCTGACATTGCAGAGACTCCATAGGCGCCTCCCTCCATACGCACAGTCTCCCATAGCCGCCCTGTGGTAAGGATGTGGGAGAGGACTGCCTCTGCCACCATATCAAGATTCTCCTGCTTCTCCTGAACCCGGAAGGCCATGGCATTGTAGTTCACCAGTGCGCTGGTGGAGAAGCATTCCAAACCAGGTTCGGAAACAAAAGGCTTTGCTGATGGAACTAAATCGGAAGGAGCAGAATTGAACAGTGTCTCAAGGTATGACACATATCCATCAATATCCCAGTCCGAAGAGGCTGCAACGCTGATTATCCGGCTCTGGCTGAAGATGAATTTCTGAAGATTGGAAAGGATTTCTGCCACCTGCTTCATCTGCTTCTCATCATCGGTATCAAGACCCTCAAGGAACTTAAGCTGCGGCAGGCCGCTCCAGATATCAGTCATGTGGGAAGATTCAGAGAGCTTTCCTGTGGCAGCCATCATGGCTATGTTGTTGCCGTTGTCAAAGATCTCCTCCTTAAGGTCGTTCCTAAGGCTGATTATCACATTCTTGAGGCGCTCAAGGTCGGTCACCTGCCCCTGCTGCGCCATCTGCATCATGAACTTTGCCGCATCATAAGTCTTCTCCTCCAGAGAGGCAAAGTGGATCATAAGACGCTTAAGGACAGGAGCATCCAGACATGGCTCGCAGAAAGTGGTTATAAACCAGCTGCCGGCCAGAGTATCCATACGGGATGTCACATCATAGTATGGCATTCCGGGGAGCCCCACCTCCTCAAGAAGCCCGTTCAGGAGCGGCATATAGATGAGCTGCCCGTCGCCCAAAGCAGAGGCGTCGAAGAAAAGGTCGGTGTATACAATGCCGCCGGTAAAGAGATGGTTCTTATAGATGATGTCGCTGCCCAAAGCCGATTTCACAAAGGTGGGGTTCTCTATGTCGTAAGGGATATCGGCCTTATGCAGAACCGGTATTTTTCTCAGCTCTTCTGGGTTGTCAGAGCTTTTCTTATACTCCTCGAAAAGGATACTGTCTGCATCCGATGCCTCTCCGCCCGGAAGCCGTTCCTGGGGCTCGGGCCCCGGGAACACAGAGACAAGGCTTTGGTGGCGGTTTGCTATCAGCTCGCTCTCTATGAACTTGTTGAAGAGAGTGCTGTCGGCCTGGTATGCCGCCTTGAGCCGCCCGAAAGCCGCCTCTGTGCACAGCGTCGCTGTGGGGCTTCCGGCGTAGAGCCAGCCCGGCATTATGCGTCCCAGGAGCACCATGCCGAACCGCACCTTAAGCTCCTTGCGCCTGAAGTCTGCCTTGCTCAGGGCTGCCTCTACCAGAGCGCTGTCTATCGGCCCCGCGGC
>JAGCGL010000058.1 GCA_017649605.1 Spirochaetia bacterium
ATCTCGGGGTCGTCCGTTCGAATCGGACAGGTGGCTGTAAAACTGGGGAGATTCCCGAGCGGTCAAAGGGGGCAGACTGTAAATCTGTTGACTCAGTCTTCATAGGTCCGAATCCTATTCTCCCCATTGCCTCCTGATTTTTCAGGAGGCTTTTTTTTCTTAAGGCGGTTTTATGGAAGAGCCTTTTTATAAAGATGGTCTCCATTTTGAATGCCAGCGCTGCTCCGGCTGCTGCAGATTTGATGCAGGCTATGTCTTTCTTTCCCATTCAGATCTGGAAAAGCTTTCTCAGAAACTCTCCATGACCCAGGATGATTTCCTGGAAAAATATTGCGTAAAGGTGGACACAGGGGGAGATTTCCGTATAAGCTTGATAGAGAAGGAGAACTTCGACTGTATATTCTGGAGGGACGGAGGCTGTGCCGTGTATGATGCAAGGCCTCTGCAGTGCAGGAGCTTTCCTTTCTGGGCTCCGTATATGGAGTCAAAGGAAGCATGGGATAACCTTGCATCATCCTGCCCCGGAGTGAACAAGGGAAAGCTCCATACCAGGGAAGAGATAGAGGAGTGGCTTGTAAGCCGCAAGAGGGAGAGACTTATCACAATATGACAGAGATAGACCAGAATTTATGCAATGAGCTCTATTTTCTCCTCTCTGCTGTGGAGAGCACACTCTCGCCATCTTTATATGCCTTTAAATGTCAGCTGGAGAAACAGGTGTATCAGCACTTCTCAATCCAGGAGATAGAGCACCTCAAAGCCTTGGCTAAAGAGAATCTTGCACCGCTTAAGGAGAAAAAGAGATGAAAGTTCTTGCGGCTCTGCTTATCTTTTTCATCTCTGTGCTCATCATCTTCGGCAGTGCTGCCGGCAGTGCATGGTCTGCCTGGGGCTACTACGGCCAGTGCGCAGACCCGGAAGGGGAGACTGTGGTTTTCACTGTCGAGAACGGGGAGCACCTTCCATCTATAGCAGCGCGCCTGGAGGAGCAGCACCTTATAAAATCTGCCCTTTATATGCGGATCATCGCAAAGCTGGATAAGACAGAGAACAGCTTCAAGTCGGGGCAGTACAACTTAAGCGCAGCCATGACCCCGCGCGAGATCCAGAACCTTATTGTGGCAGGAAGCGGCATCAACATAAAAGTGACTATCCCAGAGGGGATAACCTTGAACCGTATCGCCTCCATTCTGGAGGAGGCAGACCTTGCCAAAGCCGATGAATTCATAGCGGCTGCCCATGACAGGGAGCTCCTTTCCCAGTATTTCATAACAGCCGACAGCGCCCAGGGATATATATTCCCAGACTCATATCTTTTTCAGAAAGGGCTCTCTGCCAAGACAGTGCTCTCTGCCCTGCTGGACACATTCTATGCCAAGCTGAATTCTTTCTATCCCGACTGGAAGAACCTGAAGCCCGAGGAGATCTACAGCAAAGTTATCCTGGCCTCCATAGTGGAGCGGGAGTACAGGCTGCCGCAGGAGGCGCCGCTTATAGCATCGGTCTTCTACAACAGGCTTGAGCACAATATAGCCCTCTCATCCTGCGCCACTGTGGAGTACATAATCACCGAGGTCCAGGGGAAAAAGCATCCAGAATACATAACCTACGATGACCTGAAGATAAAGTCTCCATACAATACATACCTGAAC
>JAGCGL010000059.1 GCA_017649605.1 Spirochaetia bacterium
TACAAGCCAAGAAGCTACTACTGCAACCTGTGGAGACAGTACAGCTACTTCAAGGAGCACGGCGAGATGAACTTCACACCTCCTGTACAGATCATCTACTCAATGCAGCAGGCTCTTAAGGAGCACTTCGCAGAGGGCGAGAAGGCTAAGTACAAGAGATTCATGGACATCACAAAGATCATCAGAGAAGAAGCTGCTAAGATGGGCCTCGAGGAACTCCTCGATCCAAAGATCACAACAGGTCTTGTAATCGCTATCAAGTATCCTGAGGACAAGAAGTTCGACTTCAAGAAAGTTCATGACTACCTGTTCAAAGAGGGAATCACAATCTATCCTGGAAAGATCGGAAATCTGCCTACATTCAGACTCTGCAACCTCGGAGCTAACACACCAGCAGATGTTAAGGCTGCTATGAAAGAGCTCAAGGCCGCACTCAAGGCTTGCGGCGTTAAGGTTCCTATCGCAAAGAAATGCGATTGCAAATGCGGAAAATAATTGAGTAAACCCTAAACTGATGCTCAGAGGCAGACTTAACAAGTCTGCCTTTTTTATGCTATAAAGTATCTGGAGATTATATGGAACCCACAAGCATTAAAGATATTGACCCAGCTTTCTGCAAGCGCCTTTCTATTTTCTTTGCAGATATTGACGATACTATAACCACAAAGGGCAAACTGCCGGCCACCACATTCAACGCCATGTGGGAGCTGAAGGAGAACGGCATAAAGTTTGTCCCTGTGACAGGCCGCCCCGCCGGATGGTGCGACATGATAGCCCGGATGTGGCCGGTGGCCGGTGTTGTGGGCGAGAACGGAGCATTCTACTATTCCTACGACGAGGCAAACCGCAAATTCATACGCCGCTATGTGGACTCGGACGAGAAAAGGGCTGAATCAAGAAAGCGGCTCCAGCATCTTAGGGAGCGGGTGCTCAAAGAGGTGCCCGGCTGCGGGATTGCATCTGACCAGGAGTTCCGCACCGCAGACCTGGCCATAGACTTCTGCGAGGATGTCAAAAGGCTGCCCCAGGAGCAGATTGATAAAATATGCAGGATTGCGGCAGAGGAAGGGACCACCGCCAAAGTTTCCAGCATCCATGTGAACTGCTGGTACGGCGACTACGACAAAGTCTCCTGTTTCAACACATTTATAAATGACTTTACAGGAAAAACCCTGGAAGACCTGCAGGAGGAGATTATCTTTGCCGGAGACAGCCCCAACGACGAGCCTATGTTCAAGGCTCTGCACCACTCCATAGCAGTGGCAAACATAAAGAATTTCCTGAACCAGATCACATACAAGCCAAGGTACATCACCCAGAAGGAGTCGGGCGAAGGCTTCTGGGAGGCGGTGCAGCTTATTCTAAAGAAGAGGAACAGCTGATAGAATGACTGCAGGCGACCTTCTTATAACTGGCCTTTTATCTATAGCCCCAATATCGGAACTCAGGGGAGCGATCCCCTTTGCCCTGGCCAAGGGAATGCCTGTGATCTGGGCCTATCTTTTCTGCGTGACTATGAACTTTATGGCCAGCATCCTGGTGCTTATATTCCTTAACACTTTCCACAGGCTGTTCTACCATATCAGTTTATATAGAAGATTCTTTGATGCATTCATCGAGAAGGCCCGCAGAAAAGTGGGAGCAACCCTGGATAAATACGGCACCTGGGGCCTTACAGTCTTTGTGGCTGTCCCGCTGCCTGTAACAGGGGCAATAACCGGCACACTGGGCGCCTGGGTGCTGGGAATGAAGAAACGGCAGATACTTCCTGCTGTTCTGGCCGGTGTGGCCATAGCAGGCATCATAGTATCCATAATCGCCTACTACGGAATCGAGGCATTCTCTTTCTTTACAAAGCAAGTGTGACACCATGATAGACTTAGAGCATAAACTTAATCCCCAGCAGGCTCTCACCGCACGAGAGACCGAAGGAGCTTTCCTGGTTATAGCAGGGGCAGGCAGCGGCAAGACCAGGACTATCACCTATCGGATTGCAAATATGCTGGACCAGGGGATTCCCCAGTCTGCGATCCTGGCCCTGACATTCACAAACAAGGCGGCAAAAGAGATGGCCGACCGGGTTAAAGAGCTGGTGGGAAGAAAGCTCCCCATGCTGACCATATCCACCTTCCATGCCTTCGGAGTCAAGGTGCTGCGGGAAAGCATAGCCCACATGGGGTTCAAGGAGAACTTCAGCATCTACGACCAGACCGACAAGATGGCCCTGATAAAGGAAACTGCCCGTTCCCTCAAAATAGACCCTGCCGAACTGAATCTCTACGACCTTGCAAACCTTTTCTCCGACATCAAGACCGGACGGGCAGACTGGGATATCGATACCCGGCAGTACCAGCCTATCTACGAAGAATACAACGAGCTTCTGAAGCTCTACAACGCTGTCGATTTTGACGACCTTATAGTGCTTCCCATAAAACTTTTCAAAGAGCATCCCGAGGTGCTGGAGAAATACCGCAAGCGGTACAGGTACATAATGGTGGATGAGTTCCAGGACACCTCTAAGATACAATACGACCTTGTCTATCTTCTGGCCAAGGAGAGCAGGAATATATGTGTGGTGGGAGACGATGACCAGTCTATCTACTCCTGGCGTGGAGCCAACTACGAGAACATAGTCCAGTTCGAGAAGGATTTCCCCGAGGTAAAGGAGATAAAGCTTGAGCAGAACTACCGCTCGACAGGCACTATACTGGATGCGGCAAACAGCATAATTGCACACAACACAAAACGGAAGAAAAAAAATCTGTGGTCCAAGTCTGGAGAAGGCAACCCTATAGTGCTGTGCTATCTGGACAACGAGATAAAAGAGGCCCAGTTCATTGCCGAGACCATAACTCTGCTGAAGATCCAGGAAGATCTCTCCTATGACAATTTCGGTATTCTTATAAGGACAAACAGCCTGGCGGCAGCTATCGAGGATGCCCTTCTGATGGAGGGAATACCCTACGCAGTCTCAGGCGGCCAGAGCTTTTTCCAGCGCAAGGAGATAAAGGATATAATCGCATACCTGCGGGTAATAACAAACCCCGACGATGACATAAGCCTGCTGCGGATAATAAACACACCCCGCCGTGGTATTGGCAAGAAGGCGCTGGAGCAGATAACAGAGCTGGGGAAAAAAGAAAAGTGCTCTATCTTCGCCGCCCTGCAGAAGCTGGACAAGTACGAAGAGTTCGTGAACATGATAACTGCCTATAAAGGCAAATTCCTCTCCGGCAGAAACCTGGCGGCCTCCCTCACCGCACTGGTGGAGGAGATACACTACTGGGACCACCTGGTCATGGAATACCAGAAGAACGAGAAAGAAGCCAAGTGGAAGTACAAGAATATCCTTACCTTCATAAGTCTGCTGGACCGGTGGGAGCAGGAGAACGACGGCGAGGAGAATATTTATTCATATCTCAACAAGATAACCCTGATAACCCGCGACGATGCTCAAGAGAACGAAGGAAGCAAGGTTGGGCTTATGACTATCCATGCTGCCAAAGGGCTTGAATTCAAGGTTGTGTTCCTGGCCGGCTGTGAGGATGCGATAATCCCACATGCCCGTGCCCTTGAAGAGGATCCTGCGAACATAGAGGAGGAGCGGAGGCTTTTCTATGTGGCTGTAACCAGAGCCATGAGCAAACTGTATATAACCAGCTGCAAGATGCGTCATCACATGAGGGATTATGTAACCTGCATCCCATCCCGGTTCCTTGAGGAAATACCTGCCGAGCTTGTCCAGAACGGGGATGATGAGAATCAGGAACTATCCGAAGAGGCAGAAAAGAGGATGATGGAACAGTTTGCGAAACTCAGGGAAAAATGGAAATAGGCAGGTTACTCTTTTTTATTCCCGGCTATATACTTTTTAATGGCAGCAAAAGATCTGTCGCTTATGACATGCTCTATCCTGCACGCATCCTCCAGGGCAGTCTTCTGATCCACCCCTAAAGCTATAAGCATATCGGAAAGCACCACGTGGCGTTCGTAGATTTTCTTTGCAATCTGACTCCCCTTCCGGGTCAGGGTTATGGAACCTTTCTCGTCTACGGCAATGCAGTTCTCTTCCTTAAGAATAGAGAGACCCCGGCTTACAGAAGGCTTCGAGAAGCCCATATCCTCGGCAACATCAATTGCCCGGACAGTATCTTTCTTTCCTTTCAGTATAAGGATTGTCTCCAGATACATCTCGCCAGATTCCTGCATACCTATGCTCCTTATGAAAATTATACCACGGCTTTTATATAAAAACCAGTTTAAAAAAAATAAAAAATGTGCAAAAATATCGGTATAGGAGAAACAGATGGCAAGAGAAAGTACAGAACAGCGCGGTCTGGGAAAAGATTGGACAGCTGAGAAATACATTGAGACATCGGTCAAGGAAATAAGAGCACAGGTGGGAGACGGCAAGGTGCTTCTGGCCCTCTCCGGCGGAGTAGACAGCTCTGTTGTCGCAGCACTGCTGATAAAGGCAATAGGCAAACAGCTTTACTGTGTTCATGTGAACCATGGACTTCTGCGCAAGGGCGAGCCCGAGCAGGTAGTAGATGTGTTCAAGCACCAGATGGATGCAAACCTGATCTATGTAGATGCAACCGAGCGGTTCCTTACCAAGCTTGCCGGTGTTTCCGACCCTGAGCAGAAGCGGAAGATAATTGGAAAAGAGTTTATAGATGTGTTTGCCGACGAGGCCAAGAAGCTGGACGGCATCAAGTTCCTGGCCCAGGGAACTATCTACCCCGACATAACAGAATCTGAAAAAGGGGTAAAAGCTCATCACAATGTAGGTGGCCTGCCCAAGGAGCTCAACTTCGAGCTGGTGGAGCCAGTGAAGATGCTTTATAAGGACGAGGTACGGGCTGTAGGAAAAGCACTTGGGCTGCCCGACACCATGGTTTACCGTCAGCCTTTCCCAGGGCCGGGACTTGGAGTGCGGTGCATCGGTGCCATAACCAGAGACAGGCTTGAGGCAGTGCGTGAGTCGGATGCAATCTTAAGAGAAGAGTTTGCAAAAGGCGGTCTTGCAGGAAAAGTTTGGCAGTACTTTACTATAGTTCCAGATTTAAAGTCCACAGGAATTATTGACGGAAAGAGAAGCTGGGACTGGCCTGTGATTATAAGGGCTGTGAACAGCACCGATGCCACAGCGGCAACTATAGAGGAGATTCCATATCCGCTGCTGCACCGTATTACTGATAGAATTCTCAGCGAGGTGAAGGGGGTCAACAGAGTCCTTTACGACCTGTCTCCCAAGCCAATCTCCACCATCGAATGGGAATGATTTTATAGGAAGCGTATCGAAGTGGTCATAACGGGCCTGACTCGAAATCAGGTAGCCCCTCTGGGGCTCGAGGGTTCGAATCCCTCCGCTTCCGTATTTATTTTATAGTGAAGATATCGGCGAAGCCGGTGATTGTAAGAACTTCCTTGATATCTTCGCAAACATTGCACAGTTCCATGCTGCCGATCTTGGACATGGTCTTGTGTCCCATAAGGAACACTCTGAGTCCTGCAGAAGAGACATAGATAAGATCCTTGAGGTCCAGCACCAGATCTTTTGCGCCATCAAGCTCATTCTTTATAACTGCCTCCAGCTGGGGTGCTGTAAGGGTATCGAGCCTTCCGCTCAGAGCAAGTGTAAGTTTATCCCCCTCTCTTGTTTTAACAATTTCCATAGTATTCCTCCTAGAACATAAGTGTATCAACAGAATCAAGACGTGTCTCTATCTGATTCTTATAATGTGCAATAAGTTTTCTCCCTTCCTCGGTGTCAAATCCGTTCCTGCGGATAAGACGGCGCATAAGGCGGGCATAGCCTATTATGGCAGATTTGTTCTCAACTGCCTTCAGCTTATCTGGATCTGTGGTGCCGAAGTAGAGCGGCAGCATCTTTTTCCAGATAGAAATTGTGGTGTCATAATCGAACCCCTGGAATGCCACAGTAGCAGAGTGGTCGAAGTCGTAGAACCCCACAAATGCATTGTAGATCGAGGCAAACTCAAAGAGCGGATTTCCCTGGCACAGGGTATCCATATCGATAAGCAGCACCTCGCCGTTCTGCATCATCACATTCTTTGTGTGGTAGTCGCCGTGGATCATATGGTGGTCTACTGGAACTGCTTCCACCAGAGTATGGAGCTTTTCCCATTTTGCGCTGTCAAGATAGTCCTTGAGAAAGTTGACCCAGCCTATCACTACAGCACGCTGGTCCGGCATATCCTCGGGTCTTACCTCGGTGGAGTGGATTTTCTTAAGAAGATCCACATAGAGCTCCACATACTTATCCAGGTTCTCGGGCTCCTCGGCAATAAGCTGAGAGAAGGACTTGGCATTCAGAAGCTCAAAGACTGAGCCGTAGCTGTCCCCTACTTTGGCAACATCATAAGGGATTGCGGTAGGAATACCCAGCACAAAAGCACGCCGCGCCAGCTCCCGTTCCCGGTGAATATCGGGCAGTGCATCAGCCTTATAGTAGACCTTTACAATGGTGTCTTTATCCAGGCGGTAGACCTTGCCGTTGGCCCCCTGCCCTATCACTTCGCATCCTTCGACAGAAAGCTTGCGGTAACCTTTGGAGACAGGAATCATCTCGGTAAAGCCTGTCATCTCGAAAATCTCGTAGACTGCAGAAGATGCGTTGATGATCTTTAGCTCCGGATACTGCTTCCTGAGCCGCAGAATAACACGGAGTCCAGCACTGGATATGTATTCAAGGTTTTCGGCATCAAGTGCCACAGAAGGTGTCTTGCAATCCTTCAGTTTTTCCAGGAGCTCCTCTTCCACAGGGGCTGCATTGCTGGAATCAATCCGGCCATTAAGCTGTAAATAGAAAATTTCGTCAGCCAAAAACTTCCTCCATAAGAGTCATATATTCACGATAAGCAATTGTATCCTTAAGATCGGCCAGATACTCTGCTATTGTCCTGTAGTACCACTCCTGCTTTGCAGGATCCTTCTGGTGGAAACACGACCACATCTCTGCTTTACCATACCGTCTGTAGGCACGGTACAGGGAACGCATGTTGGAAAGCTTATCTCCCATCCACATTATCTTCACTCCCATATCCTTGGTATGCTTGAGCATAAGAAGAGAGTCATTCTTTCTCTCCATCCAGGTCTCGGATGCAGGCCTTGGATCAAGCCGGTCCTCGGAATCGCTCTGCACCAGGGCAGAAACACGGGGACCAAACAGCTCCTTTATAGTCGCAGGCTCAATGCCACAGTCCTCAATAACATCGTGGAGCACACCTGCCGCCATAATATCCTGATCATCAGTTATAGTTGCTATTATAGAGGCTACTTCGATAGGATGAAGGATATATGGAGTGTTAGTCCTCTTGCGCATCTGTCCCTCGTGAGCTTTTGTTGCAAAGAAAATAGCCTTAGTAAGCATATCCATGGTGTATTATTTCCTCTTGGAAATAGTAAGGATATTCTGATTATCCTTGTACTCGTAGACCATGCTGTCCATGCTCTTCTTGACCATGTAGATACCAAGTCCGCCAATCTTGCGATCTTCTGCAGACTCTGTGATGTCAGGATCCTCCTTTGCGGTAGGGTCAAAAGGAATACCCGAGTCGACAAGACGGATCACAATGCTGTCGCCTGAGGTATCAATCCCAATCTTAACAGTACCCTTTGAATCGGGATAAGCATAGTGAGCAACATTGACAAACAGCTCCTCAAGGGCAACTGCAAGGGTGACCATAAGCTTCGGATTTGCCTGAGCCTTATCCAGCTCTTCCTCAAGAAATACTATAACTGAGGCAAGCTCGTTAATCTCTGCAGGGAAAATCTTTTCTGTCATACATATACAGTATATCAAATATGCTTTTCACTTGCAACAAATTGAATAAGCTAATATTCTTGAATTATGGGAGCCATTGAACCGTTTGCAAAGACCAAGCTGATTATGGGAGTTCTCTCCACTCTGCCAGGGAGGAAAGATGAGCTTCGGCACCTTCTGGTGGAGGAGTTCGGCCCCATCGACTATGAGAGCCCGGAGTTCGACTTCACCTTCACCGACTACTATGTGCCGGAGATGGGGAGCGGCATAAAGCGGTTCTTCTACTCCTTTGTGAATCTGGTGAGCCCCGACCAGCTCCCTGATATCAAGATACGGACCAACGAACTTGAGGAGAAGTTTGCCCAAAGTGGGAACAGGAAGATAAACCTGGACCCTGGACTTCTGAGCCTAAGCTCCCTGATACTGGCCACCACAAAGAATAATGTGCACCGGATACCGCTTCAGAAAGGGATTTATGGCGAGGTTACCCTGATGTATGTGAACAAAGAATACCAGACTCTGCCATGGACCTATGCCGACTACCGCACCCCCGCCTTCCACGAAATTTTCAAAGAGATGCGCACCCTGCTTAAAAAGCGGATGAAGGCAGAGAAATAGTTTCCCTATTCTACAATTCTCAAAAAAATTTTTAATCTTTTTTCTCAAAAATTGAAGCAAAATGAACTTTTTTGCAGTTATAGAGGTAAAAGCTTCAAGGAGGAGAATATGACTGGAATACAATTATTCTTGACAATTGTAATATTTTGTATTATGTTGTATGTAATAAATAACACTTTTAGAGGTATATGTATGGCAACTGTAAGCATAAGAATGGATGATGACACAAAAGCAGCTTTTGAGAGATTCTGTGATTCTGTAGGGATTACTGTCTCAGCAGCCGTTAATATGTTTGCAAAAATGACAGTCCGGGAAAACCGCATCCCTTTTGAGATCACCGGCGACCCGTTCTGGAGCGAAGAGAACCAGGCCAGACTCAGATTATCTATGGCTCACGCAAAAGAGGGAAAGCTTACCAAGCATGAAATATCAGAGGTTCTGTAATGGATAAATTATGGACCGACGAAGCTTGGGAAGATATTCTGCGCCTTCAATCAGATAAAAGGCTGCTGAAAAGAATACAATCCCTTCTGAATGACATTGACAGAAATGGGTATGACGGGATTGGCAAGCCTGAACCTTTAAAAGGAGAATTCTCTGGATACTGGAGCCGCAGGATTGATGATTTCAACCGCATTGTTTACCGCATAGTTGAAACAGCTGGGAAAAAATACATCGAGGTAATTCAATGCGGAACCCACTATCACAAATAAATAGCGTCACACAGTCTCAAGCAGAAAGCTTACAGGACGGAAGCCGTCGTTGCACGAGATCATTGCTGATTTAGGATTCTTCATCCAGCCGTCGTAGAAGTTGCCACCGCCAGATGCCAGCTCCTGGACAAAAGGTTTGACTGAATCCCAGGCGCTGTCGCAGAACCCCTCGGGACACTCACCACCTTTTGCTATGAACACCATCCCCACCTTCATGTCGCAGGTATGCTCTATCGGATTCTCAAACTGAGCAATCAGATCTTTATATTCAGTGATCCGCATCACTGTTATCCGGACATCTTTCATGCTTAAAATATACCCCCTTTTAAAACTTTTTTAAACTTTTTTCTCAAAAATTGAAGCAAAACAATTTTTTTTGTTGTGTATACAGGTAGGAGGTGCCTATGAATAAATTTGTGACTATCCTGCTTGCTCTTTTTCTCGCCTCCTGCAGCATGCTCGACAGTAAGAGTGCGGAGGTGACGTTCCACATCCCCGAGCTGCCAGAAGAGATGCAGCAGCTGGAGGTGTCGGGGTACCGGGTGGTGGTGACTACGGTGAATAAGCACAATGAGTTTACGACCAAAGGGAAAAGCTTCAAGACATCGGTGCCTGTGTCTGGCATAACATCAGTGCTGGCATATCCTATGGGCAGCTGGGGTACGCTGAAACCGGCAGGGTTTATTGTACACGGCAACCTGAAGTCCCACAACTACATGACCTGGGATGATGGCTTTGCCGCTGAATGCACAGCTTTTTCCTTGGCATCCGGGGCTGGGTCGGAAAACTTCAACTTCACACTGTTTAAGCAGAAACTATTGGAAAAATCCGATGGAAACCCCTGGATATTGAACAGGGATAAAATAATCTACGCCCTCTCATTCGGCATATTCAACATGAACTATATTAAGAAAGCAGAAAGTCATACACTTAACCTGCCCTTCCCCGGCACAGGCACATGGTACAGTGGAACCCCGGGCTGCATACAGAAGTTTGAGCAGGCTGGCGGCTACATCAATGAGCTTTCTATTACGGAGGGGGAAAATGTATTTGTTAACCCGACAACAGGCGAGGGAATCACAATCTATGCAGACCGGCTGACATGGATCTGCATATCGGGTACTACAGGCGGATTATCCGGCTATTGGTAAGCTTTTCATAACCGTTATCGGTTATCAGATAGTCATTCTCCAGCCTTACGCCGCCCAGTTCAGGGTCATATACTCCAGGCTCAATGGTAAAGACCATTCCATTCTCAAGCTTAACCGGATCGACTTTTGCCCGCAGGAACGGCTTCTCGTGGATATAAAGACCGATACCGTGGCCCAGATTGTGTGGCATCACATAGCCATTCTTCTCCAGGTAATCATTAACTGCGCCGGAGAGCTCTGTAGTCAGAGTGCCTGGTTTAAGCAGCTTCTCGGCCACATGCACAACACCCTCTATAACCTGCACCATCCTCTCCTGCTCTGGATTCAGATTCCTGGTTATTGTGGTAGTTACATCGCTGGTGTAGCCGTCGTACTTGACTCCGAAATCTATGATAGAAAGACCGTCAGCAGGCATAAGGGCTCCAGTATAGGCTGGGAAAGCATGAATGTTATAGCTCCGCCCCATGGATGCGGCCAGGGTCTCAAACCCAGTCCCCTCTGCACCGGCAAGCCGTGCCTCCCTGTCAATCAGCAGGGCTATGTCGGTCTCGGTGCACTGACCAGTGCGGACAGTCTCCTCTATCTTATCCATAATGGAATCGGTTATGGCAAAAGCTTTGCGCAAGGTTGCAAGCTCATCTGTATCCTTGATCTGACGCATATCCTCCACCATAGCGCTGAGCCCTCCGTCGCGGCATATAAACTGGTATGCACTGCCAGCCGAAAGCCTCATGAACTCAGGATATGGCAGCTCAGACGGCAATTCGACCCTGCTCCCGACAGGAAGCTTCTCCTCCTCCACCACCTTGGCTACAGCCTGGCTGAGTGTCCTTCCATAATCGTTATATGGCTTGATCTCTGTTGCAGTTGCCTTTATCTGCGCAAGGTTGATGTCCCATGGCAAAAGCAGGGTCCTGCCGTCGGCAAAGATAAAAAGAACGCTGTCGGAGGGATGCCCTGTCAGATACCGTATGCTGGGATTCCTCATCCCCTCTCTGTCGCAGAGCACCAATAAAGAAATATCCTCCCTGGCAAGCAGAGAGGATACATTTTTCTGACGTTTTAAATATGTGTTCATTTTACTACAAAGTTGACCAGTTTATTCGGTACAACAATAGTCTTGATCACTGTCTTTCCAGCAAGAAGCTCCTTGATTCTGTCGCTTGCAAGAGCCTCTTTCTCAAGCTCTTCCTTGGAAGCTCCCTTAGGCATGGTCAGCTGACTCCGGTTCTTGCTGTTGATCTGGACAACAATGGTAACCTCATCATCATGGGTAAGAGCTTCGTCCCATTCCGGCCACTTCTCAAGAGCCACTGAATCCTTGCCATCCAGCTTCTCCCAAAGCTCCTCGGCCAGGTGCGGCGCATAAGGGCTAAGGATAAGGACAAATGGCTTCCATGCTGCAACTGGAACCTCATCCAGCCGGTTGATCTCGTTGATGAAGACCATCATCTGGGAGATTGCAGTATTGAACTCAAGGTTCTTGGTATCAAGTGAAACTTTCTTTATAGTCTTGTGGAGCAGCTTGTTGAGCTCCGGAGTAAGAGGTGCATCGGAGAACTTCTTCTCGTCGGCGATTCTCCAGATTCTGTCCAGGAAGCGGTATACACCGGAGATTCCTGTGGTGGACCAGGTCTTGGATACGCTGAGCGGGCCCATGAACATCTCGTAGAGTCTGATGGAATCGGCACCCAGCTCCTTGACAACCTCGTCCGGGTTGATTACGTTGCATAGGGACTTTGACATTTTGGCAACCACACGCTCAAGCTCCTCGCCATCCTGTGTGGAGAAGAACTTTCCATCCTTCTCCTCCACCTGGTCTATAGCAACCAGAGCTTTGTTCTTACGCTGATATGCGTATGACAGGATCATTCCCTGGTTCACCAGACGGTGGAACGGCTCCTTGGTGGAGACCAGTCCGAAGTCGTAGAGCACCTTGTGCCAGAACCGTGCATAGAGCAGGTGGAGAACCGCATGCTCTGCACCGCCTACATAGAGGTCTACAGGCATCCAGTATTTCTCTTTCTCAGGGTCGATGAACTTCTCTGTGTTATGTGGATCGATGAACCTCAGGTAATACCAGCAGGAGCCGGCCCACTGAGGCATGGTGTTGATCTCTCTCTTCGCAGGGCCACCGCACTTCGGGCATGTGGTGTTGACCCAGTCGGTGATCTCTGCCAACGGAGACTCGCCTGTTCCTGTAGGAAGGTAGCTGGTAACCTCTGGCAGTGTAAGAGGCAGATCTTTCTCTGGAAGCGGAACATTGCCGCAGTGCGGACAGTGGACAACCGGTATAGGCTCGCCCCAGTACCGCTGGCGTGAGAAAATCCAGTCCCTAAGCTTATAGTTGATGGCCTTGTGGCCGCATTTGTTCTTTTCAAGGAACTCAAGCATCTTGTTGATGGCATCCTGCTTGTTAAGGCCGTCCAGCCACTGGGAGTTCACATGCTCGCCATCCTCGGTCCAGGCCTGTGTCTGAACATCTACAGGGGATTTGAGTACCTCGATGATAGGAAGATTGAACTTCTTGGCAAATTCCCAGTCGCGGTCGTCGTGGGCTGGAACTGCCATGATAGCACCTGTTCCATAGGAGATGAGCACATAGTCGGCAATCCAGATTGGGATCCGCTCTCCATTCACAGGGTTGATGGCATAGCTTCCGGAGAATACACCAGTTTTATCCTTCGCCAGGTCGGTCCGCTCCAGGTCTGACTTATGGGCAGCCATATCCAGGTAAGCCTGAACTGCAGCCTTTTGTGATGGTACAGTAAGCTTTTCTACCAGCGGATGCTCTGGTGCAATTACCATGTAGGTGGCACCGAAGAGTGTGTCGCATCTGGTGGTGTAGACCTCCAGTTTCTCGTCCATGTTCTCCAGCTGGAAAAAGACTGCAGCACCCTCGCTGCGTCCGATCCAGTTCCGCTGCATAGCCTTGATAGCCTCGGGCCAGTCCAGAAGATCCAGGTCCTCAAGGAGCCGGTCTGCGTATGCTGTTATCTTGAGCATCCACTGGCGGATGTTCTTGCGCACTACAGGAGTACCGCAGCGCTCGCACTTTCCTTCCTTAACCTCTTCGTTGGCAAGGCCTGTCTTACAGGAAGGACAGAAGTTGATAGGCTGCTCTGACTCATAAGCAAGTCCTTTCTCGTACAGCTTAAGGAAGATCCACTGGGTCCACTTGTAATAGTCGGCCTCGCAGGTGGAGACTTCCCGGTCCCAGTCGTAGCTGAGTCCAAGAGATTTTATCTGGCGGCGGAACACATCAATATTCTTGTGGGTTGTCACCCGTGGATGGGTTCCTGTCTTGATAGCATAGTTCTCGGCAGGCAGGCCGAAGGAGTCGAAGCCCATAGGATGGAGCACTGCATAGCCGTTCATCCGCAGGTATCTGCAGTAGATGTCGGTTGCGGTGTAGCCCTCCGGGTGGCCTACATGGAGGCCGGCTCCAGATGGATATGGGAACATATCCAGGACATATTTACGTTTTTCTGCTGGGATGGAAGGATCCTCAACTGCCTTGAAGGTCTTGTGCTCGTCCCAATACTTCTGCCATTTTTTCTCTATTTCTGTAAAAGGATATTTACTCATGTTTATTATTATAAAATTTTTTAAAAAATTATTCTACCTGTATCATTCTTTGACACACCCCCTCCCTTAAACTGTGCTCAAGAAGGAGAAGAATATGATTAAATATATCCTTATCTGGGCCCTTTTCTGCTATATCGAGAGCAGGATTGAAATATATCTCAACGAACAGGATGCTAAGAAAAAAGGGGCTGACAATCACCAGGCATAGCGTGTGAGCTGCCCCTGCTTCTTAAGGTCTGGGAAACCTTTCTGCCGCAGAATGTCATAGACTACTATGGCAACGGAGTTGGAGAGGTTCAGCGACCTGGTATCAGGCAGCATGGGTATGCGTATGCAGGTGTCCCTATGGGCAGCCAGCAGTTCCTCGGGCAGCCCCTTGGTCTCCTTGCCGAAGAAGATAAAGCATTTATCGGGGTATTCCATCTCCGAATAGGTGTTGAGCCCTTTAGTTGTGACATAGTAGCACCCGGCAGTACCGTTTTTGGCATAGAAATCCTCTATGTTGGAATAAACTGAGATTTCTGTCATAGGCCAGTAATCAAGGCCTGCCCGTTTAAGGTACTTGTCCTTCAGGGAGAAACCCAGGGGCTCTATAAGGTGGAGATGGGCACCGGTCGCCGCACAGGTGCGGACAATATTTCCGGTGTTCTGTGGAATTTCTGGCTCCAGGAGAACTACATTAAGATCCATATAAAGAAAACCAAAAAAAAGACCGGACTTTAATCCGGCCTTTTTTCTTTTTACATATAATTATTTCTGCTTTCCGATAGGTGTGAACTCTTCGCACTTGCACTCTGGGCAATGCTTAAAGTGTGACCATTCATCCTTAAGAACTACTTTGCCGCAGTTGTTGCATTTAACTTTTCTGTTAGCCATCTTAAGCTTCCATACGAAAATAGTTGAAAGAAGACCAACCAGGATTCCAATAGCAATAATATCTTTTACTGTACTGCTCATTAATACCATTTTTCTCTCTCCAAAAAAGTTTTTTTAAGATTTTTATTTATTTTACTTTTTTATATTTTGGCTGTCAATCTTTAAATAGGGGAACTTTTACAGTTTATAGGAGAGTTTTTTCCGCCATTCCCCGATTTTTTCCTTGTTCTCGAAGTCAATTTTCTTTTTTATCTCAAATCCGGCCGGATTTTGGGAATTTTTCCTAATTATGCCAAAATTGCCGCTGCCCAGGTATGCAATGATGTCGCCCTCTTCCAGGGTCTCGGTTTCCTCAAGCTTCTTCATCACGCAGTCAAAATGGGCCGGCTCGCCGTTATCTGGCATTGCCAGGGAAGAGGATGTCTCTTTAATCACCTCGCCGCAGAGGGCACATACCAACTCAGGCTTCTCGGGGAATACTATAGTATTATCCCTGTTAATGTGCTGTCTGCGTCTGGAATCCCTTCTGAAATTCCTTTTATCCCTGTCTCCGTTCATTCCTATCCTGCATCTCTGAAATCTCGCTGGAAAGCACCCAGGAGATCCGATCCACAGCAGTCTCAATATACTCTGCTGTGTTAACTTCTTTTTTTAGCTCTTCAAGCCGCTCTGCAGCTGTCTCTTTGGCCACCCTGGACATCAGTAATCTCCGAAAGCATCTTTAATATGGGTAATCTTTCCCCCGCCATCCACAAAAATCACATCATAGCGGATAGTCTTGCCCCGGCACAGCTGCTGATTCTTAAGCATGAAAACCTGCGACACTGCCATAATCCGCTGCTGCTTGCGCATATCAATACTGCGCTCCAGCTCCATGACAGGCAGATTCTTCCACGCCTTAACCCCAACAAAAACCAAATCGCAACCTGATGTCATGATAAGGTCAATCTCACCAGGATGCGCTTTGAAGTTCCGGGCAACAAGGGTATAACCCTTTTCTATAAGATACTTTTCGGCAGATTCTTCGCCAATTTTACCTTTTTTAAAGGTATTCATCAGAAAAGTTTTATTTTGTCTCTTCCTTTTTCTTGATCAGCTCTTTAATCTTGGCAGCCTTACCAACTCTGTCTCTAAGATAGTAGAGTTTTGCGCGGCGGACCTTTCCATATTTAACAACTTCGATTTTCTGAATTCTAGGTGAGTTGAATGGGAATACTCTCTCTACGCCAACGCCGAATGACATCTTCCGTACTGTGAATGTCTTTCTAAGTCCTGTGTTGTTCTTTGCGATGCAGACACCCTCAAATACCTGAACTCTCTCTGTGGTGCCCTCGATGATCTTGAAGAATACTTTGATTGTGTCACCGATTCCAAAGATCTCCACATTGTCCTTTATCTGTTCTGCCTCAATTGCTTTAATCAGATCCATTCTGATTTCCTCCTATATGTTCAGGTCCCAGAAGATCAGGCCTGTTCATTTTTGTTTTCTCGAGGCTCTTCATAAGCCTCCAATCCCTGATGTTCTTATGATGCCCCGAAAGAAGCACATCGGGCACCTTCATGCCGCGGAACACCTCGGGCCTGGTATACTGGGGATACTCTAAAAGCCCGTTGGAAAAGCTCTCCTCCTCCAAGGACTCCCGGCTAATGACACCGTCGAAAAGGCGGTACACAGCATCCACAATAACCAGCGATGCAATCTCTCCGGAAGATATCACATAATCTCCGATACAGATCTCATCATCAACATAACTGTCAATTATCCGTTGGTCAATACCCTCGTACCGGCCGCAGATAAAAACCAGCTCTTCCTCCTCCGCCAGAGCAGAGGCATATTTCTGACTAAACAGCTTCCCGCTGGGGGAAGGATATATAGTCCGTATGGAGGATGCATTCACAGAGTCCAAAGCCCGGGCCAACGGCTCGGTCTTCATAACCATGCCGGCTCCTCCGCCGTAGGGATAGTCGTCGCAGCTCTTATACTTGTCCAGGCAGAAACTGCGGATATCCACAACCTGGTAGGTTATGATACCTTTCTCCACCGCCTTGGCCATTATGGAGCTCTTGAAATACCCCTCAATTATCTCAGGAAACAGAGTCAGAATAGTAAACTTCATTCAAAAAACCATGTTTCCTTAAGCTCGATAGTCTTGTTCTTTGTGTCCACCTCGCCGATAAACTGATCCAGGAAAGGAACCAGCACTGTCCGCTTTTTCCCGTCCGCATCAGCATCGCATTCTATCTCCAGGAGGGTCGATGCTCCGTTGTCTATTACCGACTTGACCACTCCCATCCGGTTTCCTTCATGCAAAAGAACGCTACCGAACAGATCACAATAATAAAATTCTCCCTCCTCAAGGGGCGATGCAAACTCCCGTGGAACCATAAGATCCCAAGTCGCATACATCTTTGCAGCTTCAGGGCTGTCCAAAGTTCTCAGCTTAAGGAGGATATCTCCATTCAATTCCTGCACACGCTCCACATCAAAGTGTTTCTGCACAGCTCCCTTCTTAAGGAAAACCTCCTTAAGGGGGAGAAAATGATCGGTCTCGCCAGAATAGCTTGAAACCTTGATATCCCCTTTCACTCCATAGGATGTTCTGACAAATCCTATGGCTATCAGATCCTGCCCTTCCACCTGCTGCCTCAGTCGAGAATTTCCAGCACTACCCTTTTTCCACTCTTGGAAGCAGCCGCACTCAGCACAGTCCGCACCGCCTTGGCAATCCTGCCATGTTTTCCGATTACCTTGCCGATATCGTCCGGTGAAACCCTGAGCTCAAGAATGGTGGATTTTTCCCCTTCGATTATGCTTACGCTTACGTTTTCGGGATCATCCACAAGGGACTTTGCGATATATTCCACAAGATCCTTTTCCAAATTCATGGGACACTCCCCTTATTTTACAGCGATGTTCTGCTTGTTAAGGAGTTTTTTAACTGTCTGACTTGGTAAAGCACCTTTGGCAATCCATGCCTTGATCTTTTCTGCATCAAGAACAATCTGATTCTCGGCCTCGATAGGATGATACTGTCCAACCTCTTCCAGGGTTCTTCCATCCCGTGGTGCCCGTGAATCAACAACTACCATTCTGTAGTACACTCTCTTCTTTGTTCCGAACCGTTTCAGTCTGATTTTTACGCTCACTTCAACTTCCTCCTATTCAACTCAACTGCCGAACCGTGACATAAGGTCCGACTGGTATTTCTTATTTTTCGAGACTTTTTTCATCATAAGTCTTGTTTTATCAAATTTCTTAAGGAAACTGTTCACCTCGCCCACCGATACGCCGCTTCCCTTGGCAATCCGCTTTCTTCTGGAAGGACCGATTATACGGTGGTTCTGACGCTCCATCTTGGTCATGGAGAGGATTATCGCCTCTTCCCTCTTAACCAGGCTGTCGTCCAGTTTGTCCTCGTCTATGTTACCCTTGAGTCCAGGGATCATCTCCATCATCGACTTGATGCTGCCCATCTTGCGGATCTTGGCAAACTGCTCAAGGTAATCCTCCAGTGTGAAGGTAGCTTTGTTTATCTTCTCCTGAAGCCTTGCCGCCTCTTCTGCATCCACAGTCTCCTGCGCTTTCTCCACCAGGGTGACAATATCGCCCATTCCCAGGATACGGGAAGCGATACGGTCTGGATAGAAGACATCAAGATCCTGGATCTTCTCGCCGGTACCGATGAACTTTACCGGCTGACCAGTTATAGTCTTGAGGGAGAGGGCTGCACCGCCACGGGTATCGGAGTCGAACTTGCTAAGGATAATACCGGTTATTCCGATCCTCTCGTTGAACTCCTTGGCTATGTCCACTGCATGCTGACCAGTCATTGCATCTGCAACCAGCAGGGCCTCGACCGGATTAAGGACTTTCTTTATATCCTCAAGCTCCTGCATCATGCTGTCGTCCAGGTGGAGACGGCCCGATGTATCGGCTATAAGGATGTTGAACTGGTTCTTCTGGGCATAGTGGAGTGCGTTCTTGACTACTGCAACAGGATTCTTGGAATCCTCGCTGTAGACCTCCACGTCTATCTGTGAACCGAGCACTTTAAGCTGCTCAACTGCCGCAGGACGAACCAGGTCGGCTGCAACCAGGAGCACCTTGCGCCCCTCTTTCTTAAGGCGGTAGGCCAGCTTGGCCGATGCAGTGGTCTTACCGGAACCCTGGAGACCCAGCATAAGGATAGGAGAAAGGGCATCGGGCCCTTTGAGCTGCAGATCCTGTTTCTCGTCCCCCAGGAAGGAGACCATCTTGTCGTAGACAATCTTGGTGAACTGCTGGCCTGGATTTACAGAGCGCAGAACCTTCTCGCCCACAGCCTCTTCCAGCGTGGAGTTGATGAAACGGCGGACAACCCGCAGGTTCACATCGGCGTCAAGGAGTGCGACTTTGATCTCTTCTACTGCATCCTGTACGTTCTTTTCCGAGATGGATGCCTTGCCCGAGATTCTTCTGATTAAATCACTGAATTTGTTAGAAATTCCGTCCAGCATAGTTAATATATTACCCTAGAGTATTATTTTATATACAAAAAGGGCGGATAATGTCAACCACCAGCTTGGATTACCTACCTCGATTAGGCGCACTCCCCTCCCTGGTACAAAACCCACCCTAGCGGCTAATTATGTGTTGTTTTTTTGTGCCAAGGCCCAGAGGGTGGCCGGGGGCAGTGCCTATCCGAGGCATCGCGCTCTGCAGCAACAAGCATGGATAGACTGGACAGATTCCGAACTGAATTCGGAATGACATTTTAGAAAAATGTCGCTTACTGGTCGGGCTGTCCTTTGCTTGTCTGCAGGGTACGCGCCAGCCGAGGGTGGGTACTGCCAGAGGCCACCCTCTGTGCCTTGACTTACGAAAATAGTAATACTATAATATAATTTTAAGCGGAGATAGTTGTGAACCCACAGGATGATGAGCTTATATTTGCAGACGAAATCAGTGCACCGGCAGAATCGCCGGCTCCTCAGGAGACCCATAAAGAGGCTTGGAAGGTGCTGGTGGTGGATGATGAGCCACAGGTGCATACTGTCACCAAGCTTGTCCTGCGGGATCTTACATTCAAGGGGCGTAAAATAGAGTTCTACGACGCCTACTCTGCCGCCGAGGCCAAGAAGGTGCTGGCCGAGAACCCGGATGTGTGCCTGGCCCTGGTTGACGTGGTAATGGAAGAGGACGACGCCGGACTGCGCCTGGTGGAATATATCCGTGACATAATGAACAACAAGGCGATCCGCATAATACTCCGCACCGGCCAGCCGGGCTATGCCCCCGAGAAAGAAGTAATAATCGACTACGACATCAACGACTATAAGGAAAAGACCGAGATGTCGGCCCAGAAACTCATAACCTGTGTCATAACCGCAATCCGCAACTATGAATATATCGATGCCCTCAACAAGCTTACTGCCGAACTGGAGCAGAAGGTGGCAGACCGGGTGGCCGAGCTGGATGAGTCCAACCGGAAGCTGCTGGAGGATCAGGAGGCCGGCAAGAAGCTGCAGAACAAGATTCTGCCTAAACCGGAGAAAGAGATAGGTCCATACCTTTTCTCAAGCCATCTTTTCCCATCTCTGGTGCTCAGCGGCGACTTTGTGGATTACTTTGCCATCTCAAGCCGTTACATAGGCTTCTATATAGCAGATGTCTCCGGCCACGGAATGTCTTCGGCAATAGTGACTGTGCTTCTAAAGAACTTCATAGACAACAAAGTTGAGAAATATGCCCTTCTGGATGACCAGACTGTGCTCCATCCCCAGGAGATATGCCTCAGGATGAACAGCATCCTCCTCAGGGAGAACCTGGGCAAATACCTGACTATCTTCTATGGCATTATCGATATGGAGACCAACACTTTAAAATATGCCAACTGCGGACAGTTCCCATATCCGGTGCTGGTTTCGGATGGCAAAGGAGACTTCCTGGCTGACAAAGGAACTCCGATCGGGCTTTTCAAGACCCCTGTGATACAGGCAAAGGAGATCAATCTGCCTGACCATTTCTCCATGTTCCTGACCTCCGACGGCCTTCTGGACATTCTGGAGGAGAGCGACCTCGAGGCAAAGAGCGGCCGAATCCTTTCGGAACTGGCAGAAAATGGGGATTCTCTTGAAAAACTTATAGAAAACTTCAAGATCCGGCAGCATGGCAGCCTGCCAGATGATATAACATTCATGCTTATCAGGAAGTAGGGAGTTCAGATGGGAAACTACTATTTTGCAAAGGATGGCAACAAAGTTTACTTCAAGCTCACCGGCGTGCTCAAATATACAACCTGCGGCCACTTTGACACCTTCCTTGACGACTTCATAGCCCATGCATCTGATGTTGAATCGATATCCATCGACCTTACCGAGGCCGAATTCCTGGACAGCACAAACCTTGGGTTTCTGGCCAAGATAGCCCAGTTCATGCTGGACAAGAACGGCAGCAGAACCACTATCTACTCCACCTCCAAGGATGTGAACCAGACCCTCTGCGGAGTAGGCTTTGACCAGGTGTTCAACCTGGTGGACGGCAAATCAAATCTTGACGATATATTCGGCGAGATAGAAGCTGATAAATTCGAGAAAAAGGACAAGACCATAATGATGCTGGATGCCCACAGATGCCTGATGAATATAAATGAGAAGAACCAGCAGACCTTCAAGGATGTGGTCAGCCTGATGGAGCAGAGCCTGAAGAACAAGCTCTGATACTATGGCCGCCATCCTTTCTGTCAAAGATTTATCCTTCCAATATCCCTCATATCCAGGCCTTGAGAGCAAATCTCTCTTCAACAGCCTCTCCTTTGACCTTGAGAAAGGGAGCATGACCCTGCTCCTGGCACTGCCCGGCACCGGGAAAACTACCCTTTCCCGTATCCTTACAGGACTGGTGCCAGCCTACACCGGCGGCCAGCTTTCAGGCACTGTCGAAAAGAACGGCCAGACCGGCATTGTGTTCCAGAACCCGGACGAACAGCTATTCTGCAGTACTGCCGAGAAAGAGGTTGTATTTCCCCTTGAGGCCGCCGGCCTTCCCCGGGAAGAGATAGCCCGCCGCGCCGACCTTGCCTTCCAGAAAACTGGGATAGAATACCTGCGGTTCAAAGAGCCGATCCACCTTTCGGGGGGCGAGAAGCGTCGCCTTCTGATCAGCGTCCTGTTTGCCACCGACCCCGACCTGTGGATTCTGGATGAGACATTGGAGGAAATTGACATCCTGGGCAGAGAGGAGATCCTCTCCTTCCTTAAGTCAAGCGGCAAGACAATCCTGATCCTGACAGCAAAGATGCTGGATGTCTATAAAAAGTATGCCGACAGCTTCTTGGTATATTCAGACGGCACCATGAAACAGTTCCATGATGGAAACAGCCCTGAGTTTGCAGATGCTGTAAGGAAGGGAGGCTTTGTCCTGGACGAGAAAATGCCGGATGAGAATGCAATCAAAGCTTTAGAAAATATAACTTTTCAAAATCCACTTTTAAAAGTTGAAAACCTGCGCTTTTCATACCCAAATTCCGACTTCTCCCTGACCATAGAGAGCTTTGCCCTGGAGCAGGGGAAAACCACTGCTGTCATAGGTACCAACGGCTGCGGGAAATCAACCCTGTCCCACATAATAGCCGGGCTTCTGACACCAGGATCCGGCAGGATTCTGATGGAGGGGAAAGAGGTTTCTGATAAAAAGCTTAACCGGAACTGCTCATACCTTTTCCAGAACCCCGACTACCAGCTGTTCCTGCCCACAGCCCGCGCCGAGCTTGAATATGGCCTCAAGCTCCAGAAACTGCCCCAGGAGCAGATCGACAGGAAAGTGCAGGAAGCCATAAAAGTCTTCGGGATCGAGACCCCCGATGCGCCGCCTGTCCTTATGAGCTACGGGCAGAGGAAAAAGCTGCAGGCCGCCATCTACTGGCTTTTGAACAAGAGAATCGTGATAATAGACGAGGCTGATTCAGGTATCTCCTCCAAAGAATACCGGCAGATTATAGAAGCATTCAGAGCATCACCGGCAAATCCGGCCATTCTGATTATAACCCACGATATACAGCTGGCGGCCCTGGAAGCAGACAGCATATTCAGGATGGGATCGCTATGAGAAAATCATTCCTCTATCAGGCCGACCCCCGCTTGAAGCTTATCCTCATGCTGTTCTATACAGCCGCATTCTTCTGCCCGATATCAGCAATCCGGTATGCACTCCTGCTTGTTCCTGTCGTGGCAGCCGGGTTCATCACCTGCGGCTGGAAACCGTTCCTGTCGGTATTCAAGCTTATACTGCCCCTCCTGATTCTGACTGCAGTTGTAACTCCATTCTTTTCAGGACTCCACGAGACTGTACGGATAATCCTCAGGTTCATCGGGATCACAGCCCTCTTCTTCCTCTATTTCAAGACCACCGACCCGGATGAGTTCATCCAGACCTTGCGGTTCTTCGGAATGCCTTACCGTCTGGCTCTGATCATCTCCATATCCACCAGCTATATTCCGCTGCTCCTGGACACCTACCACGATGCCGAAGCTGCCCACAGGCTGCGCTACACAGAAAACTGCCCTGAAGTAAACAGATGGAACTTCATAGCCAGGTTCCGTGCGATACTTCCGGTACTGGCATCGGTGCTCATCCAGGCTGTGAAGAATATCCCCACCCTGGCCATGGCATTGGAAATAAGGGGTGTTGGCAAGGCAAAACCCACTGTTTTCAGACCTCTGCACCTTAAGAAACCCCTCCATATACAATTATTGTTGTATTTTCTCCCAATTACTGTTATAATTCTAATATTGGTGATTTATGCAGCTTAATTTTTCTATACCTGGCGATGACATGGACATGGCTGGAATTGCATCCAGCACCCTTAAGAAAAAACTCCAGCAGATCGGCGTTGACAACTCTGTCATAAAGCGGACAGTAGTAGCCCTTTACGAGGCCGAAATCAACATGGTGATCCACGGCGGAGGCGGCGATATAACTATAAATGTCACCCCTACCGAGATTCAGTGCGAGCTGGTAGACCATGGTCCAGGCATTGCAGATGTGGGTCTTGCCATGCAGGAGGGATACTCCACCGCCACCGACGCTATCCGGGAGATGGGATTCGGAGCAGGTATGGGATTGCCAAATATCCAGAGGAACTCCGACCACATGGAGATTCACACTGTCCCTGGCGAGGGAACTACTGTCAAGATAATGATAAAGATAGGATAAGCAGATGAGCGAAGAATACTTACATTCGGTAACACTGGATAAAGATCTCTGCAAGGGGTGCACAAACTGCATTTCCCACTGTCCTACCGAGGCTATCCGGGTACGCGACGGCAAGGCAATGATCATCTCCAACCGGTGCATCGACTGCGGCCAGTGCATAAGGACCTGTCCTTCCCACGCCAAGAAGGCGGTGAGCGACCCGCTGGATATGCTCAATAAATACACATTCAAGGTGGCGCTGCCTGCACCAAGCTTCTATGCCCAGTTCAAGAATGTTCCTATCGATACAGTCCTGACTGCTCTTAAGAAAATCGGCTTTGATGATGTGTACGAGGTTGCCAGCGCTGCCGAGATCGCATCGATTGCAACAGCTGAGTTGCTTGAGAAAGTCAAATCTCCGCGCCCCATGATATCATCATCCTGCCCTGCAGTTGTACGGCTTATCCAGGTGCGGTTCCCAAGCCTTATAGAGCATGTAATCAAGATCCAGACCCCGATGGAGATAGCGGCAAGAATAGTAAAGAACCAGATTTATCCCGACAAGCGGGGACTGGGGGTATTCTTCATCTCTCCATGTCCTGCAAAAGTGACCAGCGTGAGGGTCCCATTAGGAAACGAGAAATCCGAGGTGGACGGTGTGATTGCCCAGAAGGATATCTACCCGGCACTTCGCAAAATCATAAAGACTATCGACAAACCGGAACACCTTTCCAAGGCATCCAGCCTGGGAATCAAATGGGGACACAGCGACGGCGAGAGCGAAGCAGTCAATTCCAAGAAAAGTATTTCTGTAGATGGCATTGACCATGTAATAAGAGTTCTTGAGCAGATAGAGAGCGAGGACTTCCATCATATCGAGTTCATCGAAGCCATGGCATGCCCTGGAGGCTGTGTGGGTGGCACCCTGACAGTGGAGAACCCGTTCATCGCCCGTTCAAGGCTCAAGAGATACAGCATGGCCTGCGAGAACCGCGGAATCAAGGATTCTGACCAGCTCACCGAATTCGATATCTCATGGACCAAGGAGATCTATTCCCATCCAGTCCTCAAGCTGAGCGAGAATATGTCCGAGGCTATCAAGATGATGGATGAGATCGAGAAGATCGACTCAGAGCTTCCAGGCCTTGACTGCGGAAGCTGCGGTGCCCCGACATGCCATTCACTGGCCGAGGATATTGTCACAGGCAAAGCCCAGAAGACAGACTGCATCTTCATTCTGCGGGATGAGATAAAGAAAGTGGCTGGACAGATGGCAGAGCTTGAGCGGCGTATGCCTCAGACACGGAATTTCGAGCAGAAATAATTACTCTGACTCTCTTTTCTTGAATTCCTCGTATGCGATATGGGCTGCATGCTGCTCCGCTGTCTTCTTGTTCTTGCCCTCGCCGGGGCCGAATTTCTCGTCTTTGATTATTACTTCAACCAGGAAAGTCCTGTCATGATCAGGACCGGTCTTCTTCACCAGCTTGTACTTTGGGCAGGTCTTATATGCTTTCTGGACATATTCCTGAAGCAGTGTCTTATAATCCTGCTCGTGCTTGTTCTCCAGCACATTCATTATCTCCGGCACCAGATAGCTCAAGACAAGATCCTGCACCGGCTTGAACCCAGAGTCCAAGTAGTAGGCCCCAATAATAGCCTCCATGCAGTCGGCCAGAATAGCCTTCTTGGTGCGGCCTCCGGAATACTCCTCCCCTTTTCCGATAAGGATGAAGTTGTCGATACGGATAGATTTTGCAATCTTGCTCAAAGTGTTTTCGCTGACTACAAATGATTTGATCCGGGCCATATCCCCCTCGGCCTTGTCCTTGAGGTGCAGATAGAGATATTCGCTGGTTATGAGCCCCAGCACAGAGTCTCCCAGGAACTCCAGCTTCTCGTTGTTATCTATATCCTCTGAGCTTTCGTTCACATAGGAGCGGTGGCAGAATGCAAGGTTGAGCAAATCCAGGTTTATGAAATCGAGTCCCACCTGGTCTTGAAATAACAAAAGCTCCCTTTTTCTCTTTGAATCGATCCGGGGAGCTTTTACAGCAATTTTCTTCTGAAAATTAAACACGGAAAAACTTATTTTGCAACTGATTTAATAAATTCTACAGCGTTACCTACTGTCTCAAATTCGTTGGCTTTCTCGTCTGGAATCTGGATTCCCATCTCCTCCTCAAGGGCATAGATGAGCTCGTAGGTGTCAAGGCTGTCAGCTCCCAGATCCTGGCGGAAGGAAGCTTCCATTGTAATTTTTTCCTCTTCAATATCAAGCTTTTCAGCGATAATTTTCTTTACTTTCTCAAATACTTCGTCCATGCTGTGCTCCTTATGCCATCTCTTCTACGTCAATATACTGTTTGCCTTTGTAGAAACCACATTTTGGACAAACCTGATGCCGAGCCACCTTGTTTCCACAGGTTGGACATTCTGTCAAAGCTGGGCTTTCCAGCCGCATGTTTATTGCTTCTCTTCTTCTACTTCTTGCTTTTGAAGGCTTTCTTTTAGGTACAGCCATTTCATTTACCTCTTATAATCAAAAAATATTATTTCCATAATAATAATTATGCAAAATATACTTTAAAGGAAATGGGGATAGATTGTCAAGAACCCTTATTAAATTTTGCCTTGAGGGCTTCCTCCACCAGAGGAGGGACCATTTTCGAGATATTACCGCCGAAATAGGCCAGATCTTTTATAGCAGACGACTTAAGGAGAGAATACTTGGAATCGGTAGGCATAAAGAGGGTCTCGATCCGATGGTCCAGACCCCGGTTCATAAGGGAGAGCTCAAACTCGTAGGCAAAGTCGTTGAGGGAGCGGACTCCACGTATGATCAGGAAGGTGTTTATCTTCTTGGCAAAGTCTACTATCAGCTTGTCCCATACAGAAATATGGACATTATTATAGTGGGCGGTGAGCTTCTCCATCATATCAAAGCGCTCCTCCACCGAGAACATATATTTTTTCTGAGGATTGACAGAGATTACTACCTCCACCTTGCCGAAAAGCTTGGTGGCCCGGTCTATTACATTGAGATGCCCATTGGTGACAGGATCGAAGGATCCTGGGAAAATTACTTTCTGCATGTTGTCTCCTACAGGGAATATAATATAAAAAAAGAAATAATACAACCAAGCAATAAGGCAACCCCGGCTCGGTGGTCCTGCTCCCTTCGGGCCAGGGATACCGACCGGGGTGCCTTTTGCTTGGTTGGCGCCATCTATTATAACCTCTGTTATCGAATGAGGTGGGTGGTTAGAAGTCGCACCGCCAGTAAACTTTAGATTTTTACCACATTAAACTTTAGATTTTTACTACTATAGACTTTTGATTTTAACCATGTTATGATATATACATGATTAATCGTATTGCAAAAAAAGCATTGCTTAGATTATCTGGGCAATTTCCTGTAGTCGGCATAACAGGTCCTAGGCAGAGCGGGAAGACCACCCTTACAAAGGAAACATTTCCGCAAAAACAGTATGTCTCGTTTGACGATAAGAACATGAGGGAAATAGCCACATCCAATCCATCCGATTTTCTTAGAGCTTTCCCAGATGGTCTTATTATTGATGAGGCCCAGAAGGTTCCAGATATTTTTGATGCCATCAAACTTACTGTTGATAAAGAGCAATCACCTCCGGGAAAATTTATTCTTACGGGATCAAGTCAATTCCGATTAAAGAAGAATATGTCAGACAGCCTTTCAGGAAGAGCCGCTTTCCTGTCACTGCTTCCGTTTGCTATGCAAGAGCTTAAGAATGCAGACCTGCTTCCTGATGATCCATATGAATTTATTCTAAAGGGACAATACCCACCTCTCTATGATAAAAACAAACATTTTATTCCAGATGACTGGTTTGAGGCCTACATTGACACATATCTTTCACGAGATGTCAAAGGAAAAATAAATGATTCAAATATGTCCACATTCAGAAAATTCATTCAGGTCTGTGCTGTATATAGCGGACATATGCTGTCTATGGACAGCATTGCAAAAAATGTAGGAATAACAGCTCCTACAGTCAAAAACTGGCTTTCTATCTTGGAACAGTCATATATAATTCATTTTTTGGAACCAGACACAAACAACTTAGGGCATGCCTTAGTTAAAACTCCTAAATTATATTTTATTGACACTGGGTTGCTGTGTCATCTCCTGCGTATGGAATCTACGAAAGACCTTCTTCTTGACCGCATGAAAGATGCTGTTGTAGAAACCTTTGCCGTGTCTGAACTGTTAAAAGCCAGAAGCAATATAGCAAAAAAGGCAAACATAACTTATTTCCGAGACCAGAAAGGTTTTGAAGTAGATATAATAGCCGATTGGAAAAAAACATTTGCCCTAGAAATCAAGAGTTCAGCCGATACAGAAGCCATTATGTCATCGAACCTGAGAAAATATTTAAAGATGAGACAGGAAACTCAGACAAAAGGATCAATCCTCTACTTGGGAGATATAAGTGCCACAATAAATAATATCGATTATGTCAGCTGGAAAGACTGGGGATCATTTTTCAGCAGCAAGTAACAAAAGTGCTGGAAATGATAATTAGGCATAAAAACTTGCCCTGCCAGACGGCAGGGCAAGTTCATATAGCAACTACTGTTTGCAGACTATGCGGAAACCATAGAAGTTGCCATCATAATGGTAACCATTCTCATAAGTTATTGCGCACCATGAAGCTGGTGAACCAAAACTTCCTCCGCATAAATAACGCCAGGTAGGACCACCACTATAATATACGTCCCAACACCATTCCCATACATTTCCACTCATATCATATAGACCATAACCGTTCGGATTCTTCTGTCCTACTACCTGCAAAGAGTATGTATTCTCTTTATACCAAGCCACATCATCTATTGTGTCGCTTCCAGCATATGTGTATGCCTCACCTCCGCTGGCGGCATACCGCCATTCTTCTACGGTCGGGAGCCGGAATCCACTCTTGGATGTATCCTGTGTCACATCATTTCCGTTGATGGTATATACTGGTTCAAGCCCAGTAAATGTGCTAAGTGCATTACAGAATGCTAACGCTTCAAACCATCCCACATCCAAAACTGGCAGAGTATCTCCAACATAAAGACTTGGATTCTCACCCATTATCGCTGTATAAAGTGCCTGTGTAACCTCGGTGCTAAGCATCTTGAAGGTCTTTCCTGGTATGTTCACCATATTATTAAGTGTCCATTTTGCATATACTGTTATATTGCCTGTGACTGTCGTTCCAGCTGTGAATGCATCTCCGGCACCGCCCGGCTGGGTATACCAGCCTCCGAATGTGAAGCATGTCTTCTCTGGTGCTGTAGGAAGCGAGCCCACTGTGGTGGCAGGACTAACAACTGTCTTGGTTGCCGGACTTACTGGGGTAGTCGCCCCCTGGTCATTGAAGGTAACAGTGTAAACAAGGTTCCACTTTGCATAGACTGTGATATCGCCTGTGACTGCGGTTTCGGCCGTAAACTCAGTTCCACCGCCGCCTGCCTGGGTATACCATCCACCGAAGGCAAAGTTTGTCTTCTCCGGCGGTGTAGGAAGCGAGCCTACTGTGGTGGCCGGGCTGTTCACTGTCTTTGTTGACGGAGTTACGTGAGTTGTTGCGTCCTGATCATCAAAAGTAACTGTGTAGCTGTAATCAACCCAATATGCATAGACTGTTATATTCCCGGTCACAGGTGTGCTGGCCGTGAACTGTGTGCCGCCTCCGCCTGTCTGGGTGTACCAGCCTGCGAATATCTGACCGTTCTTTGCCGGTGCTGTCGGCAGTGCATCTATTGTTGTAGCCGGACTGTTCACTGCCTTGCTGTCCGGGCTTACTGGTGTGGTTGCTCCCTGATCATCAAAGGCCACGGTATAGCTGTACTCTTCCCAGTATGCGTAGACTGTCAGATTAATTGTAAACGGTGTGGTTGCGGTAAACTCTGTACCGGTTCCACCAGTCCCTGTGAACCATCCACCGAAATTGTATCCCGTCTTCTGCGGCGGTGTCGGTAATGTTCCAACTATGACAGAAGGCGGATTGACTGTCATGCTTGCAGGGCTTGCTGGTGTGGTAGCCCCCTGGCTGTCGAAAGTTACAGTATGCGGCTCGTCGGTGTAGCCCGCTATTATCCCAGGATTCGCATTCCACCCCTCTGCGGCCTGATATGCAGCAACTGCCGCAATCGGCACATATACTGTGGCGGGACAGCTGCCGAGGAACGCAGGATCAACCTCCCGTGGGATTTCGCTCCTCATCACTATGCTGGTGAGGTTTGTGCATCCGTCGAACGCTCCGGCCATTATCCATAGCACGCTGGCAGGGACTGTCACATCTGTCAGATTGGTGCACCCTTGGAAGGCGTTATCCCCTATTATGTTCATAGGCTTGCCGTCTATAGCAGAAGGTATGTCAAGTGATGACAGCTGCCTGCCCCTAGCTGTGAGCCCCGTTATCTGCAGGAAGTATCCGCTCGGGAGGGCCGGCACACCATAGAGGGACGGTGACGGCGAGCCCCCGCTCATGAGGAGCACTTCATATATCGCTGCCCACTTGGGGTACAGCACAAGGTCATCCCCCTTGTACTTCGCCCCGGGGGCATAGTTCTTGCCTGTGCCGTCAGCCTTCGTGTTCCAGCCGTCGAACAGATACCCGGCCTTCGCAAGGTTCCCGGTGTTCTCCCGGATCACAACCTCTTCCCCGGAGCTGAACTGCCCCTCAGGGCCTGCGCCCGACTCCGCCCCGTTCACATCGTAGTTCACGGTGAAGCCCTCTCCTGCTCCCCCTCCGCCGCCGCCTCCGCAGCTTGTAGCAAAAAGGATCAAACTTGTTATTAATAGGATAGAGATCGCTGGCCTGAGTCTCACGGCAGACACCTCCTGAAGATAGGGTTTCTACCGTAAGTCTACCCCCCCCCATGCCGATTTGTCAAGAAAAAACTCAGTATAGTACTATTAATAAAGCAGGCTCAAAAGTATCAGAAGCCGCGCTGCCAGTTGCCACGGGTTATTGCACCGGCTGCTGCCTTGGCTTTTTCGGATAGAGACCGGTCGCCTTTGAAGCATTCAAATATAGTCAGCTTGTTCTCCTGGCTTAAGTGCATGAACGGAAGAGCCCTGAAATCAAGGAGGAAGCAGTCGGCATCCACCTGGCTCACCGCCTCCGGGATATAGAGGAGGGCATCGTTGAACACACGGTTTATATAGCCGGAGCTTTTCACTATGTGGAATGGAATCTCTTTCTCATCGTAGAAGGTCTCGTACCCGCTGCAGAACCTGCAGGAAGCGCTGAACCGGTTACGGCCGCTGCGGCAACGTCCTGCAGAGGCCAGGAGGCACTGCCGGGTGGTCATCATGGTTATTGGGCCGAACACCTGCAGGAAAAGCCTGAACCCGGCAGGGGCTGAGATCTGCGAAAGCTGATCCCGGTTCAGTTCGGTGGACAGAAATGCCCCAGAGGCATGAGCCTGCTCCTGATAGGCTTTCAAGGTATAGCTATTGGAACTGTTCAGCATAGGGCCTGCAATCCAGTTTATGCCCCGGCGAGCAACCTCAAGTCCCAGCCCCACATTGTCGGAGACCACCAGACCTGGTTTGGTATCCAGCAATTCCAGGTAATCCTGCACAGCAGAATCCTCGATAAAGGCAGGAATCCATGGGTATATGTTTTTCTCAAACCTGACCTTGCAGCCAGGAAACCACTCTACAAATACATTGTCGCACCGGTCTGCAAAAAGCTGTGCGTCATCTTCGGTGGAGACCAGCACTGCCGGCGATTTCTCCATGTGGGGCTGGTATGAAAGGTGGGGTACCTGGGGCGCCGGGGCTGTGGCAAACAGAGCCTCCAGGGCAGAGCGCCGCACCTGGTTAAGCTCCTTAACCGGCAGGAACAGGGGCTCCTCAAGGCCATGGCAGGTCAGATTGCCCAGGGTGCAGAGCATGTCGCCGGTCTTCTGGAACTGGGTTCGGATACCATCTTCAGAAAGGCCCCTGTTCTGGGCTTTTTCCAGCGGCACAGTGCTGCAAACTTCGGCCTTGTGGCCCTGGCACTGGAACACTGCCCTGAGAGGCTTCCTCTCCTGGGCAAAAACTTCGGCATCAAACACGGCCGGCACAGGCTTAAGTTCTGCCAGCTGCTCGGCCAGAATCTGCATCCTCTTGGGCTGCGGCAGAAGGGCGACAATCTGTCCTTTCAGTATCTTGCCATGAAGCAGGTTCTCTATCTCTATCCTGTACTGCCCCTGCCCCAGCACATCTTTTACTATTGCGCTGCAGATGAAGCTGTTCTCCGGGGTATAGATACTTATCCTGCTCCCCTCTTCTATGGTATTTCCATCATGCTCCACAGCCAGTTCCTGCCGGTCGGCGGTGTAGGAAAGCACTATACCGGCCTGAACCATGGACTGATCCAAAGGGGATTCCACAAACATGTCGGGACTGATGCAGCTGTCGAAATAGCCTGTGGTAAAGCCCCGGTTGAACACCTGGCTCACATCGGAGTCCGGGTCTGTGGCAGCAGGATCGTCAGAAGAAGAATCAAGGGCATGCCGGTATGCCGAGACTGTAGTATAAACATATCCGTAATTCTTTATCCGCCCCTCTATCTTAAGGGCGTCTGCACCTATTTCTTTAATGCGGTCCAGATTGGGCAGGGCGTTGTTGTCCTTGAGGCTGAAGAAATAGCTTTTCTCCCCATGGGGAGTAAGGCTGTAGCGCCGTCTGCAGGGCTGGAGGCATTTGCCCCGGTTTCCAGCCTGGGATGATATGAAGGAGCTCATATAGCAGATGCCGGAGCAGGAGATACAGTAGGCGCCGTGGACAAAAATCTCGGCCTTGATACCCTTTGCTTTTGTGCAGTCGATAATAGTTTTCAGCTCATCAGCAGAGAGCTCGCGGGCAAAGTTTATGTTCTTTATCCCCAGCTCCTTGAGAAAATCCACCTGCAGACAGTTGTGGGTTGTCATCTGAGTGGAGGCATGGAGCTCCAAATCCGGCAGATAATGGTGGAGCACATAGGCAAGTCCGGCATCCTGCACAATAAGGGCATCGGCACCAGCATTGAAGATTTCAGAGGCACACTGAACTGCCTCGTAGAGCTCATCATCAGTAAGGAGGGTGTTCATGGTGACATATATCTTTGTCCCGTGGCTGTGGGCAATAGAGATTATCTCCTTAAGCTCCTCAAGACCTAAGTTGGAGGCACGTTCCCGGGCATTGAACTTCTTGAGTCCCATGTATACAGCATCTGCTCCAGCCAGAATCGCTGCCTTGGCGCAGTCATAATCCCCGGCGGGTGCAAGCAGCTCTAGTTTTCTCCTTTCCATACTATCAGCATAAAAGAATTTAAACTGAAATACAACTGCCTATTGTTTATACGCCTGAAAAAGGGTATCGTAGAAGCATGGATTTTTATTCTTTCTCCGTGACATCTGCAAACGGATACGAAAGCCTTGTGGCAAAGGAGCTTGAGGCTCTGGGGATAGCCCGTTACTCAATGGGAAAAGGGAATGTAACATTCTCCGGCACCCAAGCTGAAGGGCTCAAGGTGTGCCTCTGGTCCAGAGTGGCCTCCAAGGTGCTTTTAAAGCTTTTCGATTTCGATATACAGCAGGAGAAAGATATCTACAGGAATGCCCGCAAATTTGACTGGGAAAGCCTCTTCAGCGTAAACAGGACATTTGCGGTGGACACCATACTCTCCACAGGCAGCTTCAAGAATGCTTCATACCTCTCTCTGGTCCTCAAGGATGCAATTGTGGACGCATTCAGGGAAAAGACAGGGAAACGCCCCGACATAGAGACCAGCCAGCCCGATATACGGATAAACCTATACATAGAGCGGAATCACGCCTCAGTAAGCCTTGATATGGCAGGGAATTCCCTGCACCGGAGGGGCTACCGGATAGCACATGTGGAGGCTCCTCTTAAAGAGAATGCTGCTGCAGCACTGCTGTATCGGGGTGGCTGGGAAGCTGTCGCCAAAGCTGGTGGCAGTTTTATAGACCCTATGTGCGGATCAGGCACCCTTGTAATAGAGGCCGCTATGATGGCAGCAAAGATTCCGCCAGCTTTTGACAGGAACTATTTCTGCTTCAAATACTGGAAAAAGTTCCGCGGCGACCTATGGGAAGAACTTAGGCAGGATGCACTTGAAACTATAAAGGCAAATATAAACACTGTGCCCCACCTTTTCGGCTACGACTACAGCACCGACGCTGTGACATCAGCCCGAAAGAATGTATCAAAAGCTTTCTCCATGTACCCGGAGCTGCTCGAGAAAGTTCACATTGCAAAGAAAGAGCTGCATAAGCTCTCCATACCGGCCGAGGCCGGTGATAAACCGGGGTTTATCGGGGTGAACCCACCCTATGGAGAGCGGCTGGGCGAGATCGAGGCTCTCAGGACTCTTTATGCCGACATGGGCAGCATCTTAAAAGAACGGTTTGAGGGCTGGAAAGGAATCTTCATAACCGGCGACGAAGAACTGGCCCGCAGGACTGGGCTCAAAGCCTCTAAAGTGAACAAGATTTATAACGGCCCTATCGAGTGCATCTCGGCCGTCTTCTCCATAAATGCGGCATACAGGGAAGAGCATACTCATGAGCTTTCTGAAAGCGCACAGATGTTTGCAAACCGTCTTGCTAAAAACATGAAGCAGTTCGGTAAGCTGGCCCGCCGCCAAGGCATCACCAGCTACCGCATCTACGACGCAGACCTGCCTGACTACTCTGCAGCCATCGACTTCTACGAAGGAAAATGGATGTACCTGCAGGAGTATGCCGCCCCTTCCTACATAGACCCTATCAAGACAAGACGGCGTGTCCGGGAGATGGCCCAGGTTCTTAAAGAGTATGTGCCTGAGGAGTGCATCTTCATCCGCCGCAGGGAAAAACAGCGGGGTGCAAATCAGTATACCAAGAGCGGCCAGTCGGAGCATCTTGAGATTATGCAGGAGAACAGCCTCAAGTTCTATGTGAACTTCTACGATTACCTGGATACAGGCATCTTCCTGGACCACAGGCCGGTGCGCAAGCTTATCGGAGAGATGAGCGCAGGGAAAAAAGTGCTCAACCTCTTTGCCTACACCTGCACTGTCAGCGTCTATGCCGCCGCAAACGGAGCAGAGAGCACCACCAGCGTGGACACATCATCCACATACCTCGACTGGGGCAAAAAGAACTTCCAGCTCAACGGTCTGAATCCAGCACATCATGCCTTTATAAAAGAGGACTGCATCCAGTATCTTCAGAAGACAAAAGAAAAGTTTGACCTTATCTTCATAGATCCCCCCACCTTCTCAAATTCCAAGAGCAGGGAGGATATCTTCGATGTACAGAGGGATCACCGGATTCTCCTTATCCTCGCCTCCGGGTGTCTGGCAAAGGATGGCAAGATAATCTTCTCCACCAACTACAGGAAGTTCCAGCTGGACGAGAGCTTAAAAGAGCAGTTTGAGATAAAGGAGATCACTCAGGAGACTATTTCTTTCGACTTTGAGCGGAACAACAAGATTCACCGCTGCTTCTTCTTGTCTGCCCGCTTGTTGAAGATGTAGTACATAATCGGGATAAAGAACAGGGTTATAAGAGTAGCACTCATAAGGCCGCCCAGTACGGTAAGGGCGATAGGCTGTGTCATGTTTGGCCCCTCCTTATGGGAGAAAGCCATAGGGAGCATAGCGAAAATAGTGGTGGTACTGGTCATGAGGATTGGCCTGATTCTGGCGGCCGCAGCCTCGACACAGGCATCGTATACGCTCATTCCCTTGGCCCTCAGCTGGTTGGTGTAGTCCACCAGTACAATACCGTTGTTCACAACAATACCGGTCAGCATTACAACTCCGATTGCACTGAAGAGGCTCAAGGACTGTCCTGTTATGTAGTAGATGCCGGCAACTCCGATAACCAGGAGCGGAATAGTGAACATGTTGATGAACGGGTTCTTGAATGACTCATACTGTCCTGCCATTACCGCAAAGATAAGGATGATAGCCATGGTCAGAATTATGCCCACATACTTTCCTTTCTCCTGGGCATCAACCCAGTCGCCGTCAAATGTGTAGGTGACATCATCAGGGAACACCATGTTCTCGTCCATAAGGACCTTGATACCGTCCTGCACCTCGTTCATCTTCGCAGTTGCAGAGCATTCCACGCTTATGGTGGCCAGACGCCGCTTATTATCACGGCTTATAGTCATAGGGCCAACACCTTTCTTGAGGGAAGCCACATTGGAAAGATAGATCTTCTCCCCGGCACTTGAGATAAGGAATATCTTGTTAAGGTCTGGTATCTGGAGCCGGTCCGATTCCTGGAGCCGGAGGATGACATCATACTCGTTTCCCGATTCCCTGTATGTGGTGGCGTTGGTTCCCTCTATGGAGTTCCTGACCTCCTGGGCTATATCAGAGACGCTGAGACCGAAGTTGTAGGCCCGCTGTCTGTCGATCACAACCTCCACCTGAGGCAGACCGTCGGTAAGATCCAGCACTGTGTTGGTGACAGTGTCAGCCATGTTCAGCCTGATAAGCTCCATTATTTCATCAGCTGCTATACGCACATTGTTGATATCCTCATAGGCCAGCTGCACCTTGATGGTCGGAGTTGATGAGAAACCGCCACGGCGGGAGCTGAAACTGAGCTTTGCCTGCGGGAATCTGGTGAAGTATTTACGCAGCTTGTCCTTGACCTGGTCAGGGGTCTCCTTACGTTCCCCTGCACTCAAGAGCTCTACCGAAATCTCTCCAGAGTACGAAGCTGTGCCTGAACCTGATGTTGTGATTATGTACTTGTAATCCTTCACCTCTTCCTTCACTATCTCCTCAAGGCCAAGCATGAACTTTTCTGTCTCCTCAAGCTTGGTTCCCGGAGCCAATGTGACCGAAAGGGTGATGTTGTTTGTAGTCATTCCCGGCATATAGATGATACGGGTCTTCGACAGCATATATAGACCGCCGCAGAATGCAGCTATGATAAGGAGAATCACAAGATAACGGAACTTGATGGCAAACCTGATTGAACTTCTGTACCCATTTCTGAACCGCTCCACAAACGGAATCTTGGCTTTCTTTTTCTTGCCCTCTTCTCCCTCTCCTTCCACAGTCTTTACCGCTTTCCGCTTGCTCCGCACAGGGAAGTATTTGGTGGCAAGTACCGGTACCAGGAAGATAGCGACAAAAAGGCTTATGCTGACCGATATGATGATGGTGAAGATTACATCGGTGAGGATCTGTCCCACCATCTCCAGCTGGTTCTTATAGAAGATGAATGGAAGGAATACAACTACTGTTGTCAGAGTGGATGCGGTGATAGCAGCTATCATCTCATGGGCACCCTCTATTACAGCCTCTTTTCCAACCTCACCCCTGTCCAGATGCTGGTACACATTCTCAAGCACAACTATAGAGGCATCCAGAATCATACCAAGACCCAGGATAAGACCTGTCATGGACATCATATTCAGGGTAAAACCGCACAGGTACATGGCAAACACTGTGATAAGGACTGCAACCGGCAGCGAAATACTTATGATTACTGTACTGCGGAGGCTCCGGAGATATACAAAGAGGACACAGATGACAAGGCCGAGTCCCTGGAGCAAAGTGGTCTTGAGCTCTGAAAGGGTGTCACGGATCTCGGTGCTGTCGTCGCGGATTATGATAAGGTTTATATCCTCAGGGAGATAATCCTTGAGCTCCTCGATTTTCTTATAAAGGCCGTCGGCAACTTTGACTATGTTGGCGCCTGTTGCTCTCTGAATTGATACGTAGACTCCGGGCTCTCCGTTAACAGAGGCAATGGAGGTCTTATCCTTGTGCCCCATGAACACTCTGCCCAGGTCTGAAAGATGTATTGGAACACCGCCCCGGACCGCAACTACAGTCTCTGCAATCTCCTCAACATTCTTGAACTCGCCTGTGGTGCGGACCAGATATTCTCTGGTGCTTCCCTCTATATCTCCGCCGCCAAGCTCCATATTCTGCTTGCTCAGAGAGCTCTTGATAGAAGCGATTGTTATTCCATAGGCGTCGAGCCGGTTCTGCTCAAGCTCCACCTGGACAGCCTGAACCTGGCCTCCGTAGGTATTTACATCACCTACTCCCTCGACCTGGGAAAGGCGGTCCTCTATACGGTTCTCTGCAATGTATCGGAGCTCGCCCAGGTCACGGTCGCCCCGCACTGCAAGACGCATTATAGGCATGGAAGATGAGTTGAAAATACGGATAAGAGGGGTGTCGGCATCGTCCGGCAGGCTCCTCTTGACTCTGTCCAGTTTATCGCGGATATCGTTGGTCGCAGCATCCAGGTTGGTACCGAAGTCGAACTCCAGCATTACACGGCTCCGCCCTTCCTGCGATGCGGAGGTGAGCTCCTTGACACCTGTGACACTGGTAAGAGCCTCTTCGATAGGTTTGGTTATACTCTTCTCAACCGACTCCGGCGCCGCTCCTGAATAGGTGGTTATGACTGTGATCATAGGGTATTCCACCTCTGGCATCATCTCCACCGGAAGGTCGGAATAGAAGAACAGGCCAAGACCGGTAAGAACTACGAAGATGATGGTGAAAAGGACAGGACGGCTTACAACCAGACGGGAGACATTCATTTTATGCTGTCACCTCTCCACCAGGTTGACCTTGGAGCCATCAACCAGGACATCCATACCGTCAATAACTATGTTGTCACCTATGGCAAGCCCTTCGGAAATAAGGGTTGTATTATCTATTGTTATCAGTTTTCTCACCGGAACGCGGCTGGCGATATTTCCCTTGACTACAAACACATAATCCTGCTCAGCCCTGGTAACCACCGCATCGTCCGGAACTGCAATATAGCCTTCATAAACTGTGGTATAGAGCTTGATCTTCGGGAACATACCGGTGTTGATACGTGAATCCTTCTTGTCCAGGGTCAGCTCTATCTGCTTGCTTCTGGAGGCAGGATCCACCACCGGAGAAATCCATGTTATATGGGCCTTGAAAGGAGTATCTGGATATGCAGGGAAGAATACATCGGCAGCAAGGTTTTTCTTAAGCTCACCCACATTCCGCTCAGGGATATTCGCGTGGATCACAAGGTTGTCTATATCCCCTATTGTCACAATTTCTGTGCTGGTTGTCAAAGTAGCTCCCTCCCGGGAGATAACCTTGGTGACAACTCCGGAGATAGTCGATTTCACAGGGTTCATAACATAGCTGTAGCCTGGCTTGGATGGATCTACAGAAGCAATCTGCTGCCCCTTCTGCACCCGGTCGCCGACCTCCACCTTGAGGGATACAAGCTTGCCACCGATCTCCGGGTAGATTGCCACATTGGTCTTCACATCAACCTCGCCGTTTATCTCTATGCTGTCCTGAAGCACAGCCACCGATGCCGGCTGGGTCACAACTGCGTAGACACGCTCTCTGTTCACAGGAGCAGCCGCCTCTTCCTTCTTCTTGCAGGAGACTGTGGTCAGGATAATTCCGACCGAAAGGATAGAAAATATAAATAAAAGTTTCTTTGACATAGTCACCTGCCTAATGTTCCGAATGTTAGATTGAGTGTATATTCAAGCTCAAGGATAGAGCAGTAGATATCAAATTTCCGCTGAAGGATATCCATCTCTGCTGTGCGCACTGTAAACTGTGCATCGCTTACATCCAGCATATCCTTGGTTCCAAATTTATATGCATCTTCTGTCAGGGCAAGAGTTTTTTCAGCCACCTCTCTGGTCAGGTCCAAAGTCTTAACGCTCTCCTGCTGCTGCTTTATCTGGCGCACCAGATTCTCAACCCTGCTCACGCTCTCCTCCTCTTCTTCTGCAATCTGGAGGCGGATCTTCTCGGCATCATCTTCCATCTGTCTTATCTTGAGGTTGCCGGCAGAGTTCGGGATAAGGTTGTCCAGATGCCACCTGAGAGTAGCGCTCAATGCACCTCTGTCCATATAATCATCGCCATGGGAAATGTCGTTCCAATAAGGGTTTATGTTCCATCCCAGGGAAAGCTCCGGCATAAGCGAAGAACCGCGGAGCTCCTTCCTGCTGCTCTCTGTCACCAGAAGGCTGGCCTTAAGTTTTCTAAGCTCAGGAGTCTCATACTCTTCCGGGATATTTGAAAGGTCGAACTCATCGGGAACCAGAGTCTCCACATCCCCCTGCAGCACCACTTCTTCGCCTGCAGGAATACCCAGAGTTATCTTAAGCTGATCAAGCTTATGCTGATATACTGTCGAAAGGGAGTCGTAGGTTGGAACCAGCTTGCTCCATGCAAGCCAGGAATTAAGCACATCCAGCTCCGGGGCAAGACCTCCATTATACCGTTCCTGGGTCTGGTCGTAGCGCTTCTTGTTGGTCTCCAGGTTGTTCTGCACCAGCTCCATATTCTTCTGATAGATCAGAAGCTCATAGAAAGCCTGACGCACAGTCACCTCAAGGTTCCGCTGTGCAACCTCGTAGTCGATGTTGCCTGCAGCATACTCTTCCTTTATACGGTTCATCTTGTGGGGAATATCGGTTCCAAGGGTCAGCGATATGGAGCCACCCACCTGCCCTGCCCATGTGGCATCGGGAGAATTCTTGAGTATCTCGTTGCCACGGCTTACTCCGGCAGTTGCAGTTATCTCGGGGAGGAACACATTCCAGCGGTTCTTAGCTGTCCGCTCTTTTCCCAGAACAGTTATCTCCTGTCTCTTAAGACCGCGGTTGTTCTCCTTCGCCATCTCGGCGGCGGTGTCGGCTGTAAGGACAATCTCTCCGAAGCAGGAAAAGATGAAAGATGTCAAAAGCAAAAGAAGACAAACGTATTTTTTCACAAGTTTACTATACTATAAAACCATATGTGCCGCTATAAAATAATTATAAAAAAACAATAATTTTTTGTTATAAAGCCAGAATTGTGTTGGTTTTTGGAGCAAGTTAGAGTAGTATTAGTTTGGGAGGCAAGTATGAAAGCTTCAGTTGTCATAATAGAAGATATAAAAGAGATGTCCGATCTTATCCAGCTGTATGTCAAGCGGGAAGGGATGGATACCAAAGTCTTTGACAATGCAGAAGATGCTCTGGAATACCTCAAGACCAGCACCCCAGACCTTATCCTTCTGGATATAAACCTCCCAGGCATGGATGGCTTTGAGTTCCTCAATATCTACCACAAGCAGTCGGACTGTCCTGTGCTGATCGTATCGGCAAGGGATTCGGACGAGGATATCATTATGGCGCTGGGCTATGGTGCCGATGAGTTTGTCACCAAGCCATTCTCTCCCAAGGTGCTTATGGCGCGTATCCGGGCACTGCTTCGCAGGAAACAGAGCGGATCTTCAAGCTCTTCAAAGAACATAATCCAGTTCGGCCCTTATACATTGAATACAGAATCCTGCCTTCTCAAGCGGGATGATGAGCGCATCCACCTTTCGGCCAAGGAATTCGATATCCTCCTCTACCTTATAAATACAAAAGGAAAGACCAGCACACCCGAGGAGATCTACCGCAAGGTATGGGGCAGCGAGTTCGGCGACCTGACAGCAGTTGCAGTTTATGTGCAGCGGCTTAGGAAAAAGCTGGAGGCAGACCCGGCGGCACCTCATTTCATCGAGACAGTGCATGGCATGGGATACCGGTTTGTTCCCGACGAGGAGATCAAGAAATGAAGATAAAGACCCAGAGTTTTCTTCTTCTGGCCGGTATCATCATTATTCCTATAGTGCTTCTTTCCTCCTACTGGCTTATGTTCCACCAGCGGCAGAAATTAGGTTCCGATGTCCCCACCTACGAAGAGATCTTCCAGGAGAAGCAGAACCTCACATCGGCAGAGGACTGGGAGCGGATCAGAAGCTTTATATCACGCCGCCCGCCCAATATGGAGATCACAGTCTTTGACAAGGCCACCATGGAAGTCCTTTATTCCACCATGGAGCAGTTTGCCCAGGGGCAGAAGCTGGACAACAGGAATCTGCTTCAATACTCAATGGACAACTCTGACCGCTACTTCTTCCAGATGACTACCCCGCCGCACCTTAAGGAGAGCACGCTGGTCACCCTGATAAGGTCGGAGAAAAGGGCCAGACCCCTCAGATCCAGGACCGAGTATTATGTAAATACTGTCACCATAATCTCTGTGGTAATTCTTTTATTCTGTATTGTCATAATAACTATGATAACCAGATCTATCGCCAAGTCGGTGACTGTCCTGGAAGATGCCGCAAAGCGGGTTACCAGGGGCGAGCTGGACAAGCCCATAGAAGTGCGTGGAAGCAACGAGGTAATATCCCTTACAAAATCGCTTAACGAGCTGAGGCTGGCTGTAAAGGAGAACCGGGACAAGCAGGCACGGTTCATAATGGGCATATCCCACGATTTAAAGACACCGCTGGCCCTTATCCGGGGCTATGTGGAGGCGCTGTACGACGAGATTCCGGCATCTCCCGAGGAACGCAGGCAGTATGCCCAGATAATACTGCGCAAAGCCGACGATCTGGAAGCACTTATAAACGACCTGATCGACTTTATCAAGGTTGACACAGGCGAATGGCGGACCACCTGGGAGAATGTGAACCTGGCAGACTTTGTAAAGGAAATAGCAAAGCGGGGTGCCGAAGCGACCACCATACTCAAGCATAATTTTGAATCAGAGGTCAACCTGCCTAATGATGCAGTTGTGCAGATGGACGAGAAGCTTATGAACCGGTGTTTTGAGAACCTTTTCAGCAACGCAATACGCTACTCAAAGGAAGGGAGCACCGTGGTACTCCGCGCTTTCCGGGATTCAGGCTGCTACAAGATCCAGATAGAGGATGATGGAATCGGAATTGATAAAGATGAGCTTAAGAATATCTTTGATCTTTTCTACCGTGGCACTGCATCAAGACGCGAGAAAGGCAGCGGCCTTGGACTTGCCATAGTAAAGAGCATCATAAACTCACACAACTGGGGAATAGGGGTAGAATCAGAGGCAGGGAAAGGGACAGTATTCACCATCACAATCCCTGCTTAATATTTATTTATACCACTTAAGAAGAGGCAGCACTTTCTCCTTGCCGCATGTCTTGATGAATCCTGCAAGGCGCGGCCCTTTCTCCTTGCCGATAAGCACGTTGTAGAACACCTTGAACATATCCTTGGAATCCATACCAGCTTTCTCGGCTACTGCATACAGAGCCTCGGCCAGAGATTTCTCATCATACTGATCCAGGTTCTCAACAACTGGAACTGACTGCTGAATGACTGCAATCTCCCTGTCGTCCTGAGGGAAATACATATCCTCGCCCGGCTTCTTGAGGGCAAATCGGAAATCCTCGGGAGCAAATGTGGTAATCCACCGCCATGCGCACTCTGCACGGTTCCGAAGCCGTGGCACCTGGCTCTCATCCTTGATGTCGCAAAGCTTGAGCACCTCGTCTATATTACCGTCGTGAATCTGCAGCAGGTTGCAAAGGTGGCGGAGCGGAATCTGATATGGCATAACAGCTGGAACATCGCCCACCTGAGAAAGCTCGTAGATTCTCTTCTCCTTCTCTGCTTTCTTGTCGTTCACCTTCTCCACGCCGAAGTAGATCCGCTCGCACTTGTCGTAGTCCTCGTAGATCTTGAGCACGTCCAGGTCGAAGGAGATTGCGAACTCTGTATTAGGCCTTGTGCTTGCAAACATGTAGCGGACAATCTCGGGCTGGTAAATCTCAAGAACATCCCGCAGGCTTATAACTTCGCCGCTGGAGGATGATATCTTTCCGCCTCTTCCCTTGATGCTTAAGAAGTCGTACTGGAATGTCACAGGAGGCTCGTGGTTGTATACTTTCCGGGCAATACCTTTTGCTGTGCTGAATGAGCCACCCTCGGAGTGATGATCCTTTCCCGCAGGCTCGAAATCCACACCCTCTACGCCCCACCGCATAGGCCAGTCGATACGCCATGGCAGCTTTGCAATGGAGGTGGTGCGCAAGTCCACAGTCTCCTCGCATCCGCAGGAGTCGCATTTATATGTTACGCCCCATTCACCGTCCCAGCTCAAGACTGTGGTGGTGTCCTTGTGGCATTTGCCGCAGAACATGGAGATAGGCATCCAGTCGTCAGGCAGCGGAGTGGTGCGGAACTCATCCAGGATTGCCTTGATCACAGCGCGGTTCTCAAGAGCCTTCCGCATACCCTCGGCATAGCGGGATGCCTGATAATTTGAAGCCTGGTACAGATACTCAGGATATACTCCCACAAGCGGCAGAAGGCTCTCAAGCTCAACCTCGTGGGCCCGTGCATAGCTGGTCTCTTTTCCCCATGGATCCGGAACCATAGTGATAGGGAAACGGAGATACTTTGCAAGCTCCTCCTGCTTAGGCATGTTTTTAGGCACTTTTCGGAACACATCGTAGTCGTCCCATGAGTAGATGAAACGGACATCGGCCCCCTTCTGGCGCAGGGCCCGGACAACCAGCTCCACCGAGATGATCTCCCGGAAGTTGCCGATGTGGACAGTGCCTGAGGGAGTGATACCGGAAGCACACACATATTTTGTCTTCTTGTCGTTCAAGAACTGTTTTCTTTCTCTGATAATCTTGTCTGCTGTTATATCTGCCCAGTGGACAGACTGAGTATTCTCTTTTGTATCCATAGTAGACAGTATATATAAAAAAATGGTATTTATTCAATCAGCGAGGTGAATATGAAGAATGACAATGTTCCCCAGAAAGTGATAGACCTGATGAAAGCCGACAAGTTTGTAGACCTGTGTGGCATTACCTTGGATGAGATAGGGCCAGGGTACGCCAAGACCTCGGTTCAGATAGGACCGCAGCACCTTAACGGCGCAGGCGTCATACAGGGGGGCGTGCTCTTTACTCTGGCCGACTACGCGCTGGCCTCGGCCGCCAACTCTAGGGAAAAAGTATCAGTCTCCATCGAAACCACCATGTCCTTCATCAAAGGTGTATCCTCCGGCAAGATTACTGCCATCGCAAAGGAAATCACCTGCGGACGCACATTAGCCCGCTATGATGTATCTGTTACCACCGAGGACGGCACACTCATCGCCCTGCTGCACGGCACTGTGTATAGGAAATAAGCTCAAAACAGAGGCACTTATATGGCAACAGAATACCCACTCAATTTAGGCACCATGACAGAAAAAGAGTTTAACTCCGAAATGGAGAAATCTTATAAAAGTATGAAAGCAGGAAAAGGCGTGTCAGCAAAGAAAGCGTTTGCTAAGGTAAAAAGGTCAATGGAAATAAAAAACCGGCCGCTGACTGCGACCGGTTGAGGAAGTAATTATAAACGCATTCATAGTGATTAAATTATAATATTAAATTTCTATTTTCTTAAACTGCAATCCATTTTTTGTTTTAGAAGCTGAATCATCAGTTTTTGACATTGAACCTTTTGAATCACTTTTTGATTCATTAAACTTTTCTTCCAATTTAGGAAAACGCTTTATCAAATTATAAAAATTACCCCAGAATATATAGCTTCCTTTCAAGTAATCAACTATAGCTTTACATTTAATAATACATTCCAGTCGAAAATAGTAAAGCTTTTTAAAAGTTTTTTTAGTTAAAGAACCATTTGCTATCATTTCTTCACATATCTCAAATAAGCCCAAATAGTCATCTATTTTAGCACCATTTTCTTTAACATATTCATCATCAACTCTTCCATCTTTAATATCACAATGAACTGTCCATCGCCTTCCCTCGCTAAATGCGGTTCTTAATTCTAATAAAAAACGACTAGAATCTGTTGTGTTTATTTTTTTAAGCTGGATATATGCAATAAAACATGTTAAAAGAGTAATAATAGCTATTATACAATCCGCAGTACTGCTTTTATAATCCCCAATGCATAATAAACAAATCACCAAACAGAGAACTAACATAATAACCCAACTATATTTCTTATTATTTATTTTCCCGTTTAAAATATTTAATATATTCATTTTCTCCTTTTCCTTTTTTTAATTAATCGTCCAAAGCATGGACAACGCGTACCGTGAATGAACAATCTTTCGTGTTTGTGTTAGGAGCTCCATCCCAGCTGTAAAATCCTTGATTATACGCCATTGCCGTACCACTATTATGGCTTTGAGACGACGACCAGAAAGTAGAATCTTTCAAGACTGTTGTTGTCCCGCCTGCCCCTATTATTGCAGTAAGTCCATCATTAATATTTGACCTATTATAATGTATTTGACTCAGTTCATTTAAACTAGGGACAAACCAGCCATTTGTGTACCCAGTCACGTTGTAGTCAATAGCATAGCCGAATGCTGGATAGTTTGAAGCACTATAGTCTACAAGATTCTGAATAATAGTATAAGTGTTGTAAAAGCCTGAATTAGTTGTAGATAGTTCAGTAGACCAGCCCCATTTTTGATACAATGCCCAAGCGAGGGAACTCTGATTGAGACCAACCATGTAGACAGTTCCCTCTTCGCCTGCTTCTGCTGTACCTACATATGCCACCACTCCTACCGGAATACCAGAAGCTGCTGTATATGCAGCATGAGTATCGCTCGTATAGTTTACAGTGGTTGCTGTCTTTCCATCTGCAAGGACAATATCTCCAACAGCAATATCGTTTCTGTTACCAGGAATACTGGAATATGAAAGAACCCACTTGGCATAAAGTGTTGCGTCTCCAGTTACTTTATAACTTGCCCCAACTGCATAATCAGTTCCAGAACCGTCTGCCATAGTGTTCCAACCTTCGAACCTATATCCAGTTCTTACCAAGTTTCCTGTATTGTCATGCAGGGTTATGGACTGATTAAATTTCGTAGCATGGGATGCCGGTACAGAACCACCTGTTGCATTGTTTCTATTATATGAAACGGTGTAATCATTCTCGCTCCACTTTGCATATACGGTCATACTACTTATAACTTGTGAGCCGACAACAAACGGGTCACCTGTTCCGCCAGCCTGTGTATACCATCCAACAAAATGATATCCATTTTTCGTTGGAAGTGTTGCTGGCAAAGAACTTATAGTATTAGCAGGAGCTTTGACTGTAATACTTCCTGGAGAAGCCTCTGTATCTGCCCCATTGCCATTGAAGGTGACAATATAATCAGGGTGCGTCCACTGGGCATAAAGTAACATATCTTCTGGTCCGTCATACGATTCATCCACTGCAAAGCTGTTACCAGTGCCATCTGCTTTAGTATTCCATCCGTTGAATGTACAGCCTGCCCTGGTCAGATTTCCATCGTTGCCATGTATATGTACGGGTGATCCTATCGCTTCAACCTGTCTAGAGGGGACAATTCCTCCATCTGAACCATTTCCATTGTAAAGTATACTAAATGTATTAGGTGCTAAAATAGGTACTGTACTCCAATTTGGGTCAGAAGTATATGCTGATGCTGCACTCTGTGGAACATTTACTGCAAGCTGCACACAGCCATCAAACGCATTTGCCCCTACAGTTGGAGGCGTTGTCCCCTGCATTGTAATCTCTGATAGGTTTGAACATCCACTGAAAGCACTATCTCCGATTTCTGTTACTGTTTCCGGAATAGTAACTTCTGCAAGATTACTGCAGTCTTGAAATGCATTATCACCTATAGAGGATACCGTATAACCATCGATAGCTTTTGGGATAATAATATTAGGGAGAGTTCTTCCCCTTGCTGTAAGACCAAGAATCTTAAGATAAGATAACCCCGGGGCTCTCTGGACACCATCCAAGGCAGGTGCAGGAGAACCTGGATTAATCACCTGAACATTGAATATTGCCGCCCACTTGGCATACAGGGTGATATTTTTACCATTATACAAGGCTCCAGGAGCATAATCTGTCCCAGAACCGTCTGCAGAAGTGTTCCATCCATCAAAGAGATATCCTCCTTTTGCAAGATTGCCAGTATTTGCACTTACTGACAGAGCTTCTTTACCACTTCCATTTTGTGAAGCAGGAGTTTCACCAGACTCTGCCCCATTGGCATTGTAGCCTATGGAGAAAGAATTGTCTTCTATTGCATTGTCAACTCCTCCACCACCGCCGCCACCGCCGCAGGAGAACATGAGTGCAACAGCAAGGATAAGTGAAAGTGTAAATTTATAGGCAGTCTTCTTCATCAAATTTAAACCCCATAAAAAACATAAAAATATAATTCTATTAGAATTAGTATATTAATACTAACTGATGTTTATATATAAGTCAATCTTATGGTTAAAATGAATTAGCTAAGAGGATTGGTTGTTATGAACGGAAATGAAGTCAGACAGATTCTTGCGAAGAATATCAAGCGGCTTAGAGAAAACAGATCCATATCTCAAGAGGAACTGGCTTTTACCGCTGGTATTTCCATTCCTTTCCTCAGTGATATTGAACGGGGTAACAAGTGGCCATCTCCAGAAACTGTAGCCAAGATAGCAACTGCTTTGGAAATAGATGTATTTGAATTATTCTGTCCTCATCTGATGACTGGCACTGACACTTCTATTTTCATTTCGAAACTGGTTAAAGAAATATCTATCTCCCCAAATAATGCCTTAAAAAATCTCTGCAAGAAATACTCAATCAAACTTCAATAGTCTCCTACGCTAATGCCCACATGAACCATTGTGGATTATATTACAAGCAAGTGTGTTTTATTTGCTGGGTATGTAAGCAATTATAAAGTTTTTGAAATTAATGGTGCAAAAATTGAAGCAAAATGA
>JAGCGL010000060.1 GCA_017649605.1 Spirochaetia bacterium
AAAAACAATCTCAAATAAGATCCAATCCCTCTCGGAATTGATCAACTTCTTCGTTGACCCGCTTTAGACTTCCTTCTCTTCCAATTTGCTCAAAAATCAACTTCCCTTTTCAGCGGTACTGGCCCCTTGAACAGGCCCCCACTTTGGGAAAGCTTTTCCGTTCTATCAGATTTAGAAAATTATGTCAATGTTTTTTTAAAAAACTTTTTTTCATAGCCCGAAACTTTCCGCTCCGGGGACCATCAACATATCTGATATAGCACTGCCATTTCTGACCGTGCCCGATTAAATTACTACATTCTGCTATTATTTGTCAACACCCTCTCGCAACTTTTTAAACAAAAATAATAAATAATCAAAAAATGTTATTATGGTAAATAGAACAGAGAGCACATAGAATACCATTGCTACGGTCCATACAGCATCCACAGCACCAAGACATTTTCCTGTCCTCTCGAAGCTCACAGCCAACAGAGAACTTATGGCAGCAAAGGCGTAAACCCACTCCTTTATCTTTCCGCCCATCCGCGCACCCATGGCAAAACCGTGCTTCATCATAATCATACGCATAAATGTGACCGATATCTCGCGGTATACAATGATTGCGAACATCCACACAGGCATCCGTCCTATGCCTACAAAGCAGAGGAAATAAGTGAACCGTGCAAAGAGATCGGTGTAAGGGTCGAACATCTTTCCGAAATCAGAGACAATACCGAACTTCCGTGCAGTATATCCGTCCAGAATATCAGAGATGTCCATCAGAAACATAAGGATCCAGCACAGCACCACAGAACCGCAGGCAAAAGAGCCGCCGGTCCATACAGGGAACATGAACACAATCAGAAATATTGGGGACAGTACAATCCGCACCGCAGAAAGATAATTAGGGAGATTTTTCATTATTTATTAATCGTTTTCCTTATAAAGATTATGTAATCTGCAAGAGAGAGCAGAGCTGCCACCGCAGAAAGGATAAAGAAGAACTGAGTTATCCAGTAGACCGGAGTCACAAGACATGCAAAGAAATCTATCTGTTTTATAGTGATGTATACAAGACCACTTATACCGGCACCTGCGTAAGCACAGGCCTTGAGCTTGCCACCCATCCGGGCTCCCATTGCGATTCCCTTCTTCATCATCATGGTGCGCAGGAAAAGGATGGTCACCTCGCGGTAAAGGAGGATGGCAAATACAACAATAGGCATAAGCTTGATGCCCACAAAGCACATGAAGTAAGTGAGACGGCTGAAGACATCGGCAAACGGATCGAATATCTTGCCGAAATCGGTTACCTGCCCATACTTACGCGCCGCAATTCCATCGAAGAGATCAGAGAATTCAATTATTATAAAAAGAAGAATACAGATAATGATCGAAAGTGCGGTAAAGCGCTCACCCGCCCACAGCGGAAGGAAAAAGAAGAACATGAAGAATGGCGAGAGGATTATGCGCAATGCTGTAAGCAGATTAGGTAGATTCATAATAAAATTGTATTCCTATAAAGATATAATTGTCAAGTAAAGCGGAATTGGTGGGTTTTGATGTTGGTCCACTGGCGGTGTTCGCACCAGTAGACTGCTCTGCAGGTCACATCATAGACCATGGAGACCACTGTGGGGCACACCTCCTGAGCGACAGCCTTAAGGATTGCAAAACAATCATCCACATCAAAACCGTCGGAAGCATTCTGCAGCATGGACTCCGCTTTCTTATATCTGTCCCAGCCCATCCACGGATGCACTTCTGAATCCTGCTTGAATGGAGAGAAATTGGTCATGATTTTATAATCCGGCTTCTCAAAGTACTGGTGTCCCTGGCCGGGAATAATGTGGAGCACATTGCCATCTGCATCGGATAAAGCAGACATGAATGTGACACCTGGAATGCTGAATATCGGTTCGGTATCTGCAATTGTCTTTATCTCCTGCAATGTTTTTTTCTGAAGCAGCAGGTCGATATCAAGCATAATTATATTATGACCATTTCCAGTCGGATTGCTCCGCGCATCGAAAGGCCAGCAGGTGGGCATCCCAACAAAGTCGCCTCTGGAATTGGCCCCGAACAGAGGAAGCCATCCCTCCTTTGCATCATTTATCTCGATGAAGACGCCATCATCAGCAGGACGGACACGGTGCTCCATATCCAGGATATCCAGATTCCACCCCACAATAGTTTTCTTTTTATTTACAACAATGCTGGTGCACATCAGAAAATCTGCCCTGGAAGCTTAAGCTTTTTCTTGGGCGGGAACTGCTGATCGAACTTCTCCACATCCTCATCAGCCACATAGTAGCCCCTTGGTGTCTGATACACACCGGTTATACCTTTAAGATATCCGGGAATCAGCTCGCGGCCTAAAAAGAATGATGAGTCGGCCCCTTCCGGCAGGTCGTGGTACCGTATACCCAGCTTGCTTGCATAGTCGAAACCGCATTTGCTGTAGAAATCGATGTTGCCCTCAAAAAGCACTGCGCCGAAACCCTGCTCTGTCGCCTTCTCAAGTGAATAATCCAGAAGAATCTTGCCATAGCCTTTGCGTTTAAGCTCTGGGGTAATACATATCGGCCCCATGGCCAGCACAGGGATTTCTCTGCCGTCATCTGCATTGATGACAGTGCGCATGAACATATTCTGCCCTATCAGGATGCCATCCTTCTCCATGACAAAGTCCAGTTCCTTGACAAAAGCCGGGTCATCGCGGAGCACATGAATCACATAATGCTCGCTGCACCCCGGGCGGTACACATTCCAGAATGATTCCCTTATAAGGGTCTCCACTGCTCTATAATCTTTCTTCTGTTCCAACCTAAATGTGATGTTATTCATTGTTTTTCCTTTTTTACTTTTTTATCGAGAATATAGTGCGGTTGTAGTTCTGTGTCAGCAGATAGCTGGAACGCTTGCCGCTCCGGAGAAGACTGTCGACAACCATGCTGCGCAACGACAACAGGGCATCGGGATCTGTCACATCATAGGCAACACCATCATCACGCACAGTCACTTTAATATCCTGCTTGAAGCGGATAGTTATTTCTGCCAGGACAGAGTGCCCCTTGTTCTTTTCAATTATCAGCATCCCCATATCCTCAATTATCACTTCAAGCTTTGTCCTTTCATTGGACGCAATTCCCCGTTTCTCGCACTCCTTGCCAGCCCAATCCCGCAACTTTAAAATATTATCGGCCGTAAGAACCACATCCTTGGAGACAATATCCTTCTCTGCCAGAAGCAGAGGAAACCTTCTGCCATATTGCTGCAGAAGTATGATACAGAAAAATACAAACGCAATCACATGAGCCATGAGCATTCCGAACCAGAAACCTTTCATGCCAAAGAGCATTCCAAAGACTATGGGGCACAGAGTGCTCAGCACAAGATCCCGGACTGGAGCAATCTTGAATGTGATTCCGATATGTCCTGTGACAGAATAATAGGCGGCAAAAAGATACATAAGGGAAATAAACGGCATAGCAGGGGCAATTATGCGCAGTGCTATGGAGCTGATCTCGATTATAGGCTTGGGCCGTATTCCGTAAAGTTTAGGCAGACTGTCGTTGAATACAAACATAACCAGAGTTACAGCCAGCCCCGCAAGCAGAGAAATCCAGGTCGCGTGCCTCATAAGCTTCTTAATGCCGTCGGGATTCTTCTCGCTATAATAAATATTTGCCATAGGCTCGGCCGCCAGAGCTATACCTTCGAAAAGGAGGGAAAGAACCATCACGTTGCTGACCACTGTCAGAGATATAAGCCATTTGCCGCCGAAATGAAGTGCCATGAACTTGTTCAGTATCATCCGTCTGATACCGGTATATAGAGCCAGAGAAGCTGTGGCATAGCTGCACTGGAACACCTCGAGAATATCCGTCCATTCAAAATGCCACTTGAAACGGACAGTACAATGCTTATCAAAGAACCAGAAAAGATACACTATGACAGAAGCCAGAAACCCTAAGAGAGTTCCTAGGCTCAATCCTGCCATCCCCATAGCTTTGCCAAGGATATAAGAGGCGCTGATATTTACTGCAACCTGAAGAACAGTGGCAAAGACACACCACTTTCCACCGCCATCATTATATACAAGCTCCTGAAAAAGGAAGTAGAAAGGATAGACTGCCACAAGATATGGGACAAATGTGTAATAAGGCCAGGCATATTGCGCCGCCTTGGTGGAATAAGTGACCGAAGTAAGGAACCGGGATTTTATGGCAAAGGCCAGAACGAACAATATAACCGAGCAGATGACTGCGAGTATCAGCCCCTGACCTGCGAACTCCTTTGCCTTCTCCAGTTTGAACTGTCCTTTCAGATAAATATAGTTATGCTTAGTTCCGCCAGAAATCATGACAGAGGCAAATGCAGCCACCAGCAGAAGCGGAGAGATAAGGTGCACACTGCTTATGGAACGGCCGGTGAAAAGGTGTCCTGCGATAAGGACATCCACCATCTCTGCAAGCACAAGCAGGGCCAGCATAATGGAAGCGGAGATCATCATGGAATAAAATTTCCGATGGCAGAAAACTTTTCTCAAAGCTTGTCCTTTTCCTCTTTCTCTTTTTTCAGGCTGAACACATTGCGGTTATAGTTCTGGGTATAAAGATATGCAGAACGGGAGCCATTACGGAGCAGTCCTGCGACAAACATACTGCGGAAAGAGAGGGCCGAATCTGGATCTGTCGCATCATAGAGAACACCGTCATCACGGATAACCACTTTGATATCTTTCTTAAAGCTGATAGTGATTTCTATAAGGACAGGATGTTTTTTGTTCTTCTCAATTATCAGCATCCCAAGATCCTCGATCATCACCTCAAGCTTTGTCCTGACTGCAGATGAGATTTTCCGCTTATCGCACTCCTTGCCAGCCCAGTCCCGTATCTCCATAAGGCTTGCCACTGTGAGCATATCATCCCTGGAGACAATATCCTTCTTCTCCAGGAGCAGCGGGAACTTCTTGCCATGCTTGTGTAAAAGGATGAAGACAAAAAGGATAAAGGTGAGCGCATAGGAGAGAAGCATTCCAATCCAGATACCAGGTATTCCCCACAGGCTTCCCAGCGTCACCGGGAACAGTGTGGCGAAAACCAAGTTCCGTACCAGGGCGATGAGCATGGTGGTTCCAAGATGCCCGGTTACAGAATAGTAGACTCCGAACAACAGCATCAGGGAGATGAGGGGCATGGCCGGTGCAATAATGCGCAGCGCCACAGAGCACATTTCAATGATAGGCTGCGGATGGATACCATACAGCTTTGGCAGAACATTGCTGAAAAGAGCAAGAACCAGGGCAACTGTGATTCCCTCGAAAAATGCAATCTGCATCGCATGCTTCATCATCTTCTTTATGCCGTCGGGATTCTTCTCGCCGAAATAGATGTTGACCATTGGCTCGGTGGCCTGTCCCACCCCCTCGAAAAGGATAGAGAGTTCCATGACATTGCACACCACAGCAAGGGCAGCAAGAGCCGCGTCCTCGAATTTAAGGGCCACAAACTTGTTCAGGATCATCCGGCTTACAGCAGTATACAGAGCCAGGGAGGCATGGGCATAGCTGAACTTGAACACCTCCAGAATCTCCTTTCCTTCCAGGTGCAGCTTGAACCGGATAGAGCACCGTTTGTCCAGGAACCAGGTGACATAGACAACAGCAGAGGTAAGAAAGCCCAGAAGAGTTCCCAGGCTCAAGCCTGCCATACCCATGATACGGCCCAGCAGAATTGAGCTGCAGATATTCACTGTAACCTGGGATACTGTGGCATAGACGCACCGCTTTCCCCCACCATCGGCATATACAAGCTCCTGCAGGAGAAAATAGAAAGGATATACAGCAAGCTGGAATGGCACAAATGTGTAATAAGGCCAGGCATATTTTGCAGCCCTTGTAGAATAGGTCACAGATTCAAGGAAGTGTGTTTTTATTGCAAAAGCCAGAATCAGAAGAAGCAGTGAACAGATGGCAGTAAGTATAAGCCCCTGTCCCGCAGCCTCGTCTGCCAACTCTTTTTTAAAGCGCCCGACCTCGTAGGAATAATGATGCGCTGTACCAGCCACCACCATGATGGATGCAAAAGTAGCCACCAGCACAAGCGGAGAGATAAGGTGAATACTGCTTATAGACCTTCCGCCGAAAAGATGTCCTGCCACCAGGATGTCGATCATCTCCGACATGACAAGCAGCACCAGCATTATGGTGGCAGATGTCATCATGGAGTAAAATTTCTGGCGGCAGAAAATTTTCTTTCTCAAAGGCAGAATCTCAATCCAAGGTGTACTTTTTATTCTTCTCTACAATCACCACATTCGGGAAGCCGTTCTCCATAAGGAACTTCTTGAAAGCTATCTGTGCGTCAGGATCGCCATGCACCAGGAAAATCTTCTTAAGGGCCGATGTATCCATGCTCTTAAGGTAGTTGAGCATCTCCTGATAATCGGCATGACCGCTCAAGCCGTTGATCTCTTCCACATGAGCCATGAGGTCGTACATGTCGCCGAATATCTTAAGCTGTTTCTCCCTGTTCTTTATGCGGCGGCCCAAAGTATATTCTGCCATATAGCCTACCAGGAGGATAGTGTTCCGCTCGTCCCCCACATTGTTCATAAGGTGGTGCAGGATACGGCCCGACTCGCACATTCCCGATGCCGAGATTATGATGGCCGGTTTATCAAGCTCGTTAAGCTTCTTGGATTCCTCCACACTGTCCACATACCGAACATCGTTGAAACCGAACGGGTTGTCGTGGTGCTTTGTGAAGGCTTCGTGGGTCTCCTCGTCGTAGCACTCCTGATGCAGCTTGTATATTGATGTGGCATTCACTGCCATAGGGCTGTCCACAAAGATTGGAATAGACGGGATGATTCCCTGGTCGTGCAGCAGGTGCAGATAGAACACCAGCTCCTGGGTCCGGCCCACAGCAAATGCAGGTATAATAATCTTGCCGCCCCGGGCTATTGTATCATTCACAATCTTGGCCAGCTGCGGCATTACATCTTTCTTGCCCTCGTGGAGCCTGTCGCCGTAGGTGCTCTCAAGCACTATGTACTCGGCCGGGTCGGCAGGTTCTGGATCCTTTAGGATAGGCTCGTCATTCCGTCCCAGATCTCCGGTATAGAGGATGCGCACTGTCTTATCGCCATCCTTGATGGTGAAATGTATTAAAGATGAGCCCAAAATATGGCCTGCATCAAAGAATTTTGCAGTGACACCGTCTGCAACAATCTGGGGCCGGTCGTAGGAAAGGGTCACAAACTGGCTGATAGCCTCCACAACATCTGTATCCTTGTACAGGGGTTCCCAGTCAAAGGTCTTGCCCAGTTTCTCGGCCCTCTTCTTAAGGTGGATGGCATCGGCAGCCTGAATCTTGCAGGAATCCATCATTATAAGGTTTGCCACATCCCGTGTTGCGGCAGTGCTGTAAATATTGCCCTGATATTTGTGCTTAGGCAGCAGAGGAATAAGACCGCAGTGGTCGTAATGGGCATGGGTCAGCACCACAGCATCCAGCACCGAGGCATCGAAATCCCACTGTCTGTTCTTCCGGTCGGCATCTTCCCGTTTGCCCTGGAATGCGCCGCAGTCTATAAGAATCTTATCCTTGTCGGTAAAAAGGAAATGACGGGAACCGGTAACCTCGCCAGCAGCTCCCTGTGAAAAGATGGTGATACTCATTTTATCCTCCCAAATTACAGTATAGCATATCTCTGGAAAAAATGGTATATTAATATTATGAGCGAAGAAAAGAAAGATACCAAGACCACAGAAAAACAGGACAGCAACGAAACTCTGCTTAAAACCAGGTCTATCCTGATTTCGGGCGAGATAGATAAAAAGATGGCAGAGAAGGTGGTAAGCCAGCTTCTGCTTCTGGAAGCCGAGAATGATGACCCTATCAAAGTCTTCATCGACTCCCCTGGCGGCGATGTGGATTCGGCATTTGCAATCTTCGACATGATCCGTTTTGTCAAGCCTAAGGTTATTATGATTGCCATGGGGCTTGCAGCCAGCGCAGGTGCACTGATTCTGCTGGCAGGAGACAAAGAGAACCGCCTCGGATTCCCGAACTCCCACTACCTTATCCATCAGCCTTTGAGCGGTGTGCGCGGGGTTGCCACAGAGATAGAGATCCACGCAAAAGAGATTGAGAAAACCAGGCAGAAAATAAATGCACTTATTGCCCAGGAGACAGGCAAGAGCCTTGCCCAAGTGGAAAAAGATACCGACCGCGACTACTGGCTTAGTGCAGAAGAGGCTCTGGAATACGGCCTTATCTCTAAGATAATCTCAAGCCGCAGCCAGCTTTAATCACATAAAAGCCTTCATCACTTCGTGGAGGAAAGCAATCTTTTTCTCTATCTCGCTTTTTCTGAACTCCAAGAGATTTTCTGCAGGACCATATACTCCTGATTTTACAGTCAGCTTGGGCTGATCCTCCTTAAGCTTCTGATACAGCGAGAGCCAGTCATCCTCTTCCATAATGGATTTGACAGGAAGACAGGAGACAATGCTGCGCCAATCCTTCTTGAGCTCCCAGCGGATAAGGGCAAGGAAAATAAGCTCCTCGGGCTGGAAATCGGAGAAAATCTCCTTCTCGTTCTGTGCATCGGGATAGAGTTTTTTATAGAAGTCGAGATACTCTTTCTCGGCCTGCTCCAGGTTGCCCTGGCGGTAGTAAAGCTGCGCCTTCACAGGCATGTTGTGGGTAAGCATGTACTCCTGTGCATCGGTGCTCTCCAGAAGCTCGGCAGCCTTTGCCAAATCACCCTCTTCCACCAACATCTTGGCCATAACAACGCCAAGTCCTGCATCGTGGGTCTTCTCGTAGCCCCGTACAAAGATATCGTAAATCTTTTTCATATCTTCAGGGGTGGAATAGTATTGATAGTAGACATGATACACATCGGTGGCCTCTGGGAACTCCTTCATAGCCCCCTCCAGCACCTGGTCGGCCAGGTCGAAGTGCTGCCGGTCCCGCAGGTATTTGGCAGAAATAATCTTGCGCCTCCATTTCGGAGTCCGCACATTCGGGAAAATATATGAAAGGAAGAAGATGGTGCCTACAACCAGAGCCACCATTCCCAATTTCCAAAGCAAAGAAAAAGACATCTCCACCTCCTATCTCATAAGCCAGGGATTGAACTTGTTCTCTCCCTCAATATCGGTATCGGGACCATGCCCTGGGAACACCTGGGTCTCGCCCGGCAGCTTGGAAAGCTTCTCACGCAGGCTGTGCATAAGGGTATCGTAGTCGCCACCCGGCAGGTCTGTGCGCCCGATGCTGCGGCAGAAAAGGGCATCGCCGCAGAAGAGCAGGTTGTCCTTCTTGCTGTAAAGGCTGACAGAGCCTGGAGAATGGCCTGGGGTAAAGATTACAGAAAGCTTCTGATTGCCGAACTCTATTGTGTCTCCCTCTTCCAGATATCGGTCCGGAGCAGGGTTAGGCTTACTGCGGGAACCCAGGATCTCTGCACCGCCGCCAGCCATCATGAGCTTGGAGTCGAGCTTGTGGATTGCAATAGGAATTCCCTTGTCGTGGAAGTAGCGGTCAGCTCCGATATGGTCATAGTGGGCATGGGTGTTGACCACCAGAACAGGATCAAGGCCTTCGCTCTTAAGGAGAGAATCAATCTTTGGCCCTTCGTCGCCCGGATCTACAATTATGGCCTTCTTGGTATCTTCGCATGCCAGAATATAGCAGTTTGTCTGCAGCATGCCCACTGGAATACAGTAAACTTTCATATATCTCTCTCAATGTAAAAAAAAGTCCTGCCAAGCGGACAGGACTTTAGAGGTGCCCTGCGGATTCGAACCGCAGTATAACGGTTTTGCAGACCGTGGCCTTACCACTTGGCTAGGGCACCATGTTGCTCTACTATATCAGCATTTATTTTTCTTGTCCATATTAAGAGCATTTTTTTTCATACGCAGGTAAAAGTAGTGGGAAAGAATGCAGATAGCATTCATCATCTCTCCATGGCCGAAACCCTGCTCTGCCTCTTCCACCGGCACCATCATAACATCTATAGCCTCGTTGTCGTCCAGCTCTTGACCCGACACTTTCTCTAGCCCTTCGGCATAATAGGTGTAGTTGGTGTTGTTCATGAATGCACAGTTGGGCGACGCGGTGCCGATCAGAGTCATCTTGGCGGCTTTATAACCTGTCTCTTCCTTAAGCTCACGGATTGCGGCGTGGAGAGGCTCCTCCCCCGGGTCCACTATGCCGGCTGGAAACTCAAGGGAGATATCTCCAGTGCCATGCCGGAACTGCCGCACCATGATAAAGCAGTCCTGCCCTTTTTCGTTCTTGACCTCGGCTATGATGTTGACCCAGTCGGGGGAATCCACCATTACAAACTGCCCCTTGCGGCCATCTTTCATCTGGCGGTCTATCAGATAGGTTTTAAAAATACGGTAATCTTTGTCAAAACTGCGGCCTGTCTCTTTCCAGACCAGGTTCTCATCATCTTTTCTCATATCAGTTCTCCTGAAGTTCTGCTATTGCTGCTTCCAGCTCCTCCCAACGTGCTGTCTTGGTCTCAAGCTGCGCCTCGGCAGCATCAAGCTGGGCTTTAAGCTCCTTTATCTTTGCGCCGTCGGAATAGTTCTCCGGCTTTGCCATATCATCATTAAGGCGGGAAACTTCCTGCTCAAGTGCATCCAGGTCGGCCATGACCTGCTCAAGCTCCCGCTCAAGCTTCTTAAGGTCGCGTTTGCGCTGCTTGGACTCCTCCCTCGACAGCTGCACCGGTTTAGGCTGGGCAGTTGTCTTCTCCTGGGTCGCAGATATCCCTGTCTGGGCCGACTCCTGCTGGGCTTTCTTCTCAAGGTAATAAGCATAATCGCCCACATAGCTGGTAGCCTTGCCGTCACCCAGTTCAAGCACTCTGTCGGCCAGATTTTCTATAAAATATTTGTCGTGGGAGACGAAAAGCACTGTGCCATCGTATTTCTTAAGGGCCTCCAGCAGGATATCCTTGGAGTTGATATCCAAGTGGTTTGTGGGCTCGTCCAGAACCAGCAGGTTGGCCGGATGCAGAAGCATCTTTAAAAGGGCAATTCTGTTCTTCTCGCCGCCGCTCAACACAGAGACAGATTTGTAGATATCATCTCCGCGGAAAAGGAAGGCGCCCAGCAGGTTACGCACCTGCGGGATAAGGTCGGTGGGAGCATTATCCTCAATCTCCTCAAGCACTGTCTTCTGGCTGTTCAGGGTGGCCTCGAAATCCTGGGAGAAATACTCTATCTTGACATCGGTGCCATAGCGTACAGAGCCGGTGAAATCCTTGTCCACGCCAGCGATAATACGCATAAGGGTCGATTTACCTGCCCCGTTCTTTCCTACAAAAACTATTTTCTCGCCCCGGTTTGCAAAGAAATCGAGGTGGTTTATGACATGGTTGTCGCCATAGGCTTTGCTCACGTCGGAAAGGATAAGGACATCGTTGCCTGAATGGGGCGGCTTAGGGAATGAGAAATGCATCTTCTTAAGGCTTTCGGGTATCTCGATACGGGGCAGGGACTCCAGATACTTGATCCGGCTCTGTACCTGCTTTGCCTTGGTGGCTTGGTAGCGGAACCGGCGGATAAAGAACTCGACCCGTGCTATCTCCTCCTGCTGCTGCTTGTAGCGGTCTATTAGAGATTCCAACTCCTTGCTCCGCCGGGCCTCGTATTCAGTGTAGTTGCCTTTGTAGCGGTTCATCCTGCCGTTGAAAAGCTCATAAATTTCATTAACAGTAGAGTCCAGGAAAGAGCGGTCGTGCGATACAACAACTACCCCGCCTTTATACGAGTTTATAAAATCCTCAAGCCACACCCTGGCCTCCAGGTCAAGGTAATTGGTGGGCTCGTCCAGCAGCATTATATCAGGGTTCTCAAGCAGTATCTTGGCCAGGGCTATGCGCATCTGCCAACCGCCTGAGAAAGCCTCGGTGTGCTTGTCGAAATCGGATCTTGTAAAGCCCAGACCCAGCAGCACTTTCTCCTTCACCACCTTGCGGTCGTAGTAGCCGCTGTTCAGAAGGTGCTCCTGGATATCGTGGTCCTCCTCTATAAGGCGCTCGGCCTCCTTGGAAGAGCTCTGGCACTGCTCAAGAAGATGCCCTATCTGCTCCTTGCGGTCAAGCAGGGTCTGGTAATAATCGTAAGCCTTCTCCGCCTCCTCCATCAGGGTGAGTCCCGAGTGGGTAAGCCCCGACTGCGGCAGATAGCTTATACGAGTACCACGCTGCATAGTCATGGATCCCCTGTCGGGCTGGATAAGCCCTGCAATTATGCGCATGAATGTGGTCTTGCCGCTTCCGTTGGCCCCCGCAATTGCCGCACGGGTATCCTGGCTTATGTTAAGGTTCACATCCTGGAGGATATCCCTGTCGCCAAAGGCAAGGGAGACTCCATTCAATGTCACAAATGCCATCAGCGGTCAACCTCACTGACCGGATGGAACACAAATAATCTGGTGTTGTCAGGAACACGGGTCAGAACCAGCCCCTTGAAGGAATCTTCTGGGATATAAATCAGCTGCAGGTCGCCGTTTGTAAGCCGCTTGAAGATAAAGCTCATCTCCTTGGCAGTACGGGAGAATGTCATAGTTATGACACCATCATAGCCCCTCGCTTTCTTAAGCTTTTCAGAGACATACCTATGGTTATCAACAATTCCTCTGTCACCGTTGGCAGGCGGAATAAAATCGGCAACTGCATCATATCGGTCTGTCCAGATAAAGTTTCCGTCAGAATCAAACTGGAGCCTTCCATTCTCAAGGCTCTCGTAATACTGCACCCTCTGCAGCAGGAGATTATATTCATTGCTTTTCTGCCTGTTCTGCTCGGCAATGTAATCCTGCAGCGGAGTATCCAAGGTTGTGAAGAACTCGGAGCGGTCTACTCCATCATCCGAATAGCGGACAAAAAGGCGTCCATCAGGATAGAAAGTCACATCAACAGAAGAACCTATGAAAATAATGCGGTTGTGGGACTGCTGCTTGACTTCGGTGAACTTAAACCTGATTTCCTTCTTGCCATCCCGTAGATAAACCTCTTTCTTATCAGGATTTCCCCACAGGCACCGGCCATCCCTGAGAATAGCCAGATCAGGATAATCCTCCTCCATCTCCTCTCTATATTCCACCGGATACCACTGGCTTCCAAAGAACCGGTCGGTAAACATAGTGATATCCACGGTCCGGGTGGAGTTGCCCTTTCCGTCATCCATGTAGATAGTGAGGTTCCGGTCGAAACAGTAGCCTATTATTCCATCATCTGTGATTATTTTATACCAGTAGCCAGAAAGCCGCTCCCCAAGCTGCACCTTATCCTTGCCCCGGCTGATAATCTTGACCACCTGTCCTTCCCGCAGAATATAGACACGGGAACTCTGCACATCCGCAGTCTCCCGGACAGGAGTCTTGGCCTCGGCATAAGCAAACAGGTCTTTATACTCCCACAGCTCGCTCTGTGCTGCCTTAGCCTCCTGCAGAGTACGGAACACAAAGCCCCTGAAGCTGGCAATCTCGGCATATTTGTTGTTTCCCAGGTTCAGAATATGGGTTTTGCGCAGATGGGACTCAGACTTTATAGGGAACAGGTCGGCGCACCCCATGACCGAGAAATCCTCGGGCCAAGCCACCAGGAAATAGCCCATCTTGTTGTCGCAGCCAGTAAAAGCAAGCAAAACCGACAGAAAAAGGAAAATATATATTTTACGCAGAATTTTCATAATTACCCCGCAAAGGAATATGGCATTTAGTCTATTTTTATAATAGTATATCTAAAAAGAGATTTTTTTCAAATAGCCAGAGGTGCAAAATGAATAAAGATATCTGTAAATATATTGATGATCATAAAGAGACTTTTGTGGAGCTGGAGACACTTCTCTCTTCCATTCCAGCCATCTCTCCACTTTCGGGGGGCGAGGGCGAGTACAAGAAAGCCCATGCCCTTGAGGATTGGCTTCGGAAGCAGGGCTACACCGATTTCCAGTACATAGAGGCACCCCATGACAAGGCATACAAGGGAGTGCGTCCCAGCCTGATACTCACAATTCCAGGCAAAAAGAGAGACCGCAATTTCTGGATCATGAGCCATGTGGATGTAGTACCTCCTGGAGACCTAAAGCTTTGGAACACCGACCCATTCAAAGTGGTGGAGAAGGATGGAAAGCTCTATGGCCGGGGGGTGGAGGACAACCAGCACGGCATAGTCTCATCGGTTATGGCGGCACTTGCGCTCAAGAATGCTGGAATACAGCCCGAATACACTGTGAAGCTCCTGTTTGTGGCAGACGAGGAGATAGGCTCGGTCTACGGCCTCAAATACATTATCGAGCACCACTCAGATATATTTGGAAAGGACGACTATGCCCTGGTTCCAGACGCCGGTTGCAGCACCGGGGATGAGATCGAGATAGCAGAGAAAAATATACTGTGGCTCAGGTTCCGCACCAAGGGAGTGCAGTGCCACGCATCGCGCCCCGAGCTGGGAAAGAACGCCTTTGTAGCAGCCAGCGCTCTGGTACTCAAGATGGCTGAACTGGGAGATCTTTTCAAAGACCAGCAGGATACCCTGTTCAACCCACCCTGCTCCACATTTGCCCCCACCAAGAAAGAGGCAAACATACCGAATGTGAACACTATTCCAGGCGAAGATGTCTTCTATCTGGACTGCCGTATCCTCCCCACTGCTGACATGGACGGGATCATGGGGGAAATCAAGGCAAGATGCGCTCAGGTTGAGAAAGAATATGGAGTGCAGATAGAGATAGAGAAAGTGGTTGACGGAGTCTCCAAGAAGTCTGATCCTGAAAGCCACATAATAAAGCGGCTTGCCCAGGTGCTCAAAGATGTTGCAGGCAAGGATGCTAAGCTGGTAGGAATCGGTGGCGGAACAGTGGCAGCCCACTTAAGGAATATGGGGATGAATGTAGCAGTCTGGTCCACAATAGATGAGACCTGTCACATGCCCAATGAGTATACCTGGATAAAGAATCTTCAGAACGATGCCAAGGTCATGGCACATCTGATGATCTGACTTATTGCAGCTTTTTGCCGTCGGAGAAAGCCTTTCCCACAACCTCGCCCAGCTGTATGTAGGTGTGATTGACCGGATCGTAGGTTATTGCCTTGAGTTTGGCAGGATCCACCTTTCCGCCGGTCAGTATGCTGTCATCGGCAATCACATTGATTATGTTTCCCACAGCCTGCTCTGTATTGTCGTCGTAGCTTACCAGCTGGCACTCTAGGGTCAGAGGCAGCTCATCTATCACAGGGGCGTCAACCCTGGTGCTTTTTACTGCGGTAAGATTAGCCTTGTCCAGCTTATCAGGCTCATCGTTAGCAGATACAATTCCCACATAATCGCACTCTGTCACATGCTTGGCATCGGCAACCCCTACAGTAAAGGCTTTGTGCTCCTTAAGGTTTGCCACAGTCTTATGATTCCGATCCAGACACAGGCACACCATGTTGTCGTTGAATATTCCGCCCCAGGCCGCAGCCATCAGATCAGGTTTATCTTTTTTATCGTAGGTCCCCACCATCAGCACCGGCATAGGGTAGAGAATTGTCTTTCTTCCAAGGTCGATCTTCATAGTTTCCTCCGCAGACAGTATAGCACATTATCCCGTAGATGTGCCACTATTTAATTTGACAACTTAACAACTTGACATCTTGACAAGTTAGAGCTATAATATAATCATGACACAGATGACAGTTGGAGAACTTAAAGCTCAGTTTTCAGAAGTATTGGAAAAGGTAAAGCGGGGCGAGACCGTGCAGATTCTCTATGGCCGCAACAAGAAGCCGGTGGCACAGATTGTGAACATGGAAAAGCCCAAAAAGAAGCGCAGAATTCTTGGTACTTATGCTCATTTAGGTCCTTTCACAGAGGTGGATGATGGTAAAATCACACTGGAGGAGTTCTTCGGGGTGAAATCTTTAGATGAGGTTAAACCGCTGCCATGAAATACTTGCTCGATACCCACGCATTCATCTGGAGTTTTATGGATACATCCAAGCTCTCGAGAAAAGCTTTTTCTGAGGCTTCCGACACAAACAACACAATATATGTCAGCCCCATATCATTCTGGGAAATTGCCATAAAACACCAGCTTGGAAAGCTTGATTTAGGAAAAGTGAACATACTGCACCTACCCAATATTGCATCAGAATATGACTTCTCAATTCTACCTCTTGATGTTTATGACTATGTTTCTGTGCACAATCTCCCACTCAAGGAAAACCATCGCGATCCATTTGACCGGATGCTTATCCACACCGCTATCCGGAATAACCTTATCCTCTTGAGCGGCGATAAGATGTTCCAGCAGTACGAGAAGGACGGCCTCCAGCTGCTGTGGTGAAGGAGGAGAAATATGAAAGAGCAGATTATGGGAAACGTCAGATTGAGCGTTCAAGATATTTTTTTTCTTACTTATCCAATTGCGAACGCAGTGCGTTCGCAATTGAACTGCCCAAAATAATTGGACGATTAAAGGATAAAGCATGATAAACCGATTCAGAGATCCACAGAAAAACTACTTTGAGCAAGCCTGTAAAGAGCTTAGGAACGGCAGAAAGACTAGCCACTGGATATGGTATATTTTCCCACAGATAAAGGGCTTAGGGTACAGCTATAATTCCAACTACTATGGGCTTAAGGATATAGCAGAGGCTATGGAATACCTGGCAGACAGAGAGCTGCATGACCACCTGATACAGGCATGCCAGATACTGATTGATCTGAACGCCCCTGATATTGAGAAGGTCATGGGCTATATTGATGCCATAAAGCTTAAATCTTCCATGACCTTATTCTACCTTGCCAGCAAGGAGGATATCTTCAAGCAGGTGCTGGATATGTACTTCGGCGGGCAGATGTGCCAGAAGACTGTGGACATGGTGGGGAAAGATAATCGCAACCAGGAATACATATCAAAACTTGAACATTCTGTAGAAGAAACAAAAAAAGGATTTGCTGCCGAGAAAAGCCTAAAAGAACTTCGGGAAATGGAGAAATAAAACAGAGATACTATATTTTTCTTGAAAAAGCACCATAACAGTTATAGAATATTCGTATGAGTGATTCTATTAAAGCAATTCAAGAAAAAATCATTAAATTCAGAGATGCCCGGAATTGGAAACAATTTCACAACCCTAAAGACCTCGCAATATCTATATCCATTGAAGCCGCTGAACTGTTAGAAGTTTTTCAATGGTCCGGAAGCGATGTCACTGCTGATAACAAATTAGACAAAATAAAAGAAGAACTCGCAGATGTCTTGATTTACAGCACATTGATGGCAACCGACCTTGGGCTTGATATAGACGAAATCATAACAAAGAAAATTGACGCCAATGATAAAAAATATCCTGTAGACAAAGCGAAGAACAAAAGTACAAAATACACTCAATTATAGGTTAGCAAATGTTAGTATACGAAGGTATTAAATCAAGCTTTATTAATGATGTAGATGATGGGATTATTGCTGATAAAATATTAACTCGATTTAAAGAATCTTTCCACAGAAGTACTGGTGAATCAGAAATTAATTCTTGGCGAGAATCCATGCTGAGAATGAGAGTAATATTAGCTGATACTGGGATTCCAGAAAATTCTGGAGTTGCTGTTGAATTCAACATTCCTCATACTTCAAATAGAATCGACTTTCTTTTATCTGGATATGATAATAATAAAAATAATTCAATTATTATAATAGAATTAAAACAGTGGGCTCATGCTAATGCGGTAGAAGGAAAAGATGGCATTGTCTCCACAATTATAGGAAAATCATTAAGAGAAGTAACGCACCCATCATATCAAGCATGGAGTTATGCAAGTTTAATAAACAATTATAATCAAGAAGTCTATGATAGGAATGTAGGATTACATCCATGTGCTTTTTTACATAATTATAATTTGACTGATGATGACCCTATTAATGGAGAACAATATAAAGATTATATAAATGCAGCACCTATGTTTGGGGCAAAAGATTTTGAAAAATTAAGAGCATTTATAAAAAGATTTGTTACCAAAGGCGATGAAAAAAAAGGATTATATATCATAGAGAAAGGTAAAATTAAACCTTCAAAAATGCTGCAAGAGTCATTTTCATCAGTATTAAAAGGCAAAAAAGAATTTGTTTTAATTGATGATCAGAAAGTTATTTTTGAAGAAGCTTTAAAGATAGGAACTGCATCTTGTTATCATAAAAATAAAAGTGTATTAGTCGTAGAAGGCGGGCCTGGCACGGGTAAATCCGTATTAGCAATCAATTTATTAAAACAATTCCTAAATAAAAGCTTAAACAGCTTCTATGTAACCAAAAACAGTGCACCAAAAGCTGTTTTTAAAGCAAAACTAAAAATAGATAAAATGAGTGGATTGAACAATCTATTCAAAGGATCAGGTTGTTTTTATGATTCCAAATCTAATTCCTTTGATGTTTTAATTGTTGATGAAGCACATCGATTAAATGCAAAATCAGGGATTTTTCACAATATAGGGGAAAATCAAATTAAAGAAATAATCAATTCGTCTTTTTTTTCAATCTTCTTTGTTGATGAAAACCAACGAGTAACGTTAAAAGATATTGGTTCTCTTAAGGAAATAGAAGATTTTGCTAATTTCTATAAAGCTACAATTTATAAAACAAAATTAAAAAGTCAGTTCAGATGCAATGGTTCAGATGGTTATTTAGCGTGGCTTGATAATATACTCGAAATAAGAGAAACAGCAAATTATGATTTAGATGGCAAATATGATTTTAAAGTATTTGATAGTCCTAATGAATTAAGGGAAGAAATAATTAAGAAGAATATTGCCAGCAATAAATCAAGATTAGTGGCTGGCTATTGTTGGAATTGGATAACTGATGGGAAAAATGATACAAATGTTCATGATATTACTATTCCTGAGTACAATTTCGAAATAAGTTGGAATCTTGGCAATTCTACGACTTGGGCAATTGATCCTCTATCTGTAAATGAGGCCGGATGTATTCACACATGCCAAGGGCTAGAATTTGATTATGTTGGAGTTATTATAGGTCAAGACTTACAATATAAAAATGGGCATATAGTAACAGATTATACAAAAAGAGCAAAAACCGACAAATCACTAGATGGAATTAAAAAGATTGCCAAAGAAAAAGGAAAAGAAACAGCATATAAAATTGCTGATACTATTATAAAAAACACCTACAGAACATTAATGACTCGCGGTATGAAAGGATGTTATGTTTATATTTGCGATGAAGGTTTAAGGGAATATATAAAAGAAGCTGTTAGAAAAATGGAGCCTTTTGAATATCCCAAAACTACTGCTACATATGCAGCTGTAGCAGAAAACAGTCCTAAATATTTAGAGTAAAACCACTACAAAATGTCCACCTGTCAACATTTTGTATATGTAAAAATGTCCATGTATCAACATTTTGTGGTATACAAAATGTCCGCCAATCAACATTTTGTAATATTTTTTCACCCTTGATTATTTGCCTAAGCCTGTTGATAATTGAACTATGATCATCAATACTGGCCAGCGTACCGATATCCCAGCCTTCTACTCACAATGGTTTGCAAACCGTCTTAAGGCCGGGTTTGTGCTGGTACGTAATCCATACAATCCCAAGAGTGTGATCCGCTATCGGCTTGCTCCTGATGTCGTTGACCTAATCGGGTTCTGCACCAAGAACCCGGCCCCGATGCTGCCCTATATGCCGCTTCTTGAGCCTTTCAGCCAGTACTGGTATGTCACTATCACACCGTATGGCAAGGATATCGAGCCTAACGTTCCAGACAAGCTTGTGTTGCTAAAGAGCTTTAAGCAGCTGTCCAAGACTGTGGGTGCTGACAGGATGGGATGGCGCTACGACCCTATATTTATCAGTTCTGAATGGCCTATAGAACGGCATATTAAGGCCTTTGAATATATGACACGGACTCTGGAAGGTTATACCCATACTGCAGTCATCAGCTTTATAGATCTGTACGAGAAGACCAAAAAGAAATTCCCTTCTGTGCAGAGCGTGCCTCGCGAAGAACGCTTGCGCCTAGGCAAAGCTTTTGTAGAGATTGCCGCAAAATACGGTATGACAGTGCGTCCTTGTGCTGAGGGAACAGAGCTTGCCCAGTTCGGTGCGGACTGCAGAGGCTGCATGACTGTATCAATGTACGAGAAAGCTCTTGGCCGCCCCCTTGCGGTTCCCCGTTTTGCACCGGCCAGAAAGGAGTGCGCCTGCTACCTAGGCTGCGATATCGGAGCATACAATACATGTGGCCATCTGTGTAAGTACTGTTATGCCAATTATGATGCTGCCACAGTACGGCACAACATGAAGCTGCACGACCCAGAGTCGCCGCTTTTAATCGGTCATCTGCTGCCGGATGATGAGGTGCATGATGCTGTTCAGGAAAGCTGGATAGATCCTAATCCAGTGCTGGGGCTGTAGTTATCCCCTTCTCCAGATTTTTCCATCCCGCTTGAAGCCAATGTGCTTAAGGTATGAGCGGTGCCAGAAGGAGCAGTCTGCTACTGTTAGCTTGGTCAGTCCCCTTTCCGCAAGATAGCGGTACAGGTGCTTTCCTGCAGAGCAGTCGCGGTATGTCGGGGTCGCATAGTCCACTGCCACGTTGATCTCCCCTTCCTCGCCATCGTTTCCTATAAGGATTCCTGCGGCATCGGTCTTGCAGCAGATCATATACATCTTGGAATATGCGGCATTCTTGTCAAAGTTGGGGAAGAACCTGCGGATATTCTTTTCAAAGCGGTTCAGGAAGTACTGGTAGAAAGCCTCGTCAGCAGAGACGGGAATTACGGAGTAATCCTTCTGCACCTTGAGAAGCCTGTAAAGGTTGTAGATGTTGATGATCACCAGGGAGAAGTTCATCAGCGCAGTCGGATATGACTTGATGATGAGCGCATAAATAGTGAATATAAAGCTTCCGGTCAGGTTGATGAACCTCAACTTTATCACCGAGGTCATGAGCATTGATACTACAACTAAAAGTGATCCTATATAACCTACAAGTTCAACAATATTGATATTCATAATACTTCCTATTCTTCAGAATAATAAAAAAACTTTATTATTACTAAAAATCTTTATATAATAGTTTTAGAGGAAAATCAATGAAAAAGCAAATAGAAATAATAACACCATGTAAAGAGGAGGTTCAAAGGTATTTAGATAAATGGGATAATCTTGGAAATTATGTAATTCAAGAAGAGGCTCTGGATAAATTATATAGAGAAACTTATCCTAAGAATAATGAGATTCATGAAATAATCATTAAAGCTTCTGCGTTAAACGATTTTTATTCAACCAATATATTCTCCATTTATCCTGTAGCAAAACATATTTTAGACTTGAATATCGATGAATCATTAAAAGAATCAGATCCAAATCTTGTAAATGAAATAGCACATGTAAAAATAAAAGATAAGGACAAAAATTTTTATTCTTTTGCCACAAAATATTGTAGCCGTCACAAGCCAAAAGATTATCCTATTTATGATTACTTTGTTGATAAACTTTTACGCTATTTCAAAGACAGAGACCACTTTACAACTTTTAAAAATGAGGATCTAAAAGACTATTGCAAGTACAAAGAAATTCTTATTACATTCAGACTGTTCTATAATTTAACAGAGTTTGATTTAAAACAAATAGATAAATATTTATGGCAGTTAGGTAAAGAAAAATTTCCGAGAAAATATTAAATCATCCCTGTTTTTCCACAAACTCAAAGTCCTCGGGATGCCTGATATCCGGCTCTATAGTTCTATCTCTTTCAGAAATTCGATCAATCTCTTCATTTGTAAAAAGAGAGCTATATTTTTTCTGCCATTCAGCAAGGTCTTTTTTAAAATCATCTTTTTTCATATAGCCCTCCTATTTTTAAAAATACTATCTTATTTTTTAAATCATAACAACATAGCTGTTGTCGGCTATCCGCACAAGGCAGCCGCCCCAGCTCATCCGCTTAGGCTGTGCATCCCTCAGGAGCTTTGCACCGATTGCCCTGACATAGCCAGCTTTCTTCATGCCGCAGTTACCCGCAAACTTTGAGCAAGTGTCCTCGATAAAGACTGCAATGGCGTTTTTATCAGCATTGTTATAGGGCTCTGCCTGGACAGAACACTCAAGGCCTGCGTAGAAATCATGAGTTGCCTTGCGGATTGCCTCCAGCTGGCTGGAGAGATCCTCTGCCTTGATATTATTGGCCAGGTTTCCTAGATATGGTGTGCATGGATCCCAATTGTAATGCTGTGTTCCAACAATCTGAACAGTGATGTTCTCCTTCCGGTCTGCAAGGTATCTTACAAGGGCCTGCTCCAGGGACTCCTTGGCCGGGTCGAAGGAAAGCTGTTTCTTTGCCGCATCGTATACAAGGGGAATTGCATCCGGAGCAATATTGTTGATCCTGCCGTAGCATATGGAGAAAAGAATCCCGGCAGCCGCTTTTCCGAGGATATACTTTGTAAGCTGGCTTTGTCTGTTGAACACATCCCTGCGCCGCAGGTAAAGCTCGCCGGCCAAAAGGGTATCGCCAGATTCCACTGCATCAAGAAGAGGACCTACATGTGTAAGGAAAGAGATGACATCGGGGTTTGAGATATCTGCATCTTTAAAGTATACAGCACACTTGTGGTTGAGTTTATCATCAAGGTAAGTGTAGTAGCATGGTGTGAAGTAAGGGCTTGATACAATACGCTCGTAGTCAGATAAATCAGGATGCTTAAGGAATTCCTGCTTGCCCTGGTAGTCCAACTGTCCAGTTTCGCTCATAGAGAAGCCGTAGTAGTTCTTGCCGGCTTCGATTAAAATCTGTGTCTTGTTCATAAAAACCTCCGTTTTACAACCCCAATATAAAACGGTAGGTGTGTCATACAATGACACAGTAAAAAATTTTTTTATTTTTTTCTATTTTTCTTCATATTAGCTGAAATTTTCCTTTGACAAATTAGAAATTCTTACTTTATTATAAATTATATTTATTACAGGGGAAAAGAAATGAAAGAAAAATGCAAGTTATCATTAGCTTCTCAGATCTTTATTGCACTTATCCTGGCTGTCATAGTGGGATTGTGCATGCAGAAGGTGCCTGACATTGCGTCAGAGTACATCAAACCATTCGGAACTATCTTCCTTAATATGGTCAAATTCATTGTAGGTCCTATTGTGCTTTTCTCCATCATGGCCGGTATTGTCTCAATGAAAGATATCAAGAAGGTTGGAGCCATCGGCGGAATGACTGTTGTATACTATCTCTGCACCACAGCTGTTGCAGTAACCATCGGTCTTGTTGCTGCAAACCTGGCAAAAGGTATCTTCCCTGTCCTGGCTACATCAAGCCTTTCCTACGAAGCACCTAAGGGAAAAGCTCCTCTTGAGGTAATAGTGAACATCTTCCCTTCCAACTTTGTAAATCCTATTTCCTCCGCCAATATGCTTCAGATCATCGTTATGGCTATTCTGGTAGGCTTTGCCATCATCCTTATAGGCGAAAAAGTGAGAGCTGCAGCTGAGACCATCAACCGGTGGAACGATATTTTCATGAAGGTCATGGAGATGATCCTGGCCCTTTCTCCTATCGGTGTTTTCTGTCTGCTCACTCCTGTAATCGCTATCAACGGAACTATGATAATCGGCTCACTGGCCAAGATTCTTCTTGTGGCATATATCTGCTATGTGCTCCACATGCTTATAGTCTACTCGGCTGCCCTGGCTGTGAACAAATGCTCACCCAGGAAATTCTTCAAGGAGATGCTCCCTGCAATCGTCTTTGCATTCTCAAGCGCATCCTCTGTCGGCACCCTGCCTCTTAACATGAAATGCTCACAGAATGCCGGAGCTTCCAACGAAGTTTCATCCTTCGTCCTTCCACTGGGTGCAACAATCAACATGGACGGAACTGCAATCTATCAGGGTGTCTGCACAATCTTCATCGCAGCCTGCTACGGCATTGACCTGACATTTGCTCAGATGGTGACTATAGTCCTTACTGCAACCCTGGCATCTATCGGAACAGCCGGAGTACCCGGTGCCGGTATGGTCATGCTGGCAATGGTTCTCACCTCTGTAGGACTTCCTATCGACGGTATTGCACTTGTTGCAGGTGTTGACCGTATCTTTGATATGGGAAGAACAGCTGTCAACATCACCGGTGATGCATCCTGTGCAGTTATTGTTACAAAGCGGCTTGCAGGAAAGAATAAGAAGTCTGCCTGATTAAAAGCCGATTATAATCTTGGCAAGAAGCAGGGCCAGCACAACTATGATGATGGGTCTTACAACCTTGACCCCCTTGGTGAGCACAAGCCCTGCGCCAAGATAATTTCCAAGCATATTCGAAAGTGCGGCGGCAATTCCGACTGTTATAAGCACCTGCCCATGAAGCAGGAATACAGTCAGCGCCGCCACATTTGTTGACAGGTTTATAACCTTTGCATTTGCATTGGCCTGGGCTATGCTGAGCCTGGCTCCCACAGTGAATGCTATGATCAGGAAGGTCCCGGTCCCTGGGCCATACATTCCATCATAAATCCCGATCAATAAAGCGCAGATTGAGGCCACCACAATATTATGTGTTGTGATGGACACAGAACCGTTGCCATGATCCCTGAACAGTCTTTTATTAAGGACACAGAAGGCAGCAACGGGCAGCACCACCAGAAGCATAGCCAGAAGCACCTTCTCCGAGATAACCATGGAGAGCTTGGCTCCTGCCGCAGAACCGACTATGCCGCATATCACGGCAGGAAGGGCAAGGCGAAGGCTGACCATGCCGCTTTTTATGAAGCGGGCAACTGCGATCACTGTACCGAAGGAAGATGAGAATTTGTTTGTAGCTATGGCGCTGTGTATAGGAAGCCCCGCCAGAAGATAGGCAGGAAGGGAAATAAGCCCACCGCCCCCTGCTATTGAATCGACAAAACCGGCCAGAAACAGCAGCGGACACACGATAAGATATGTGGTTATGGAGATCACTTCTTTGGCTCCTGGAGGAAGAAGCCGATGACAAAGGTGCAGAACGAGATGGCGGCGCAGATTATGAACATCTTTTCGATTCCCCATGCAGCAGCCGCGATGCCCAGTATCAATGGTGATACAGTCTCGGCCCCGTTGTAAAGCACCGAATAGAAGGAGTAGATGCCGTCTATGTTCACCTTCATCTCCTTGGCAGTGTCGGCCAGGAAGGTGCTCAGCACAGGGACAGTGCCCTTGGAGAGGATTCCCATGAAGATGAGGAGCCCTATAAGCAAGCAGATATTGCCTGTGAATGCAAGGCTGAATACAGTGAGCGCAAGCAGAAGCTCTGCCGCAAGGAAGACCTTCTTTACCCCTTTGAGCTCCACTATGCGTCCGCACACCATCTTTCCCAGATAGTTACCTACAAAGAATACGCCGGTGAGGGATCCTATGATGGCTGTGTCAAACCCTTTGGCCTGGAACAGGAACGGGAGGAACAGGAAAAGCGAAGCCACCGAGAAGGCATCCAGGAAGATAGCTCCGTAGAGTATCAGAAGCCGCTTTGTGGGGCGGACAAACACTGAATGATGCTCCTTCTTCTCCTCCGGGCCGAACTGTGCCACCTCGTTACGGTACCGCCCTGAAAGGAGCACGGCAAGGCCTGCAAACAGAGGGAGGAATGCGTAGATGAACGCTGTTGTTCCCCACGAGAGCTTTGCTATCATAAAGGTAAGAAGCGCCGATAGTGCTATGCGCCCTATATCGCCGTTGGCGGTGAAGTTTCCCATCTGGGTTCCCAGCTTGGTCTGGCTGGTCTTGGCCACTGCCGAGAATGCTACAGGATGGAACACTCCGAACCCAAGGCTCCCCACCAGGAATGCCAAGAGGACCCATGCATAGCTTTTTGCCATGAACATGAGGATGTAGGATGCGAATATGAAGAGAGCCGCATAGCCCAATGTGTGGAAGCTGCCCAGGTATGTGCCCAGGAATGCGGCCGGGAATGCCAGCACAACGCCTGAGAAGTGGAGTATGCCGCCCAGGAAGCCGGCCTGCGACAGCGTTATGTTGATGTCCTGTGTGATGAATGGAAGAAAGAGCGGCAGACAGGCCACATAGCCGTCGTTGACCATGTGGAGCGCCGAAAGGACAAAGCCGTCTGTCAGCAGTCTCTTCCTCATGAATCCTCCCCTAAGTCGGTGGGAAGGTATTCCTTGTTTATGTTCCACGGCGCCTCGAATATGTGCTCCCTGAGCCGCCTGTTATCCTTTGAGAGCATTGCAACTATAGGTTTCATCTTCAGACGCATATTAGTGCTCTTGTATGGACAGCCTGTGTTATAGACCGGGAATTCAAGGCGTTCTGCAAGCAGACGGAGTTTAGACTCGTACACCAAGCACATGGGGCGAATCAGGGTAAGCTTGCCGCCGAAAAACTGCTGCACAGGCATCATGGTTGAGAAGTTGCCCCGATAGCACAGATTTATGAGTGTGGTGGTTATGATATCGTCCAGATGGTGACCGGTGGCAATCTTCTTGAAGCCAAGCTCCGCCGCCTTGTCAAAGAGCATCCGCTTACGGTTGCGGGCACAGAGGTAGCAGTTGAAATCGCCCTTGAATGACGGCGGGAACATGTCAGCCTTCATCACCTCGTAAGGGACTTCCAGCTGGTCGAAGAACTCCTCCATCTTCTTGGCATCGGGATCGGGCATGGGGTACTGGTTCCAGTCTATCCGCATGGCATGGAGCTGATATTTTATAGGAAGCCACCGCCGCCGCACCGCAAGGGTGAAGGCCAGAGCAAGGGAATCCTTGCCTCCGGAGATAGCCAAGAGGACCTTGTCTCCATCCTCAATCATATTGAAGCGGTTTATCCCCCGGCCAGTCTCCTTGACTATCCGCATAAGCCAGTTAGGCATCTTCTCTATGGTCTTTAAATCCATCTGAAATCCTTAAGGCCGGCGCTTTTGATGGAATCAAAAACTGCAGGATCCACAAACACCCGGAGGCGCCTGAGAGGATCTGAGAAATTCTCAAGTCCCCTGCTTCCCGAGAAGGTGCGGAAACTACCGTTCTCAAACACTGGCAGCGTAGTCTCGAAGGTAATATGCTCAGGTACATCTATGATCACACAGGATGAGTCGCACTCTATACCGGTACCGGAGAGCTTTTCTGCCAGAGCCTTTTCTGCAGCGCCCCGTTTTTTCAGGTCCAGGAGTGCAGTATGTTCAGGGTTGCTGTCGTCAAAGACAACCTCGTATGTCATCTTGAAAAGCTGTCTGCTGTGCACCATGTCAAACAGCCGCAGGTCAGAGCCCCCCTTCCCTGCCAGGAAGAGCGATTCATCGTCAAGGCCATAGAGGTCCTGAGGAGTCAGGAGATGTGAATCAAGGGCTGCGATGATCGCTTTTTTGATCATGCCTGTGGCGCAGCGCACCGCCTTGTGCCAGTAGACTGTCTTGTACATCAGATATTTAGAGAAAAGGATGTTCTCCACCGCTGGAATTCCTGCAGGAAGAATGCTTATCCCCTTCTCTGGATGAGGATAGATTGCAGAAAGGACAAACTCGATATCCTGTGTTCCATAGGGAACGCCGCAGAACCAGGCATCCCTGGTCAGGTAGTCCAGCTTGTCGGGGTCAAGACTTCCCGAAAGGATGTTGCGGAAGAACTGCACTGTAGCGCTCTCTGTCGGGAGCGATGTATCAACAATGGCTGCAGGTACAGCCGGGTCTATTTCCAGGGCATCTCGGATCAAAGAAGCCAGAGGCTCGGCCATAATATATTCGCCGGTGAGGGCCTCGTGTTTTTTAAGAGGGAGCTCCTTGAGTGAGTGTGTATACGGGAAGTGCCCCAGATCGTGGAGAAGGCATGCGCAGAGAAAAGCCTTCACATCGGCTTCGGAAAGGGATGGACAGGAATCGATGGCCAGAAGCCGCCGTATCATCCGGTATCCGATATGGTAAACACCAAGGCTGTGTATGAACCTGGTATGCACTGCTCCCGGATAGACCAGGTAGGTAGGGCCCAGCTGCTTTATGCGGTTCATCTTCTGAAGCACCGGAGAAGATACTATCTTCTTGAACCCCGGGGAGAGCATTATGTTGCCCCACACCGGATCCCGCACCGGATAGCTGAAGGAGGTGTCCAGATATGCTGCCGCAGCGCTGTTCTTACCAGCCATAATTATTTCCTTGTGTTGAAGATATAGTTGAGCATTCCTCCTGCCTCAATCAGGTCCACACCCTTTTTCTCAAGGTCGTGGACAAAGTAGAATTCACGGCCGGTTGCTGTATCAACAGCTTTAACTCTCTTGCCGCTCTTGATGTCCGATAAGAAGCTTGGGAAGCTTAAGCTCATCCCTTCTTTGATTATATCATAGTCTGCCGGATTTTCAAACACAAGCGGAACAATTCCGAAGTTGATGAGGTTGGCCTTGTGGATCCGGGCAAAGCTCTTGGTGATGACCGCTTTTACACCCAGGTACATAGGTGCAAGTGCAGCATGCTCGCGGGAAGATCCCTGACCGTAGTTCTCGCCTCCGATGATCACACCGGTGCCAGCCTTCATGGCTCTGTCGTAGAAGCCTGGTGATACTGCCTCGAACACAAACTTGGCGATCTCGGGGATGTTGGATCTGTATGGAAGAACTCTGGTTCCAGCAGGCATTATGTGGTCTGTGGTGATGTTGTCACCAGTCTTTATGAGCACCTCTGCAGTGAATGATTCAGGCGCAGGAGATGCCTTAGGACACGGCTTGATGTTAGGTCCGCGGATTATCTCGATGGAGTCGAAGTCGGCCTCTGGTGCCGGTTTCTCTATCATGTTGTCGTTGATCTCGGTCTTTGCAGAATAGTCGGTGAACTTTACCTTCACTTTGCGCGGGTCGGTGATGCAGCCATAGAGGGCCGATGCTGCCGCAGTCTCTGGCGATGCTAGGTAGATCTCGGCTGTGGCGGTGCCGCTCCTGCCCTTGAAGTTGCGGTTGAAGGTGCGGACGCTGGCCCCACCGGAGGCAGGAGCGAAGCCCATGCCTATGCATGGGCCGCATGCGCTCTCGAGCATGCGGGCGCCGCTTTTTACCAGCTTCTTGATTATGCCGGCCTCTATGGCGCTTGTGTAAACCTGCTTGGAGCCCGGTGCCACACCCAGCGATACGTTAGGTGCCACAGTCTTGCCATCCAGGATGTCGGCCGCTATTCCCAGGTCGTTGATGGAGGAGTTTGTGCAGGATCCGATGGCGGCCTGGACAATCTTCTTCCCCTCAATCTCCCGCACAGGAACAACCAGGTCAGGCATGTGGGGCTGTGCAATCATAGGTTCTATCTTAGTAAGGTCTATATCAATTATTTCGTCATACTCCGCTCCGTCGTCGGCTGCCAGTTCCTGCCAGCCCTCCCGCTTCTGGAGTGCAAGCCACTCCTTGGTCACCCGGTCACTCGGGAAGATGGAGGTGGTGACCCCCAGCTCTGCTCCCATGTTGGTTATTGTGGCCCGCTGGGGCACGGAGAGGCTTGCGACGCCGTCGCCAAAGTATTCAAACACCTTGCCTACTCCGTTCTTCACGGTGCACCGGCGCAAAAGCTCAAGGATGACATCCTTTGCGCTGCACATGCTCTGCAGGGAACCTGTAAGGTGGATACCGATAACTTTAGGCATATTCAATGTGAACGGCGCACCAGCCATAGCGCAGGCTATATCAAGGCCGCCGGCACCGATTGCCAGCATTCCGAGGCCGCCACCAGTAGGTGTGTGGGAGTCGGATCCTAAAAGAGTCTTTCCAGGGAGGCCGAACCGCTCCAGATGCACCTGGTGGCAGATTCCGTTTCCCGGCCGTGAGAAATAGAGGCCATACTTCTTTGCAAAGCTCTGGAGGAACAGGTGGTCGTCCGGGTTCTTGTAGTCGGTCTGGATAGTATTGTGATCCACATAGGAGACAGAAAGCTCGGTCTGCACCCTCTTTATCCCGATAGCCTCGAACTGCAGGTAGACCATGGTCCCAGTCGCATCCTGGGTCAGCGTCTGGTCTATCTTGATCGCAATCTCTTTGCCCGCCTTCATCTCGCCAGAGACAAGGTGTTTCTCGATGATTTTGTAAGTAAGGTTCTTTTTCATTTCTCACCTCTTTTATTGTGAATAAGAGTACATTAAATTTTTGTTACAGTCAACAGATTTTCCCTCTCTTCTATGATATAATAGCGGAAAAGGAGGATCCTATGCCCAACAAGACAGGTGCCACCACCAAGGCCAAGCTGGCAGAGTCTGCCTGGAAGCTGTTCTACGAGAAGGGATACGAGAACACCACTATAGAGGATATCGTGGACGATTCCGGCACATCAAAAGGTTCCTTCTACCACTACTTCAAGGGAAAGGATGACCTTCTTGGAACCCTCTCCATGCTCTTCGACGCCAAGTATGAGGAGCTGAAGGAGGCAATGGATCCCGGCTCCAATTCAGTGGACAAGCTGATATTCCTGAACCACGAGCTTTTCACAATGATAGACAACAGCATATCGATGGACCTGCTGGCCCGCCTCTTCTCATCGCAGCTGACAACCAAGGGGGAAAAATCCCTTCTGGACCGGAACCGCACCTACTTCAAGCTGCTGTGGAAAATAATAAAGGAGGGGCAGGAGAGGAAAGAGCTCCGCGCAGACCTTTCGGTGAACGAGATTGTGGACAGCTACGCCATGTTCGAGCGGGCCCTTATGTACGACTGGTGCCTCTGCAACGGCAAGTATGCGCTGGCCCGGTATGCAGACCAGATGATGCCCATGTTCCTGGAGGGATTCAGGGCCGAGAAGAAGAACAATAGAAAAAATTATCCAAAGTACAAGCATATATCCTATAAAACGACTATTGCCTAATTCTTTGTGTTATAATGTTTAATCTTGTTTTTTCTCAATAATAGTCTAATAAAAGTATAAACTTTATTCTGTATTTACGTTCAGTCAAAAGTATGCTATAAAAAAGAACATTTTTATTTTTTAGGAGAAATGAGAGATGAAAAGTAATACCTCCGAGATTATTGTTTTCACACTATATCTTATCTTCATGATCTCCATCGGAATCTACTTCTTCCTTAAGAACAAGAGCGGTGGAGACAAGACTTACTTCCTGGGCGGAAGAAAGATGGGTGCATGGGTATCGGCCCTCTCTGCAGGTGCATCCGACATGAGCGCATGGGTTCTGATGGGACTCCCGGCATCTGTATATGCACTGGGAATGGGACAGGCATGGATTGCATTAGGCCTTGCGCTTGGATATGCATTGAGCTGGATCTACGAGGCTCCGCGGCTCAGGACCTTCTCCATCGAGTGCAACGACTCCATCACAATCCCGCAGTACCTGACCAACCGGTTCCTCTCAAAGAGCATGGCGCTGCAGATCATCTGCGCTATCATCTTCATCTTCGCATACACAATCTATGCGGCATCATCAATCAAGGCATGCGGAACCCTGTTCAACACTGTAATCGGAATCGATGCAAGGATCGCTATGTACGGCGCAGCGATCATCATAATCAGCTACACATTCCTGGGCGGCTTCTCAGCTGTATGCTGGACCGACTTCTTCCAGGGAATGCTTATGCTCGGCGCACTCCTTATCGCACCGCTGTTCGCAACATTCGTGCTGGAAGCTCCTGCTGCCGCCGTTGCTCTTCCTGAGAACTACTGGAACCCGGTTGCAAGCTGGCAGGATATTGTATCCGGTCTGGCATGGGGCTTGGGCTACTTCGGAATGCCGCACATCATCATCCGGTTCATGGCTGTTGAGTCCCAGGCTTCCCTTAAAAAATCTGCAAAGATCGGTATCACCTGGACAACTCTTATCCTTATCTTTGCTGTAGTTGTAGGAATTGTAGGACGTACACACCTTGGCTTCGACGAGAACATCAACAAGAACTCACTGGTGTTCATCACTATGGTAAGGGCTATCTTCCCTGGCCTTATCTCCGGTATCCTCCTCTCTGCAATCCTTGCGGCAGCTATGTCTACAGCCGACAGCCAGCTCCTCTCCGCAGCATCTGCATTTGCAAGTGATGTATACAAGCCTGTGATCAGAAAAGGCAACGCCGGCGACAGAGAGATGCTCTGGGGCGGACGTATCATCGTTCTTATCATTGCTCTGGCAGCTGTATCTATCGCAGCAAACCCGAACTCAGGATCCATCATGAGCCTGGTATCCAACGCATGGGGCGTATTCGGCGCATCATTCGGACCTGCAATCCTCCTCTCCCTCTTCTGGAAGCGGCTTACCTTCAGCGGCGCTGTAGCTGGAATCACAGCAGGTGCAGTTGTGGATATCTACTGGATGCTCAACCTTGGCTCCACCGGTGTCTACGAGCTCTTCCCAGGCTTTGTGGCAGGACTGATTCTTGCAGTTGTAGTATCTGTCTTCTCAAAAGAGCCGGAAAAAGAAGTTTTAGATCTTTTTGATAGAGCATTAAATTCAAAAAAGTGATATAATCCCTATATGGGGAAAAAAGAAGTTAAAAAAAATAACCGTACTGTGGTAGGCTACAAGGTCAATAATCTGATAATAGAGATTGACAAGCCTACCGCAGCAAATTCTGTCAAGGAGCCTATTTACCTGGATTCCCGGGAGGGCTCCAAAATTTACCGCAACACATTCTGTTTTGTCATTGCAATGGCTGCAAAGGAGTTATTTCCCGACCGCCGTCTTATCATCGGAAACACTATAGGACACAGCTTCTCTTTCTATTTTGAGGGGATAAAGCATATTCCCGAGGGCGAGCTTGAGGCGCTTAACAAGAAGCTGAAGGAGATAATCGATGCCGACGAGCCTATAGTGCAGACTGTCACATCCTACCAAGAGGCCGAGAAGCTTTTCAAGGAGCAGAATATGACCGGGGCATCGCAGCTTCTGATGACTGCCAACGAGCCCGAGGTGATGATAGCGAAGTGCAGGAAGTACACCGACCTGGACCACCATGTGCTCTACCCTTCCACCGGAATCCTCAAGTATTACAGGATCCAGGGCTACAGAAGCGGCTTTGTGGTGCTGTTCCCTCGGGAAGGAACTGTGGACGACATGGGCGAGTTCTACGACATTCCTGTGATCGCATCCATATTCGATGAATACAGGACACGCGGCAGTATACTCCATTTCAGCAATGTGGGAGAGATGAACCAGCTGGTGGCGGCACGGAAGGAGAAGAATGTGATCCTGATGTGCGAGACTCTGCAGAACAAGAAGATCGCACAGATCGCAGAGCAGATCCAGACCAAGAAGGATGCCATCAAGGTGGTGCTTATCGCAGGGCCGTCGTCATCGGGAAAGACAACATTCATCAGAAAGCTCTCCATACAGCTTGAGCTTCTGGGAATAAAGACCATGCCTCTCTCCTTCGACGATTATTATGTTCCGAGAGAGCTGACCCCGAAGGACGAGAACGGAGAATACGACTATGAGTGCCCGGAGGCTATCGACCGGGAGCTCCTGAACAAGGACCTTATTGATTTCTTCGACGGAAAGGAAGTGAACCTGCCCACATACAACTTCCTCACAGGACTGCGGGAATACCACAACAACAAGATAAAGCTTGCCAAGGACACTATCCTGCTGATGGAGGGAATCCACGGTCTGAACGACAATCTGACATATCTGGTGCCCAAGGAGCAGAAGTTCAAGATCTACATCTCTGCCCTTACCCCAATGAACCTGGATGACCATAACAAGATAAGCACATCGGACAACCGGCTGCTCCGCCGCATGGTGCGCGACTACAGGACCCGGGGCTACAACGCCATCGACACCCTGTCGCGCTGGCCTTCGGTAAAGTCGGGCGAGAACAAGTACATATTCCCGTACCAGAACGATGCCGACGCAGTGTTCAACACAGCGCTTGAGTACGAGTTCGGCGTGCTGCGGAACCTGGCTATGCCGCTTTTAAAGTCGGTGAAGCCTTATCATGCGGAGTATTCCGAGGCCAAGAGGCTTGAATACCTTTTGGGAAATTTCCTGAACATGGGAATGGAATTCATACCACAGGACTCTATCCTGAGGGAATTTATAGGAGGAAGTGTATATGGTCACTAATCAAAAGGTGAGATCTGAGTATTACATGGCATGCGCAGACAAGATAATCGCTGCTATGCAGACCAGGCAGATGGAGTGTATCTATTTCGAGAAGAAGAAAGATATGCTTGAGTATCTGGAGGCAACTATCCCTGCCAAGGCCACTGCCTCCTGGGGCGGCTCCATGTCGCTGTACGAGTCCGGAGTTGTAGACCTGCTCCGGGGCGGACTGTGCAAGATCATAGACCGGGACAGCGCAAAGACACCGGAAGAGGCCCACAAATGCATGCACCAGGCTTTCAACGCAGACTATTACTTCCTCAGTGCAAATGCCATAACCATGGATGGAAAGCTGGTGAACATCGACGGCAACGGCAACCGGGTCGCAGCCCTTATCTACGGTCCTAAGACTGTGTATGTGGTCGCCGGTATGAACAAGGTGGTTAAGGATGAGGATGCTGCCATGGACAGGATAAAGAACATGGCTGCCCCTATGAACGCTATGCGTCTTACAACAGGCGCCCCATGCATCAAGACAGGAAACTGCATGCACTGCAAGGGAAGCGGCACAATCTGCTGCCACACCGTGATCACCCGCTACTCACGCCACCCAGGCCGGATCAAGGTGCTGCTGGTGGGCGAGGAACTTGGCTACTGAGCTTTTTTTTAGTATATTTAGGTGAAGATTTGGGAGGAAAAATGAAAATAGGAAAAAATACTGTTGTTACATTTGATTATATCCTCAAGGACGAGGACGGCAATGTTCTCGAGGATACCGAAGGACAGGGCTCAAGCTATCTGCACGGCTACGGCAACCTGCTGCCTGCCCTGGAGGAGGCACTTGAGGGACTGGAGCCTGGCGACACACTTCAGAAGAAGCTGACTGTGGACGAGGGTTTCGGAGCTTACGACGATTCTCTGGTAATCTCTTTCCCTATTTCCGAGTTCGGCGACAACAAGCCGGAGGTGGGACAGGAGATCCTTATGCCTAACGACGAAGGTGATGATGTTATCTTCGAGGTAGTGGAGATTGAGGACGGCATGGTTACACTGGACGGGAACCACCCTTATGCCGATATGCCATTGGATTTCGACATCTATATCACCGATGTGCGGGAAGCTACCCCCGAGGAGATTGCTAACGGCGACATCGAGTATGATGACTGCTGCTGCGACGATGACTGCGACTGTGATGACGACTGCTGCAATGACGGACACGACTCAGGCTGCGACTGCGGCTGCTGCCATTGAGCTGTCCATCTGACTGTCAGAAGGTGGAGCAGAAATGCTCCACTTTTTTTTGCACCTCTGGATCATCCTTATAAGCAGGGCCGGTAGCCACAATAATATCCTCCACCAAGAGGTTGTAGCCGTCCAGGGTCTTTTTGACCTGGCTCATCATATCCTTATAGTAAGCTTTATCTGTTGCCCCCTGGGCAAATACCAAAAGAGCCCTCTTGGGCTTGAGGCGCGGCTTACGGCTGGCATCCTTAAGGCAGTAGAGCCTGTCTATGAACATCTTCAGCTGGGCTGTGACATTGCCCATATAGACTGGAGACCCGATCAGAACCACATCGGAGTCAGGGAGCTCCTCTATCAGCTTGGTAAGCTTGTCATCAACAGCACACTTATCCCCTTCCTTACGGCAATATCCACAGGCCTGGCAGCCATGGAGCTCAAACTGGTTAAGGACTACAACCTTGCCAAAATGCCCTTTCTCGGCCCCTTTCTCCAGTATGTCCAGGAGTATGGAATTGGTCACCCCCTCCACCCGCGGACTTCCAGAAACAGCTGTTATTCTCATGGTATCTCCAAAAATTTCATTTTTTCTTGATTATACTATGTACTAAAACAAAAAAAAAGGTTAAACTCATTGAACGTGAAATAAAAATCTCTTAAAAAGGAGTCTGGCTATGCCTTGCGGAAGAAAACGGAAAAGACATAAGATCGCAACTCATAAAAGAAAGAAAAAGCTGAGAAAGAACAGACATAAGAAGTAATTCCTCTTAGGTTTGACAATTACCGATTATACGGTGTATAATATTTAGGTTAATATTAATTAAAGGAGCATGAAATGGCATATTCTATCAAGGCAGACGAATGTCTGAACTGCGGTGCTTGCGAAGGCGAATGCCCAAACGAAGCAATCAGCGAACAGGATGGAAAGAGAGTAATTGCTGCTGACAAGTGTGTTTCTTGCGGTTGCTGCAAAGATGCATGCCCAGCTGATGCAATTGTAGAAGGCTGATCATAAACCAATATGATGGAAGTCCCCGCAAGGGGACTTTTTTTTTGTCTTTTATACTTTTCTCAAAAATTTTCAACTTTTTTCAGGAAAATTGAAGCAAAATGATTTTTTTTGTTGTTAAGAAAGGTATGAACATAAAGACAATGCCTCCTGAAGAGAGGCCAAGAGAAAAGTTATTATCCTGCGGGTCGGCCTACCTTTCCGATGTGGAGCTTATGGCAGTTATGCTGGGAAGCGGCATCAGGGGAAAGGATATTTTTGCTCTGTCGGAGGAGATTGTGCGGGAAATCGACAGCAGGGGTATCGGCATAGGGATTGAAGACCTGCTCCGGACCGAGGGGCTGGGGCTGGCCAAAGCCACAACCCTGGCTGCCTCCTTTGAGTTTGCAAGGCGGCGGCTTCTGCCCAGCACCATGCGGATACGGTTTCCAAAGGATATACTCCCGGCGGTGGCCCACTATGCCGACCGTCCACAGGAATATTTTATATGCCTCTCCCTGAACGGTGCCCACGAGATCACCCACACCAGGGTTGTCTCCATAGGGCTTGTGAACCGCACCATGGTCCACCCCCGGGAAGTGTTTGCAGACCCAATCAAGGACAGGGCCGCCGCCATTATATGCGCCCACAACCACCCCAGCGGCAGCACCGAGCCCAGCAGGGAGGACCGGGATGTGACCGAGATGATAAAGCAGGCCGGGAAGATTCTGGGGATAGAGCTCCTTGACCACATAATTTTTTCTCCCAGGGGCTATTATAGCTTTGCAGAAAAAAAGGAACTGTAGTAATATAGCTTTATGGATGATAAACTGATCTTTATTAACGGATTCAGCCGGGAAGAGGTGTTCGAGATAATGCGGGCCATCAAGAAGGTGGTCAAAGAGCCTCAGGATGTGGCTTTCTGCATGGGTACTCCCGACAATATGTCTTTTACTGTAAAGGAGCTGATCAGCCAGGTGACCGAAGAGCACCGGATGATGACAAAGAAATGAACCACACAGACTATGGCAAAAGGGCCAGTATAATCGGAATCTGCTGCAATGTGCTCCTCTGTCTGGGCAAGCTGGCCGCAGGTTATATAAGCGGAAGTATCTCGATCGTGGCAGACGGTCTTAACAACTTATCAGATGCCTCCGGGAATGCAGTAAGTTTCCTGGGATTCAAGCTGGGGGAGAAGAAGCCTGATGCAGAGCACCCCTATGGCCATGCCCGGTACGAGTATCTGGCAGGGCTAACTGTCTCTGTAATCGTCCTTGCCCTCGGTCTTTCCCTGTGCAAGGAGGCTGTCCTTAAGCTTATCCATCCGGAACCCCTCACATTCAGCTGGCTCTCTATAGTTATTCTTGCCGTATCCATTGCAGTCAAGCTCTGGATGAGCCGTTACAGCCGGAAAGTTGGGGAGAAGATAGGCTCTGACACACTCAAGGCGGTGGCCATAGACAGCAGGAACGATGTTATCGCCACCTCTGCAGTCCTTGCGGGAATCATTTTCACATACAACACAGACATACTTTGGCTGGATGGCTTACTGGGCCTTCTGGTGGCTCTTTTCATCATCTACAGCGGAGTAGAGCTGGTGCGGGAAATGCTATCTCCCCTTCTGGGCGAAAGTCCCGACCCTGAGCTGGTCAAACAGATAGAGGAGAAGGTGCTCAGCTACCCCAATGTGCTTGGAATCCACGACCTTATGGTGCACGACTACGGCCCGGGACACACCTTTGCAAGCCTCCATGTGGAGATGCCTGCCGAGATGGATGTAATGGAGAGCCATGACCTGATAGACTGCATAGAGAACGACCTGACTGCAGAAGGAGTGCAGACCTCGATCCACTTTGACCCTATTGTGACCGAGGACAGCCGTGTGGCAGACATGCGCCTTGCCATAGCTGGAAAGGTCAAGGAGCTGGACAGCAGCCTTACTATACACGACCTGCGGCTTGTGATAGGCCCTTCCCACACAAATGTCCTCTTCGACCTGGTGTTCCCAGCCGGTTTCAAAGGAGATACATCCTATGTGGTCAAAGAGGTTGAGGCATTCATCAAGAGCCTGAGCGAGAAGAATATTCCTAAGATAAAGGTGGAACAGGGCTACACCCGGTAATGTCAGATATCCTGACCATCCTCTTTTGGAAGCCTGCCGAAGAAGTAGAGGACAAAAGGCAGCATCATAGGGGCTGACAGCAGGAGGGCCAGGGGCTGTGCCTCCTGGATACCTGCAAGACCCCGGAAGTAGGAAAGTATAAAAAGAATCGGTATAAAAAGCAGACCACTCCTGAGCGCAGAGACTATCGATGCAGAAAGCCGGTGCCCCGTGCTCTGGAACAGCATCTCGGTGGCCATACATGGCGGCAGAAGCAGAGATGCGGCGGCATGGAGACGCAGTGCCCTCTTTCCTATGACTACAACAGAGGGGTCGTTTCTCAGAAGTCTTACCAGCTGGGGGGCAAAAACGATCAGAATTATAACACCCACCACAATAATGCTCTCTGCAGCCATGATTGTAAAACGGTAACCCTGCCTGATCCGTGAATATCGTTTTGCCCCATAGTTATAGGCCGACACAGGCTGGAACCCCTGCCCCACCCCGAGGGCAAAGGAGAATGTGAAGAATGTGAGCCTGGAGACAATGCTCATGGCAGCCACAGCCGCATCGCCATAGATGGCACACTGGGCGTTGAGGAATACGGTGGTCAGGCTGTGGAGCCCCTGTCGGAGCAGGCTGGGAAAGCCTGTGGCCATAATATTGCCCACATGGGCAGGGGTTGCCTTCAGGGCCTGCTTTATAGAAAGTTGGGTCTCTGTCTTTCCCCGCTTGAACATGGAGACCAGGATAGACCAACTTATGAACTGGCTTATGGCTGTGGAAAGGCCTGCTCCGGCAATCCCCATCTTAAGGGCAAACATGAAGAGGGGATCCATGGCCATATTGAGGACAGCACCTGTCATCATACCCATCATTCCAAGCCTTGCCTTCCCTTCGTACCGGAGGAAGTTGTTCAGGGTAAAGCTGCTGGCCATAAATGGGGCGGCAATAAGGATGAAGGAGATATAAGTCTTGGCATAAGGAGCTATAGTGGGGGTGCTGCCCAGGAACATCACTATAGGGTCAAGCCAGATAAAGCCGATTATAGCGATACACAGACCACAGAGCATACAGCTGAGGAAACCGGCCGACGCATGGAGGTTGGCTCTCTCCCTGTCCTTTGCCCCCAGGGCACGGGAAAGGATGCTGCCGCCCCCCTGACCGAACATGAAGCCGAAAGCCTGAATAATAGCCATAAAGCCGAAAACTATGCCTACCGCACCGCTGGCACTGGTCCCCAACAGCCCTACAAAGGCAGTATCCACCATGTTGTAGAGGTTGCTCACCATCATGGTTATGATGCTTGGGACAGCCAGCCGGAGGATAAGCCCCGGAACTGGCATGTCTGTCATTCTGTCGTTCATTTTGATACCCTGATCAGACGCAGAATATCAGCAGCTGTATGATGTAAGTTTTCTGCACTGAAAGTACAGCTCTCGGCCAGGGGAACCGGCAGACGGTTTATTGTGAAAACAGAGGTGACACCCTGCTCATAGGCACTTTGAATCTCTGAATCCCTTACACCGCCTACTATGGCAATCACAGGTTTATCCTGCAGCTTTGCCCGGCCCGCAATACCAGATACTACTTTTCCGCACAAACTCTGGCCATCTAAAAGACCTTCTCCTGTAAAAATATAATCTGCATCCTTTATCAAGGAATCGAAGTGGACAATATCCAGCACCACCTGGATTCCGGGGAGCAGCTTTGATCCAAGGAAGGCCAGCATACCGGCCCCCATAGCCCCGGCGGCACCAGCACCGCTTGCGGTGCTCACCGGATACCCGGTGTCCCTGTCAAGGAGAGCGCCCAGATGCCGGAGCCCGGCATCCAGCTCTTCCACCATGGCAGCATCAGCCCCCTTCTGGGGACCGAAGACATAGGCAGCCCCGGTCGGCCCATACATAGGGTTTGTGATATCGCACATGGCCTGTATCTCGATGCCCTCAAGGAGGGGGCTTTTAGTGTAGTCTATGCGCTCAATCCTTGACAGGGTGCCGCCGGTGGGTACAAACTCCTGCCCTGCCCCATCATAGAACTTTATACCAAGGGCAGCGGCCAGGCCGCAGGCTGCATCGTTGGTGCAGGAACCTCCAAGCCCCACTATTATTCTTTTTATTCCCCGCAGGGCAGCATCCAGAATCTGTTCCCCGACTCCATAGGTGGTAGTCTTTAGAGGATTCTTCCTCCCCTCCACCATAGGAAGTCCAGCGCAGGAGGCCATCTCGATCACCGCAGTACAGCCATCCTTAAGAATGCCATAACTGCAGTCCACATCATCAAAGAACGGTCCCTTTACCCTGACAGGCACAGGGGTGCCACCCACAGCCTCAAGGAATGCTGCTACAGTTCCCTCGCCCCCATCTGCAACAGGAATGGAGATAACATCAGAACCGGGGAAGATTTTTTCAATCTCCTCCTTCAGTATTGAGCATATCTGAGAGGAACTGAGGGTCCCCTTGAACGAGTCGGGAATCAGGACAAACTTCATTTTATTCCTTCACCATAACTGCTACCCCGTCGGGAATGGCAGTCACACTATAATTATCTCTCTTGATAAGGGATTTTGCAAGTTCAAAAGCTTCTTCCAGGCTATGGGCCGGCATCAGGTGCATATCCTTAACCATCTGGTCCGGACAGGAGGAGACAAAAATGACAGTGGCCTTAAGGAGCACCCGGGCCAGAATCTGGGACTGCCACTGGTCAGATTCGGTCTCCTCCGGCTTACGCATGGAGAAAGTCTTAAGCATATTGGTAAGGGACGGTTCGTCCCTGAAAGTCTGGTAGAAAGCCGGGGCACCATGGCCATCCACTGCTTCGGCGCACATTATTATGACACCACCCTCCTTTACCGAAGCCTCTGCCGCTGTCATTCCCTTGACAGCCTGGTAGATGTTCCTATCCATGGGGTAGCCGCCGTTGGTGGTGACAACTATGTCGGCCTTAACTGCATCGACCTGGCACTCCTTGATCAGGAAGTCGGTTCCCACCTTATGGGCCGCACCGCAGTCCCCCGCTACAGCAAAAACCGGCTTGTGCTCTGCATCGATTATGACATTGACTATGAAAGCCAGCTTTGCCTTCTCTGCAGCATAGAGCATATCCCTGTGAATTGGATTATCCTTTAGAAGCCCGGTGCGGGCATGGTCGGAGGCGATGAACCTGTAGTTGTGATTGTAGGAGACTGACTCCCGGCTGGCAACTCCTGGCAGCACACTTTTGCGCCCGCCTGAGAAACCTGCGAAGAAATGGGGCTCGATAAACCCTTCTGCCACCAGGAGGTCGGCCTCCACTGCCAGCCGGTTCAGCACAAGACGCCCACCCGAGGGGAGCTCTCCTACATAAACCAGGTTGGCCTCATCATCGCAGTCGTGGACCACTATTTTCTCATTCTTTACAATATCGCAGCCGAACTTCTCCTCCAGCTCCTCTCGGGTGGTGGCCCGGTGCAAGCCGGTGGCTATAAGGATTGTTATATCGGCATCTGGGTTCTTGAGCCGTATCTCCTTTAGTATCTGTGGCATTATGATCCGGCTGGGCACGGGCCTGGTATGATCTGATGATATGACCACAATGCGTTTTTTTCCGGCAGCCAGGTCACATAACCGCCCGGTTCCTATAGGGTGTGTCAGTGCATGATACACCAGTTCAGCACCATCTGCTTCAGGCACATATTCATGAAGATGAGGTGTTATTATTCCTGCCAGATGTTCCTCTGGAACCTCTAATTTCAGGCTGCTTTTTCCATAGGGAAGAACAATAGTTCTCATGCATCCACCAGCCCTATATGGATAGCATATTTGATAAGCTCCACCATGTTGGAGCAGTTAAGTTTCTGCATGATGTTGGTGCGGTGGTTTATAACTGTCTTTGAGCTTATGCAGAGCTCCTTGGCAATTTCGCGGATCTCCCGTCCTTCGGCAAGAAGCCTGAGCACCTCCTGCTCCCTCGAAGAGAGTGTATCGTAGGTGCTGTCGTCGGAGGCAAGCTCCATATTCTCCTCCGGTGCAATAAGGCTGGCGATAACCTTGCTGCTTATCCTGCTGTCCACATATGTCTCGCCGGAAAGAACCTTCTTTATCCCATCTATTATGCTCTCCATATCAGCTTCCTTGAGGATATAGCCTTTTGCCCCTGCCTTGAGGGATTCGGTTATGTAGATCACCTTGGAATACATAGAGAGCATGACTATCTTTATGCTCGGTTTTTTCTGGAGAATCTTTCTGGTCAGCTCTATGCCTGAGGCTCCGTAGAGAGATATATCCATCACTATAAGGTCGGGATTGAGGGTCATAGCCTTGTCATAGCCCTCTTCGCTGTTCCCAGCCTCGTATATTTTCCCCGCAATGTTTTTCTTTAACAGTTCCGAACCGATACTGGCCCTGATAGCCGGGTGGTCATCCACCAGTAAAATAGTATTAGCCATTTTCTTTCCCCTTGAACGGAATTCTCACGCTTATCTTGGTCCCCTGCTGAGGCTTTGAAGTGACTGTGAATGTTCCGCCGTAATACTTTACCCGCTCCTGCATACCATAGAATCCGATATGCTCCTTGGTCAGGCTTACCCCTATGCTGCTGTCTGGAAGCCCTACTCCATCGTCTGCTACAGAAAACATCACATAAGGATACGAGTAGATGAACTTCATTGTCACCCTGGATGCTTTCGCATACTTCACCACATTGTTCAGGATCTCCTGGATTATCCGGAACATGCTTATTCGCATATCCTCCGGCAGAGATATCCTGTTGAAGCCGGTGCTGGAGATTGAAAGCTGCACATTCTTGGCCATAAGAATCTCGGCCGCATAGCTTTTAATGACATCCACAAAATCCTCTCCCGATTCGCTGGAAGAGATGAATGGAATAAGATTGAATGATATATCCCTGGCCTCGTCTATTATGGCAGAAATCTCGCTTGAGATATGCTCCTTGCATCTGTCTGTCATTTCGGAATCTGCATATCCTTTAAGCTCCCTGAGGCGGTGCACCAGGCTATCGTGGATATCCATGGCAATTCGCTTCCGCTCGTCATCCCGAATATGGATGATTGTCTTTGTCAGTTCCTGCAGTTTCTCCTCCTGCTCCAGCCTGTGCTCTATCCTGGCATTCCTTAAGAAGGCAAAAGAGGAAATAAACATAAGAATAACAACAATTGCATAGGAGACGAGAAGATTCCGCCGCTGCTGTGTCCTGTTGACCTGCTGGCAGAAATGACGCAGGAGCCCGAAGAACCGGTCCATCTCCTGGGTATCCCTGGAAACCCACAGGATAAGGGTGGCAAACTCGGTCAGATTCTCTCCAGCCTGCAGAAGTCCGGTCAGCTTATACTGGATATTCTGCCAGTTGTATACCAGGACCTGCCTTATATCCCTGACCTGAGGATAACGCCGCTCTATCTTCTTGAATGTCTGGTCGTCGGAAATCTGAGCCATGGAAAAGTCAAAATTCTCGAAGTCACGGATCAGCTGCTCCCTCTCTGTCATGTGATTAGGAGATGGGGATGAGAGATAAGAGAAGACAGAGGTCCGCATGATAAGCCAGTTCTCATACATGCTGTCGACCTGGGAATTCTTGATTATAAAGCTTTCCTGGCTGTAGAAAGAGGTGGTGATTGTATAGGCTACAATGCCAATCAGTAAGATCTCAAAACAAAGAAGCACTGAGATTTTCTTAAGATTCTTTATGTCGATCACCACTCTGAACTCCCCTTGAAAATAAAAAACCTTGTACTACAGTATACACCATAATACAAGGTTATGTCTTGAAAGGAAAATATTTTTATTTACACCAGCGGTAGATAGTGACAGCCAGAACCTTAATTCCCTTGATATAGTCGTCAAGGTTTATGCATTCATCGGTGCTGTGGGCCATCTTGATATCGCCCGGGCCATATACGATGGCTGGGATACCGCCTTGGTTGCCGAAATGCCGGGCATCGCAGCCGCCGCCCAGCTGGGTTATGACAGGCTCCTTGCCAAGCACATCGCGGATAGCATCCTCGGTGAATCTCTTGATCTCCTGCTTGTCGGCCGGGAGCATATATGCATCATCGTAGTGCTGGAACTTGATGACAGGCGGATTTGCCCTGAGCCATGCATCATCCACGTTAAGGGCTGCATCCTTGAGCATCTTCTTGACCTTAACTATTCCATCCTTTCCTGTACCAAGGTCTGGGGAGAAATAAGCCACACCATTGATCACACACTCTGCGGCTGTTGCAGTAGCGTATGTGCCGCCCTTGATTGTGCCGATGCACAGAGACATCATTGTCTTATCCTTATTAAGCCCTTTCTCCAGGCTTATAAGGCTGTCTACAACCAGAGCCGCCTTCTCTATTGCGCTTATACCGAAAGGCTTGTTGTTCTGCCACCGGGATCCGGCATGGGTCTCGTGTCCTTTTATCCGTACTTCCCAGTAGACTCCGCCGCCGTTTCCATTCAGGATCACGTTTCCACCAGGGCCTGAAGGCTCAGCCACAATAGCTGCATCTGCCTTATATCCTGCTGCAATATTGCCTAGTGCACCGCCACCTGCATGCTCCTCGTTCACAACTGTCTGGAACATAAGGTCGCCGGCAAGGGGAGCCTTGATTGCTGTAAGTGCCTCCACAGCTCCGACCATTGCTGCAACACCGCCCTTCATATCCACAGCGCCACGGCCATAGAGGTAGCCATCCTTGATATCGGAACCGAAAGGATCATGGGTCCACTTGCTTCTGTCTCCGACTGGAACAGTATCGATATGACCGTTGATTATAAGGGATTTTCCCCCTCCCTTCCCTTTCAGCTTTCCAATCAGGTTAGGCCTGTCCTTGTAGGACTTAAGCCTGTCATAAGGGGATGCCATAAGCTGCTCGTAGGTGAACTTGTCCTCTGTCATCAGCGGCATATCAAGCCCTTCCTCGCCTATGGAAGGAACCTGTGCCACCTCGGGGAACATCTCGAACATCTTCTTGACATCCGGCTCAACCAGCTCGGTCTCAAAGCCGTAGCCTTTAATCCTGTCCCGGACAAACTCCTGGGCCTTCTTCTCATAGCCTGTAATGCTGTTGATCTTTACCAGGTCTCCAAGGAACTTGATAAACTCTTCCTTGTGATCATCAACATACTGCAAAAGCTGCTGTTCAATCTTATCCATGTCAAACTCCATTACACCAGCGGTAGATAGCTACCGCAAGAACTTTTATAGCCTTGATATAATCATCAAGCTCGATAAACTCATCTGTACTGTGGGCCAATGCCGCACTGCCGGGGCCATATACTATGGCTGGAATACCCCCCTGGTTCCCAAGGTGACGGGCATCGCACCCGCCCCCGGCAACCTTTACTTTATGATCCAGCCCCAGCACATCCTTTATGCTTCCTGCAACATTCTTAAAGATCGCATCCCTGCTGTAATCCAGCTTGTAGGCGTCGTCGTAATGCTGGAACTTAAGCTCCGGCGGATTTGCCTTGAGCCATGGGTCGTCCACACCGAACACCGCATCCCGAATAAGCTTTTTAACCTTGTTTATTCCGGCAGGGCCTGTCCCCAGCTGAGGATAGAAGTATGCCACACCGTTGATCACGCACTCTGGCGCTGTGGCTGTGGCGTATGTTCCGCCATGCAGCTTGCCCACGCAGAAGGACATGCGGGTTCCCTCCTTGTTCACCTCGCTCTCCATCTTAAGCAGGTTTGCGATTATGAAGGCGCTCTTCTCGTTGGCACTTACACCGAACTGCTCGCCTCCCTTCCAGCGGTATCCGGCATGAGCCTCCCGCCCTTTTATGACAACCTGCCAGTAGACACCGCCGTTGGAGCCATCCTCGATTGTCCCGCTGTTTCCAGAAGGCTCAGTGACAATAGCGGCATCGGCAGTAAGCCCTGCGGCAACAGCACCCAGAGTACCGCCGCCGGCGTGTTCCTCGTTCACCACAGACTGCATCATAAGGTCGCCCTTGAGCTTTATTCCAAGCTTCTGCAGGGCCTCCACCGCAAAGAGCATGGTGGCAATACCCCCTTTCATATCCACAGAGCCACGGCCGTACATCTTGCCATCTTCGATCTCTGCACCGAACGGATCGTGTTTCCACTTGCTTGCATCGCCTATAGGAACAGTATCGATATGGCCGTTCAGGATAAGTGACCTTCCTCCGCCTGTTCCTTTGATACGGCCTATAACATCAGGCCTGTCCTTGTAGGATTTAAGCCTGTCGAATGGGGATGCCATAATCTGCTCGTAGGTGAACTTGTCGTCGGTCATCAGAGGCATATCAAGCCCCTCTTCTCCGATTGAAGGCAGCTGGGCAACCTCTGGGAACTTCTCGAACATCTGCTTCAGATCAGGCTCAAGAAACTCTGTCTCGGCCCCAATCTCATCCATTTTTTTTCTGACAAATTCCTGGGCTTCTTTCTCGTAGCCGGTTATGCTGTTGATCTTTACCAGATCGCCGAGGAACTTGATCATCTCTTCCTTGTGGTCATCAACATACTGCAGAAGCTGCTGTTCAATCTTATCCATGTCAGACTCCATTGCACCAGCGGTATACAGCTACCGCAAGAACTTTTATTCCTTTGATATAATCATCAAGATCGATAAACTCATCTGTGCTGTGGGCTACAGCTGCATTGCCCGGACCGTAGTAGATTGCGGGGATTCCTCCCTGGTTTCCAAGATGACGGGCATCTCCGCCGCCCCCTGCGATCGCCACACTCGGGTTCTGATTGCCCAGGACATCTGCAATGCTGCCTGCAACTGTCTTCAATACAGCATCCTTGCTGCTGTCAAGCTCATAGGCATCATCATAGTGCTGGAACTTTACTGTGGGTGGATTTGCCTTGAGCCATGGGTCGTCCACGCTTAAGACTGCATCCCGTATAAGCTTTTTCACCTTGTTTATTCCGGCAGGGCCTGTCCCCAGCTTGGGGTAGAAGTATGCCACGCCGTTCATTACGCACTCAGGGGCAGAGGCTGTGGCGTATGTTCCGCCATGCAGCTTGCCGATGCAGAAGGACATGAGAGTCTCTTCCCTGTTCACCTCTCTCTCCATATTGAGGAGATTTGAGATTATGCAGGCGCATTTCTCGTTGGCGCTTACACCATATTGCTCCCTGCCTCTCCAGCGGGCGCCGGCATGAGCCTCGAAACCTTTTATCCGCACTTCCCAGTAGACTCCGCCACAAGATCCCTTCTGTATAGTCTCGCTGTTTCCGGAAGGCTCCACCACGATTGCGGCATCGGCAGTAAGCCCTGCGGCAACAGCACCAAGTGCACCACCGCCGGCATGCTCCTCGTTCACCACAGACTGCATCATAAGGTCGCCCTTGAGCTTTATTCCAAGCTTCTGCAGGGCCTCCACCGCAAAGATCATGGTAGCAATTCCGCCCTTCATATCAACAGTTCCACGGCCGTACATCTTTCCGTCCTCGATCTCGCCGCCGAACGGGTCGTGTTTCCACTTGCTCTCATCTCCAACTGGAACGGTGTCGATATGGCCATTCAGGATAAGCGATCTTCCACCACCTGTTCCTTTTATGCGGCCTATAACATCAGGCCTGTCCTTGTAGGATTTAAGCCTGTCGTATGGGGATGCCATGATCTGCTCGTAAGTGAACTTGTCGTCGGTCATCAGAGGCATATCCAAGCCTTCTTCTCCAATTGAAGGAACCTGAGCCACCTCCGGGAACTTCTCGAACATCTTCTTTAAATCGGGCTCAAGAAACTCTGCCTCTGCTCCGATTTCCGATATCTTCTTTCTAACAAACTCCTGAGCTTTCTTCTCGTAGCCTGTTATACTGGGTATTCTGATTAAATCCTGCAGGAAAGCGATATAGCTCTCCTTGTGTTCTTCAATATATTGAACAATCTGACTTTCTATTTTGTCCATATTATTCCTGAATAAAAAAACTGCCCTATGCAAGAGCACAGGGCAGGAAAGTTGAATTATGCGGCAACTGCCTTGGCTTTTTTCTCCTTGAGATATCTGGACCAGTGCATGAAAGCACCCAGAGCAAAGAGAACTGCCATAGAGGCAAGTGCGTACTGCTTGAATATGAAGAAGCTCAGTGTGCACAGAGTGAACAGAACCATCTCCACAACAGTCATTTTTGTCATCCAGAATCTCTGTGGAACGATGATCAGTGGGAACATAAAGAGCATAAACTCAACTACGCACTTTAATACCACCAGGAGCGGAGCGTTGAACAGAAGTCCCGGCCATACTACGAACATGAATGGCAGAACATAGATGAACGGTGCCATTGTCATAGCGGTAAGACCAACTTTCATCGGCCTTGCTCCGGCAATACCGGCTCCAACGTATGCCGACAGACATACAGGAGGGGTGATTGCGGAAAGAATAGCCACATAGAATACAAACAGGTGTGCTGCAAGCATAGGAGCGCCAAGCTGTACCAGAGCCGGTACACCGAGGGCTGCCAGAACTATGTATGCTGCCAGTGTAGGAAGTCCCATTCCAAGGATTACGCACATAAGTGCTGTGAACGCCAATCCGATATAGAGGTTTCCGTTGGCAACAGCCAGAATTCCATATGCAAGTCTCTCGCCGAAACCTGTCATTGACATAACTCCGACAATAAGTCCACATCCAACGCAGGAGGTGGTTACCGGAATCATGATCTTAGATCCAAGAGCCAAGCCCTTCAGAATCTTTCTTATTCCGACTCTCTTTGCCTTGAACGGCAGATAGCTGACTATCAGGGCTACGATAGAGTACATTACCGCAAACTGGGTACTGAACTGAAGTGCCAGCAGTATAACCAGTACAGTGATAGGAATAAGCAGAGGAACAACCTTCTTAAGGGATTCCTTGAAATCTGGAAGCTGGTCCTTTGGAAGTCCAGTCATTCCCTGTTTTCTTGAGCGCACATCAACTACAAAGAACATACAGGTGAAATACAGAAGCGATGGGAGGAATGCTGCTATGCAGACTGCCCAGTAGGTATTTCCTGTATACTCTGCAATTACGAATGCGGCGGCACCCATAATAGGCGGCATAAACTGTCCTGCAGTCGAGGATACAGCCTCAATTGCAGCAGCCACATGGCGCTTGAAGCCCATGGAAATCATAAGCGGAATTGTTACAGAACCTGTGGTCGCAACGTTACCGCTGGCACTTCCGGAGAGCATGCCCATGAAGCCGCTGGATACTACAGCAACCTTTGCAGGTCCACCGGTAAGGTGGCCTGCAATGGCTTTAGAGAAATCCATAAATAGGTTTGTGGCGTCAGAAATTTTCAGGAAAGCGGCGAACAGCATGAAGAATACAATCTGGGTACAGCCTGTTGACATGAGGTCGCCCATCATTCCCTCGGTTCCAATTACAATCTGAGTAACCAGATCTTTAGGAGTAAATCCGACATGAGCAAAGAACCTTGGCATATACCGGCCGAAGAACGAATAGAGAAGGAAACAGAGTGCTATTATTGCCATAGCGCTTCCGATAGACCTTCTTATCGCCTCCAGTGTAAGCACAATAAAGCTCATTGCCAGAAAAACTTCATATGGCTGTACCTCTGGGAATATGTAAAGAGCTATCCATCGCTTGTTTGCCCAGACCGCAATGCATACTACTATTGTTATCAACAGCAGGTTCAGGATCGTCTCCACTTTGTTGTTCTTGAACAGCCTGGATGGATATACAATGAATATGATTGTATACATCAGCAGGACGTGAAGTGGTCTCTGCCAGTGCGGCGGAAGAGCAAACGCGAAAATCTCGAATACAGGAATACCTGTTGCCAAGACTCCGAAGACAAAGAGGAACTTCTTGATCCAATCATGCTTGAAAAAAGCTGTAACTCCCTTGAAGTCGTCGTCGTCATAGATGTTTATACCCATCTCTTTTTCGAGTTCTTCAAGCTCTTCTTTGTTGAAAGTTTTTACTTCAGCCATAAACTATCCTTTTATTTGATGATTCCTTTCTCCTTGAAGTACTTTTCGGAACCTGGGTGCAGTGGGAATGGAAGGTCTCCCTTAGGATTGTTTCTGTTGATGTAAGGAACGTTGCTTGGAAGAGCATCTTCCAGGAATTTCCAGTTTTCCCACCATACTTTTGTGAACTCGTAAGCCTGGTCAGCTGGGAGTGTGTCGAGACATGCGATGAAGTATGGAGAAATGAACTGCTGCTCATCTGGAACACCGAACTCGGAACCGAACTGCTCAGATGTATAGAATGGATACTTCTCGATGAACTTCTTTACATTAGCATCATCTGTAGGAAGGAATCTAACCTTTCTTGCAGTTGTGATCTCTTTCAGTTTTGCATGGCCGTGACCGAATGCATAGATAAGACAGTCAGCCTGTCCGTCGATGAACATTCTGGTTGCATCGTTCTTCATGATTCTGTAAACTCTGGAGTTCTTGTCTGTAACGCCAACCCAGCTTAAGAGGTCCATGAATGCGATTCCAGAAGGCTCGCCTTCTACGTATGTTGCAATACTCTTGCCCTTAAGGTCAGCAAGTGTGTTGATGTTGGTGTCTGCACCTACGATTACGTTGAATACTCCAGGCCAGATTGTGAACAGGTTGTTTACAGCAACTGGAGCTGTCCAAGGATCTTTTCCCTTGAATGCTGCATAAGCTGCCTCTGCGTCTGCAAGACCCAGCTGAGCCTTTCCGTCCATCATAGCCTTGATACTCTCGTTGGTAAGTCCAGGTGATGCACTGTTCATAGCAACATATTTTGTGTTGTCAGAGATCAGTTTTGCGAATGCTGCACCGCATGCATACCATGATCCACCGATTGATGATGACTTGATAACGATGAACTGCTTTCCACCGTCAGCTGCATCACCCTCTCCTTTCTCTTTGCTTCCACCGGCAAATACCATGCCAGCTGCAAGAAGAAGAACTAAAGTAAACAGTAATACTTTTTTCATTTTTCTCTCCTTTTTGTATTTATATACATTATATATGATAAAACCCCGAATTTCTACCGTAAATGGGAAAATTTCCCAAATTCCCGAAGGTGGAAAACATTTTCCCGAAAGGTTTACAGACTCTCTGTTAGCATATATAGTAAAGTAGAGGATAATATGAACAACAAGGTAAGCAAATTAGGCGTCCTTTTCGTTGTAGTGGGCTTTTTCATGCTGTGTGCCAGCTACATCATCGACAACTTCACCTACTCCGAATCGGGGTACATCCTGGCCCTGGGCTGGTACTCCATAATCTCCGGCATGCTGGTGCTGGCTGTCACCGGAACCATCTATATCCTCAAGATGCTGGTCAAGCGTTTTACCCGGAAATAAGAACCACATTGACAACAAAGCCTGCTTCCCCTAAAATATTAGGCAACTGCGGGCGTCGTATAGTGGTAATACCTAAGCTTCCCAAGCTTATGTCGGGGGTCCGATTCCCCTCGCCCGCTTAATTTATTATGACTGGACTGGTGATGGAAGGCGGAGCCATGCGGGGTATGTTCACCGCTGGTGTCTGCGATGTGCTTATGGAGCACAGAATAAAATTCGACGGCGCAATAGGTGTCTCGGCCGGCGCCACCTTCGGCTGCAACTATAAATCACACCAGATAGGCCGCGTGATACGGTACAACAAACGTTTTGCCCGCAACTGGCGGTACTGCAGCCTCCGTTCCCTTTTCCTCACCGGCGACCTGTATGGCGCCGACTTCTGCTACGTTAAAATTCCTGAAAAACTGGATCCTTTCGACTACGAGACCTACCGGAATGACCCCATGCGTTTTTATGCTGTTGTCTCCGACTGCATGACAGGAGAACCTATCTACAAGGAGCTTAAGACCGGCGACAGGAACGACCTTGAATGGATGCGGGCAAGCGCAAGCATGCCCCTGGTCTCAAAGCCTGTTAAAATTGATGGGTATACACTTTTGGACGGCGGCATGACCGATTCTATCCCTCTGGCCAAATTCCAGGAGATGGGCTATCAGAAGAATATCGTTATACTGACCCAGCCAAAAATCTTTATTAAAGAACCAGATTCACTCATAAAGCTTATGCGCCTTTCTCTGCGTAAATACCCTAAGCTGCTGGCCAAGATGGAGGACCGTCACATCGATTACAACCGGCAGCACGATTATGCCCTCCAGCAGGAGAAAGAGGGAAAAGCCATAGTGATCTGTCCCGAAAAGCCCCTGGGGATATCACGGGTCGAACACAATCCAGACGAGCTCCAACGGTGCTACGATGAAGGCCGTCAGGTAGCTGAGAAACGGCTTGAAGAGATTAAAAACTTTTTAAATAAATAAGCTTATTTTTCTTTTATTGCTTTCCCGGTGATATGTTCGGGAATCAGCTCCAGGCATGTGACCCTGGGACCGCTTTTCTCAATAGTCTTCTCAATGAATTCAGGTGCAAAGTTGAACTTATAACAAAGCTTGCGGCAGATATCAAGAGCCTTATCGTGATCCTCGACAATCTTGATGCGGCCGAACACAATCACGCTCCTGAAATGGAGGAACCAGCCCTCTGCATCGGGAGTTCCCCTATCCATTACGCAGAAAGAGACTTTGTCATGTTTTTTGATGGAATCAATTTTATGCCCTTCCCCTGCACCGTGGAAATAGATGCGGTCATCCTCCTCGGAATAGTAGAAGTCCAGAGGGATGCCATAGGGGTAATCGTCGTCGCCAAGGACCGAGAGGATGCCCAGCACCTCGCTCTTCAAAATAGCAATGCACTCCTCCCGGGGAAGCTGCTGATTTATCCGACGCATAGGTCTGAACATGCTACCTCCTGCGGCCGAAAAGGCGGTCGGCCGGATTCACTCTGAACCGGATCACAAAGTAGAGATAAGCAAAAGCAAAACCCCCAAGATGAGTCAGGTGGGCAACCCCTGCGTTGTAGCCTGTGAGCTGGTAGACAATCTCAAGGACTGTATAGCCCAGTATCAGCATCCGGGCCGACATAGGGACAATACCGAACAAGAACACGGTGGAATCGGGGAATATCACGGCATAAGCAAGGAGCACTGCAAAAAGGGCTCCGGAGGCACCGAGAAGGAAGACGCGGAAATAGCCGGTGTTCACATAGACAAAATAGGAGAAGACCCCTGCCAGTGCGCCGCAGAGCAGGTAGAACAGGAGGAATTCCTTGCTGCCGACAGACTGCTCCACCGCTGTGCCGAAGAAGTAGAGACCCAGCATATTGAAGAAAAGGTGGCTGAAGCTGCCGTGTACAAACATGTAGGTGATAAACTGCCAGTACATGTTGTGATGAGCCACATTTATCGGGTTCATGGCAAGGTAAGATGCAAGACGGCTGTTCATGGATGTGAGCAGAAACACAATCACATTTGCTATGATTATATAGAGACAACAGTTCTTGTAAACATATCTGAACCTGGTGGAAAGAAGGTCGCGGATCTTCATTATTTTTCTCCTTTGAATGGCTTAAGGAATGAGTCGAAGAGAGCGCTTATATCGTCCAGAACTGGACTTGGCTGATAGGAGTCTAAGATAGCCTCCCTGCTCTCTTTAAGGATAGCGACAGCCTTTTCCTTGGCAGTATCAATAGCGCCGGTGGCCTTGATAAGGGTTATAGCCTCCTCCACCTCGGAGCCGGCTTTCTCTATGCCATGCTCGCCTGCATAGGCAAAGATCTCTTTAAGACGGGTCATATCACCGCCAGACTGACTGCACAGGATCACTGGGAGGCTCTTCTTCCCCTCCACAATGTCGTCGCCCCTCTTTTTGCCAGGGTTTCCGACAGTCAGGTTGATGACATCATCCAGAATCTGGAAGCCCACACCCATCTTCTGGCAGGCATCGCCTATAGCCTTGGCCCTCTCCTCAGAGTCGCCTCCGGCACGCACTCCAAGCCGTCCTGAAAGCTGAGAAAGTCCGCCTGTCTTGAAGCTGCACATAGTCATATATTCATCTGTTGACGGGATGTAGTCCTTGTCCCGGTGCCACAGGATATCAAGCCCCTGCCCCACATGGAGCTTTGTCATGCTGTCGTTGTAGTATCGGTAGGCTGCAAGCTTAATATCGTCCGGGAATGGGCTTGAGTCGATGCACACATGCGGCAGGAAGAAAAGGAAATTGCCTGTGTTGATTGAGAGATCGGTGCCATAGAGCAGGTGTACTGCCGGTTTGCCACGGCGGAAATCGGAGGAATCCTCGATATCGTCCACTATCAGAGTGCCGTTATGAGGCAGTTCCACCAGCGGAGTAAAAGCAAGGATATCATCATCAGCCCGATACAGCTGGTAAAGGAGCATCATAAGAAGAGGGCGCCACCGCTTGCCACCACGGCTCAGAAGATCCCTGGCCGGTGCATTTATCTGGTTTAGAAACTCATCCTTGACCACTGCAGGGCCCATGACAGACTCTTTCCAGCATTTATTAACTTTTTCTGGGAGAATGGTCTGTAAATATTCCTCGATTTTTGCTAATCTCATCATATATAATGTAAGGGTAATGGGGATTTAGTTCAAGTGAAAAAAGGAACCTGGGACGACGATTTTTATACCAAAAAGGCACAGAAGGAGGGCTACCCTGCCCGTTCTGTCTATAAACTGCAGGAAATCCAGCAGAAGTTTGGCGTTATAAAAAAAGATTTCAAGGTGCTTGATGTAGGGGCCGCCCCCGGCAGCTGGACCATGTACATAATGAAGATGCTGGGCGAGTCCGGATATCTTTCTGCCATCGATTTGAAGCCGCTGAGCATAACTATAAAGAACCCTAACTTCTTCTTTGTCCAGGGTGATGCCTTCGACCAGGCCAATATCCAGATGCTGGCGGAAAAAGGGCCTTATAATGCAGTGGTGAGCGACGCAGCCCCCTCCACCACCGGCAACAAGATAGTGGATACCGAGCGCTCAATTCAGCTTATAGAATCGATTTATAACACTGCACTCCAGGTGCTGATTCCAGGCGGCAACTTTGTGTTCAAGATGTTCCAGGGGGGCAAGGAGAAAGAGATTCTTGAGGATATGAAAAAACACTTCAATGCAGTGAAGATATTGAAGCCACAGGCTTCAAGGAGCAATTCTTTCGAAACCTTTGTCATAGGGCTGGGGAAAAAGGCTTAAAGAAGGCCTTTACCACCCTTCCCACCCAGAATCTTGCCCCCGGCGGCAAGACCCAAGGCAATGGCGGCCACGCCTACCACTGCCTTCAGGACCGTGTTCACCTGGCTCGACTCTTTAGTGCCGTATTTGCACCAGTGGGTAAAGTGCTCGCAATTGTTGAATGCAATGTTGTACTCGCCATGGAGGCGGCCAACCATGGACTTGGCCCTCTCCACCACACGGTCCGGTGGGAAGGCGCCCGGCTCATCCGTCTCCTCCACATAGAGCCCTGATCCATCCAGAAACTCTGCAAGAGAAGTCTCGATTATCTTAGCCCTGGCCGCATCCAGCTCTATCCCGATGCCAGCCGAATAGTGGATGACCCGGGCGTTGCCGATGTAGATGCCATAGTGTTTGTATAAACCCCGGTCTGCAACTACTACATCACCGGGAAGTGGAACTTTTTCAGTAATACTCTTCATATTTAAAATATACAAAAAAAGTCATGTGGAAACAATACTGAGACAAGCTCAGCATGAAAGCGTTCACAGCAGGCTGATCAGGAAAGAGCGGCAATAGTCAACCAGCTGCCGTCTCCTGCCCCAAGCCCGGCGGAAGTTGGTGGGGTCGATAAGCCTTATATGCCTGGTTATATTGTTCTCCTGGAACCGCCAGCCATGGTATTCGGCCAGCTCGTGCCAGAACACCTCGCCCCCGACAGTAGGTAGGTCGATGTTGAAATACCCCTGTATCTCCTTAAGTTGCTCAGGATGTTCAGAAATCACTTCCAATGTTTTCTGAAGGATTGCCTCATCAGCCATGGCATTTATCTTCTTGGCCTTTAGACCGCTCAGACTGAAGCTCATATATCCACGCAATGTCCTTAAAAGAGGGGCAAACCGCTTCCTGCAGTCATCATAACCCTTCTTCATCCGCCGATGCGCGCCAGAGGCTGAGAAGTCCAGAATGCCGAACCAGTTGTCACCCAGATTGACAGTAGGATGGATAACCACTGTGTTGATGCCGAGCCCGGAATAATCCACATGATAGCTCCGCTTAAGATTCACCACTATGGCATCGGTACAGCCCTCATCCAGAAGAGGCTTTATAGGAACTTCATCACCCCAGCCTCCATCAATATAATTGTTGCCGAAAATCTTCTCCCCCTGAAACACAAGGGGAATGGCGCTGGTGGCGCACAAAAGCTGCTTCACAGTCTCTTCATCATAATTGTTCAGGCAGAAACTTTCAGCCTTTTTAGTATCGGTATTGAGGCATGTGGCATACAGTTTTTTCTTAAGGCCAGGAAGCTTGCCGAAATCCAGCTGATTCATGATCTTATAAAGGCCTTCCCTGCTGAAGATAGCACCAGAGCGCTTGGTGGTCGATTTGAAATCCAGGATATTGTCCTCAAGCTGAGTTGTCCAAATATTTACAGCCGTGTCGAAATCACAGAGGCTCAGCAGTATGGCATTAAGCGCCCCCACCGAAGAGCCTGAGATAACTGATATTTTCTTTGTAAGGCCTATCTCTGTCAGATACTTCCAGACACCCAGCTCATAGCTGCCTTTGCCTCCACCACCCGCCAGTACCAGCCCTATTTTACGCTTGAAGAACATACCAACAGTTTACACCAAACAAAAATGCCCTGCAATTACCCACCCCCATGCGAAAAACGCTGGTATTGTAAGCAATTACAAAGTTTTTCAAACTTTTTTCTCCAAAATTGAAGCAAAACGCATTTTTTTCCAGTAATACATGTAGAAACTTTTTAAAGGAGGCATACTATGCCACATAAATTTTTTATTCCAAAGGACAAGAATCTGCTTGATCCTAAAAAGGACAGTATCTTTAAGACACTGTTCACAAAGAGCAGCCAGGGAACGAAGAATGCACTTAAGAGCCTGGTCAAGGCAATCGTGGGCTACGAGCCCAAGGATGTAGAGGTCATCAACAATGAGCTGACAAAGGATATAACCTGTGCCAAGGACATAAGACTCGACCTCCAGTGCAAGATGGAGGACGGAAGCAGGGTCAATGTGGAGATACAGACCTGCCCCAGCAATGACAACCTGAAGGCCCGCACCCTCTATTACGGCTGCAGGATGCTCTCCGATTTTGATATGAAGGGTAAGAAATATCGCATTCTCCCCAAGGTATATCAGGTCATGTTCACCGACTTCCACCTGTTCAAGGAAAGCGATAGCTACATCCGGACCTTCACTATGAAGAGCGAGGAGACAGTGCTGGCCGACAACCTCAGGATCATCTTTATCCAGATGCCGTTGTTCAAGGAAGAAGACAAAGATGAGGAAAACTTGCAAGATATAGAAAAGTGGGTTATATTTTTAAGAGACAGCACGAACAAAAAGAAAAGAGACCTCTTGAACAGCATAATCAATACGGACGAGGGGATAAAAGAGGCGGGAGAGATACTGATGTATATAAGCGATGATGAGAGAGAACGGGCAATACAGGAAAGCCACTACAAGGCCGAAGTGGACAGGCAGGCAGAACTCCTGGCAACTCATGACCAGGGCGTTGAGGAAGGCCTGGAAACCGCAGCCCGTGGCATGAAAGCCAAGAATATTCCTGTTGAAACTATTATTGAGATTACAGGCCTGACCGCCGAGCAGGTGGCAGCGCTGTAAAGAACAAAAAAGTTCAAAGCCTCTGGGAAAACCAGAGGCTTTTTTATGATTCTAAACTATAAAAAAATAGAGTACAGGAAAAATAAAATAATTATTATAACTGTCCAAACAGAATAGAACGGCAGAAATCAATCATCTGCTGTCTGGATCCACGGGCCAAACGGAGATCAGTGGGATCCAGAAGACGTACATATGACATAAATTTATGCTCTTGGAAACGCCAGCCTCTGTATTCTGCTAAATCGTCCCAGAAAAAATTACCCCCCGCAGTAATAAAAGGAATATTGAACATACCTTGAATCTCTTCTAATAGCTCAGGATCTTCTACAATTTTTTTAAGGGCTTTTTGCAGAACAGTCTCATCATCCATCTTGTTAATTCTTTTAGCCTTAAGGTCTTCAATGCTAAATCCGCCACGTAACGTCTTAAAAATTGGAGCAAAAGTTACTTTACTGTCGAGATAACCAAGTTCAAGTCTTTTTTCAACATATTCAGAAGAAAAATCCAGCATGTCAAAGAATCCATCACCTAGACTTGTCGAAGGATGAATTACTATTGTATTTATCCCATAATTCGAATAATCCACATGATAACTTCTATTCAGATTCACAATGATAGCATCAGTACATTTCTCATATAAGAGGGGATCAATAGGAACATTATCACCCACGCCACCATCAATATAGTAATTACCATCTATTAACTCGCCTCGGAATATAACTGGAATTGCACTAGTAGCGCATAATAACTTCTTTATCGTTTTGATATCACAGTCATTGAGACAAAAACTTTCGGTTCGAAGTCCATTAACATTATAACAGGTCACATATATTTTCTTTTTTAATGTGGTAATGTCATCTAAATTTACATATTCATCAATAATTTTAAGAAGGCCGGAACGACTGAACAATGCCCATTCTTTCTTCTTCAGAGATTTTACATCAAGGATATTCCCTTCAAGTCGTGTAGTCCAAATCCACTCTGCAGTTTCATAATCGCACAAGCTCAGCAGAACAGCATTTAGTCCACCTACCGAAGTACCTGAAATAACTGAGATTTTTTTGGTTAAACCTATCTCTTTCAGGTACTTCCAGACACCCAGCTCGTAGCTGCCCTTTCCGCCACCCCCAGCAAAAACAAGACCTATTTTTCGTTTAAAAACCATAATATCAGTTTACACCAAACAAAAATGCCCTGCAAGAAGCAGGGCCTTCAATCATCAATCATGCACATTCCCGCTCAAACTGATGCGCCACTGACCAGCCAGCAGCCTCAATCATAGCAATGCTGATAGCCGGTGCCACAATCTGACCAAGTCCAGGCACAAGCTTTGACAACTCCTTTGCCATCACCTTCATAGGCTGCTTCAAGGTTGTCCGCTTGATTGCCGCAATCGCAATCCCTTCAGCCACAGACTCGGTGACACTGCCTCCAAAGACCCCTGCCAGAGCCATTGTCATGGTAGTCATAGCAACAAGGTCTGCTGCCACCCCAAGCCCAGGAACAGGGATGGCGTTTCCTGCCCCACAAGCAACTGCGTGTCCGTGGATAATCCCATGGCACATATTCATCTGTTCTTCAGTCATATCAATTCTCCTTTCTTAATTCGAGTTCTACACGGCTTAAGCCATGTCTGTTTTTCATTGTTCCTATCCGGTAGTCCCAGATTCTTTTCCAACCAAAGTTTCTACGCGAGTACAAAAACTTAATCGAAGTGAAGTACCTGCTTCCAATCATCTCAATTTCATTTTTGTTAAAACTTTTTAATCTAATCATAACTTTATATTAAGATAATAAAGTTTTTATGTCAAGCGATTTTTTAGAATTTTTTATAAAGTTTTTGTTGCACTCAAGAAAAAATAAGTGTATATTATAAAAAAGGAAAGAATTATGAAACCAAATAGCAACCTTGAAAAAGAAGTTTCCATAATGCAAGACCATTTACAAGAACTTAGAAAATTGGCAGGTTGGTCAGTGGACGAACTCAGCCAAAAAATGGGCTTAACTAGGCAGGCGGTTTACGCCCTGGAGAACGGCCAAGCCAAGATGAACCAACTTCATTATCTGGCATTAATTCATTTATTCTCAATTGAATGTGATTACCACAAAGAAAACAAAGCCCTTGCAGCTGTCTTAAATCTTCTGTTCAACGATACTGATAATTACATTGCCAAGAAAGAAGAATATGACCAAAAAATTTTCGGAATAGCATCGATGGGAGCTGTAACAACCAGTACCACTGCCATTGTCCTTGGCGCATTACTCGGGCCACTTGGCCTTATAGGCGCCAGTGCAGTCGGCCTTTCATCTGCGTTATCTACAAAACTACTGGGGCTCGGCAAGAAATAACAATCAGACGCACTTAAGCGTCTCAATGCTATCCTCCTCTTTATCACCACAAATCACCATAATCGCAATAATCATAGTAGCAACGGAAAATCATCTCTATACTGCCCCTGGGGGCAACCATAAAAATCATCCCAATAACTACAATCCTGACAATGGCAGTAGTAGCTTGCCTTACAGTTGTCATCATCTTCAGTTTTTCATAGTACTATAATTCAATAGAAGAGTAGAATTTCTGTTACAAGAAATAAGATATCTAAAACAATTCAAGTTCCTTCATAACGAACTTTATATAAGGTATTTCTTCTTTGAAAAGGCAAATAGAAAATAGATAATATAAAAATAAAGTTTTATACAGATGTCATTAATTCAGATATTAGACTTTTAATTCATCAATAAATCATACATTAATTCCGCAGTCAAATCTATAGGAGTTTTATGACCATCTAATAAATCTTTATATAAATCATTCTTTCCTTTTTGTAATTGTTGTACTTTCTCTTCAATAGAATCCTCAACAATCATCTTGTATATCATTACATTTTTTTTCTGACCAATCCGATATATTCTATCTTCTGCTTGTTTTTCAATTGCTGGATTCCACCATGGATCATATATTATAGCCGTATCGGCAGAAACAAGATTCAACCCTGTACCTCCTGCTTTTAAACTGATAAGGAACACCCCATTCTTACTAGCCTCAAATTCATTCACGAGATCCATTCGATTGTTTGTTTTACCATCCAAATAAAAGCAATTATAATGTCGTCGAATAATACATTTCTCTATAATTTTAAGCATTTTGGTAAATCGGCTAAAAATAACAACTTTATGCCCTGATACATATAAGCTTTCTAAAATTTCTAAGAGTAAATCAAATTTAGCAGACTCTCTGCAACCGGTTGGGTTCAGTTCTTTATCAAGAAGCTGTGGATGACAGCATATTTCCTGCAGATACAACAACCCATTCAACATAATGCTATTAGTTTTTATTTCAAATCTATCGTTTTTTCTATTTATTTCATGCCGAATACTAAATAACATGTTGTCATATAATTCTTTTTGGCATGTATCCATCTTACAATATAATATCTGTTTTTGCTTTTTGGGGAGATCTTTAAGAACATCTTCCTTCATCCTCCGGAGAAGAAATGGTGAGGTAATTCGCTTGATCTTCTCAATTCTATGCTGATTATTAGTATCTTTCAAAATAAAACTTACTTTGCTCAAAATATTGGGATTAATAAGCTGCATAAGCCCCAAGTATTCCATAATATTATTTTCAACTGGAGTTCCAGTAAGAATAATTCTTGTCTTTGCCTTGATTTTCTTTATTGCTCTATATATTTTTGTTTTTGAATTTTTTATGTTCTGTGCTTCATCAATTATAAGATTTTCAAATTCAATTTTTATAAGTTTTCCAATATCATTTAAAATTGTTCCATATGTTGTGATTATTACTTTATGTTTCTGAATGTCACTCTCATTTCTTCCAATTCCATGATAAATAAAGAAATCAGTATTCGGAGAAAATTTTAAAAATTCCTTTTCCCAGTTGGCTAATAGAGTTTTGGGTACAATAATAATACTTTTTGTATCTTTCATACTACTATCAGATAGATATGCTATTATCTGCAAGGTCTTCCCTAAACCCATATCATCTGCAAGGCATCCGCCAAATCCATTCTTACGAAGAGAAAGCAACCACCTTACACCATTTTTTTGATATCCTCGTAATATTTTTATCAACTTATCATCAATAACCATTGAAACAGCATCATAATCAACCAATCTATCAAGATCCTTTATAATACCATTGCCACATTCTTGAGCTATTTCTATCGCATCAACTAGTTTATTTTTATTTATACGAAGTGTATTCCCTAATCTATCACCTGTTTTTAATGCAGAGCCTAAAGCCTCTGGAACAATTATCATTTTTCCATTGAATTCCAACCAAGTATCTCTCTTTAGCCGAAAATTGACTAAATCAGCTATATTTACCTTTTCATCTTCAAGTTCAATATCTCCTTTTATATCAAACCAATCTATCCCATATGAAATATGAATATTAGAAAAATCGCTTTTAACAATTTGAGTTTTCTTATCAATAAAAACACTAATCCCCTCGGAAACCAAGTTTGCAATATCTCTATTAAAGTTTTTTCCGCTGTAAATAAATCCCGTCCCCCGAACATAACTCCAATTATGCTTCTTAATAATTATGACGACACTCTCTTCAAATCCATAATCACGATAATTGGAATCCAACTGTCGCTCTTTATCCTCATAATTAACGCTAATGTCATCATAGTCAAATACTAATTCTAATGGATGTTCTTTCATATTGATATTTACATATGCTTTAGCTATAATCTGTCTAGCAGTATCAATTACATCAGTTTCTTTTATAAGTAAAAACAAATTCGTCTTATCATATGCAATCTTAACTTTTCCAATCTGTAAATAGTCAAGACCCGAATGTTCTTTATAATAAACGTTATTCACTTGGAACATTGGTGTGGTTTTATCATGGTAAAAAAGGCAGCCCATTTGGGCAAATTGAATTAATTTATACAAATTGGAATCAGAAATTATATGTTGATATTTATTAATTTGGACATTGATTGGAGAAAACAAGAATTCTTTTATTGAATTAAACTCATAGGGAGAAAGATTATCCACTTGATTTATTCCATAAATATTAGCATTCCGTAGCAAACCAGAAAACTGTTGCTTCTTTAGGTGCGGAATTGTTCCTTCATAAGTTTCAAGAACAATTTTCCCTTTTTTTTTGCTTTCTGATATGTTAATATTTAGTATCAAATCTGCCATAATATATCTTCACCTAACAATTTTGAAAAAAAATAATATGCAACGCCAGCATAAATCCAATCATCTTTTATTCATAAAAAAAATCATTACATTTTATCATTTTATCATATATTACTTCTTTTTTATCACATATGTAGTGCCATTCCCCCCGATGAATACCAACGTCTTTAATTCCTTCATATTCTAATCGGCAACCACCACCACAAATATAACGAATTTCACAATTCTTGCATTCTGCTGTATTATCTACAGAAGTATCCATCATTATTTTATCTGATTCTGCAAACAATTCTTTAAAGTTTGTATTAAGTATATTAATTCTGCTGACCAATTCATGTATTCTATTACACCAAAAGACCTGCCCATCTGCCGAAATACTAATTCCCCCGAAGCCACAGTTTTTTCTTAAAAAGTGATTCTCATAATTTAAAACAAAAGTCTCAGTATAATAATTGGGATATAGTCTTTCTACAAGATTTCTTAAGATTTGCTTATAGTTTTTATTTTCTTCCTTTGTCATACAAACTTCCCTTCCAGGAATAAGTTCTAAATTGAACTTAATAAATACTTGAGGATACTTTTTAATTAATTTTCTTGCAAAAGGTTCAAAATTATCAACAAATTCAGTTAAATTATCATACAATGGAGTAACAGCAACAGATACTTTTGTTCCAAGTGCACTAAAATCTTTCACACATTGAATTGCCTTGTCAAATCCATCATATTGCCTTACTTTATAGTAAGATTCCTTGTCGTAGCCATCTATACTAATTTGTATTTCGTCTATATAACTTCCCAATTCTTGGATTTTCTTTTCATCCCATAATACCCCGTTACTAAGGACAGTAACTACAAGTCCTATCTCGTGAGCATGTTTAATAACTTTCTCAAACCCCTTATATACCGTCACTTCGCCACCAGTAAACGAAACACCATGTCCACCGTTTTCCTTAAAATCATTAAGTACTTTCATCCATTGCTCACATGGTAATTCATTCACAATGATGTCTCCTGCAAACATATAGCAATGCTTACAATGTTGATTGCAATTATTTGTTAGGTATATGTATATGTCCCTAACTTTATTATCTTTGCATATAGGATTCTCAAATTTTTTTGCCTCAATTTGGGTTATAACATTAATAACAGCTTCCTCTTTCCCTATTTTCAAAGTTTCTTCTACAGTATATCCTTCGGTAAGTAATTGAAAAGCCCTGAATTCTTCATAGTCCTTAAGGACTAGCCAAGAGATACCCTCTGAGTTAATTATTAGATAAAAACCCTTATACTTGCATGTCACAAGCCCTTTAGGGAAGTGATATACCTTATTTATTTCTATTTCAGTTTCTCGGTCATTTTCTTCATAGCCGAGATTTTTCTTCTTGTTTTTCATCATATAGACCATTTATACATCGATAACTAAAGAAAAGCGTGACAATAATGCCACGCTTTTCTCAATACGAGTCAAGTTGTCAAATCAAAGTTAGTTTTGATTTTTATCACAACTTTTGAAGCAGTACATGCTATTAATCCTAGCATCTTTCTTCACTTTCTTGTTCTTCCAAGTGATCTTGATTTTCTTCATGGAAGTGTACCTCCAAATATAAAAATTTAAAGTTTAGCTATAAAAAACAAACTTGTCGTTTATACTATTTATAATACATTCTTCATAAAAAATCAAATCTCTGATATCAAATATGACAAATACCTTCGGCACTCCGCGATATCATCCTTATGCATTATAGAATTCGCACTGTGTATATGACTGCATGGAATAGAAATTCCCAATTCCTCATAACCATTATCTACTTCATTAGAAATAACAAGTTCGCTTGTACCACAATCGCTTACTTCCATCTGAAATATTATTCCATTGTTAGAAGCAATTTCTATTGCTCGTCCAACACATGCAGGACTTGATAATCCCATGCTATCTGAAATCTTTATGCCAACTCCATTTGAAAGTTTAAGGCTATTTCTATCTCCAACACACGATGCGTCAATAGTAATACATATATCTGGTTGAATTGAAGTATTAAGAACACGGGCTCCTCGCATATTTGTTTCTTCCATAACAGAAAAGCAAAAATATGTGTCATTTTTCAATGATTTGCATTTTGATATAATATCCCACAAACAAAAACACGATGCCCTATTGTCTAAAGCTTTTCCTATAAAGAACTCTTCCGTTTCTTGCAATGGAATATCAAAGGTGAAAACATCTCCCGGCGACACTTTATCTAAAGCATAACTATCATTTATCTCTAAAACAAGATTATCATAATTATAAGGTTTCATTTGTAATGGATCTTTAGCATATATTACTCCTTTTAATCCATTATCAGAAATAACCCTTTGCTGATGTGCATTCCAAGTTTTAATATTCCCTAAACTCTTCAAAGAGTATTGCCCTTTGGAAATTTCCGCAATAATCTGAAACCCCACTTCATCTACATGAGCTCGAGCCAATATCTTTTTTTTGCTATCTTCTCCCTTAATAAAAAACACTAAATTTCCCACACTATCAATGTGTATTTTACCATAGTCCAAAGTTTCTAGCTTTTGATAAAGAAAGTTTATTAATTGTTTCTCATAACCTGAAACAGCAATCATATTACATAATGCTTCAAGCAAATCTTTCCCCGCCCTTTATAAATGAATAATAATCTAATAATAGCTTAATTATATTATTTATATTATTTTATGTTAATCACTCATTTTGTTCAAGGCTAATACATTTTTTCAACAAAAAAAATCACCCCAGGAAGCACCCGGGGTGGTATAGTCCATGAACCAAAGTTTAGGGTGACAGTTCGGTGATTACAGTCCCAGCTTGGCCATTGCTGCATCCATCTGAGCCTTGACAGCATCAGAGGTCTCGCACAGCGGCAGGCGGTAAGCTTCCTGGATCATGCCGGCCTTAGCCATTGCATATTTGATTGGAACTGGGTTTGTGTCGGCAAACTCTGCTCTGAAGAATGGGAGCAGCTTGTAGTGGAGTGCCTTAGCCTCTTCCAGCTTGCCAGCCAGTGTTGCGTTGCACAGTGCATTCATCTCCTTTGGAATAAGGTTGGATGCTACAGATACAATTCCCTTTCCGCCCATGGCGATAAGGAGGAATCCCAGGTTGTCGTCGCCAGAAAGAACTGTGAATGTGTCTGGCTTTGCAGCGATAAGGTTCATCATCTGGTTTACGTCGCCGCTTGCTTCCTTTACAGCCTGAATATTAGGGTGCTTAGCCAGGCGGAGCATTGTTGCGTTGTCTATATTCTTTCCTGTCCGTCCAGGAATGTTGTATACAACCATTGGGATGTCAACTGCATCTGCGATAGTCATGAAGTGGCGGTAGAAGCCCTCCATGCTCGGCTTGTTATAGTATGGTGCAACCTGCAGTGTTGCGTCTACTCCAAAGCTTGCTGCAACCTTGGACATGTGCAGAGCCTCGGCTGTGCTGTTGGAGCCTGCCCCTGCGATAATCTGGCAGCGGCCTGCAGCCTGTCTTGCAACAAACTCGATGATCTTAAGGTGATCCTCGTGGATGATTGTCGGGCTTTCGCCTGTTGTGCCCATAGGTGCGATTCCGGCAACGCCAGACTCCACCTGGAAATCTACAAGGGCCTTGAGTGCGCCCCAGTCGATCGATTCGTCCTTATTGAATGGTGTGATAAGGGCGGTATAAATTCCTTCAAACTTCATTATTTTCTCCTATTACGGTAAAATCTCTTTTATAAAATCCTCTACACTGTAGAAGCCTTTTTTGCCCTTGATCCACTCTGCTGCCATAACTGCACCCAATGCAAAACCTCCGCGGCTCCGTGCATTATGGGTAATTTCGATGGTGTCGGCAGGTGAATCCATATACATAGTGTGGATTCCTGGAATGCTTCCCCCTCTTGTGGATGACACGTGGAGCTCGTTCGGTTCAATACGCCGGTCGAGGCACTGGGTCACAATCTTGGTCTTTCTGTCACAGTTGGCCAGAATCTTCTCTGCCAGTGTGATTGCTGTGCCGGATGGGGAATCTTTCTTAAGCTTATGATGCAGCTCGTGAACCATGATGTCGTAGTCGGGAACAGCGTTTGCCAAAGATGCGGCATAGCTTGCCAGCTTGAACAGCATGTGTGCTCCGATGGAGAAGTTGGATCCCCATACAAAGCCGATGCCCGCTTTCTCGATCATAGCCTTGATCTGATCATACTTGTCGCCCCAGCCAGTGGTACCAAGCACAACAGGTGTGGAACCCTGCGCATAAGCGGTGCAGTTTTTAAGCACAGCTGCTGGTGATGAGAAGTCGATTACTACATCTGCATCAGCCAGTACAGCAGCTGATATCTCCTTGTGAGCAGTCTCTACCATCGGGTCTACAACGGCAGACACAATATGACCCCGGGAAAGGAGAATCTTTTCGATTTCCTTTCCCATCTGGCCGTAGCCTGATAATAAAACTTTCATGTTTTTATTTTAATATTCTAAAGTCAACATCGTCAACTGGGTTAAGACCAAGTTCTGCGGTGATCACTGGAACCCCTTCCTTCTCGAAGGTGCCTGCAATCTTAGCCTGCATATCCAGGTCCTTTACCAGAGCAACCATGTAACCGCCTCTTCCGCCGCCTGTGAGCTTTGCACCATAAGCACCCATCTTGATGGAGCGCTCGCAGAGCTCGATAAGGCGTGGGTGGCTCATGTTAAGCTCGATAAGAAGCTGATGGTTTGCTGTCATGATCTCGCCTACTGCGTCGTAGTCGCCTGCTGTAAGAGCTGCTTTGAGTGCATATACCTGCTCTGCAGTCTTGTTCAGTCTCTTGTAGAAGAAACCAGCATCTTTCTTGATAAGAGCTTCGATCTCTGCATCCATAAGAGCTGTGTCATAGGTTACGCCGCTGTTTGCCAGTACTACATAGAGTGGCTTCGGAGGCTTGATCCGCTCGTACATCTTCTTGCCGTCCCGGATCTGATACATCATGATTCCGCCGAAGGAAGATGCTGTGTTGTCAACACCGCTTGGCTCGCCATGGTATGGGAACTCGCCCTGGAAACCAACCCAGTTCTGCTCCACCAGGTCCAGACCCAGCTTGAACTCGTCGTTGCATGCACGGCCGAAAGATACGCTGATAGCTGCGCTTGCTCCTACACCGCTTCCTGCCAGAAGGTCGCCGCCTACTGTGATCTTCATAGGGTTCTTCTTGATATCAAGACCCATCTTCTCGATCATTCTTTCATAGGAAAGACGGCATTTTGCCGCTTTTTTTTGAATATATCCGGGAACCTCGGTTCTGTGGTCCTCGATAATAAGGTCTGATCCGGCTGGCAGACGCTCTACTTTTGTCTCTGTCCTGAAAGGAAGAGCTGATACAATTGCTGGTACGCCGTTAAGTACAAACTGGTCACCGATCAGAATGTTTTTTCCAAATGCATATCCAATACCCATTTTTATCCTCCGTTTACTAACGTTTTATTTATCCATAAGCTTTTTCAGAACGTTCTCGCATTCATCCATAAGCTGTGATTCCATTCCAATTTTAATTGTGGTTGCTGCCGCCACTCTATGGCATGCATCGGCAAATCCACCCAGATTCAATGTCGCCTCGGGCAGGAAAGCGTTAAGGCCGGGAATCTCCTCCTTGAGCACCCGCTCGGTCACAGGGATAGAGGTACGCATGGAGACCTTAGTCTCTCCCATATCCACCATGCCGAAACCAGGAACCTCGTCCGGAATCTGCTGATAGCCTGCAAGGTACTTATCCTTTGGCACCAATCCGCTGTCGGTGAGAGCCTCGCAGAAAAGGCCTATCATCTTGACACCCATGGGCTTGAACCGGTCTTTCACATCAAACCAGACAATATGCTCGGTCTCGTGGAACTCCCCTTTCTTGATCCGCTCAAACTCCTGGTTGAACTTCTCTTCCTTCATGCTGCAGAACTTCTCGATAGTCTTCTTATCCGCCTCGTCTGTCCCATGGAGCAGCATCTTTATTCCAAGCTCCGGGCCGCCGCCGTAGAAGCCTACGCCGCCGATAATATCCATAAGGGTGTAGAGCTCGATAATCTCGTATTCACGGTCTGGGAGGGTGATGTAGAAGACATCCTTGCCATCCTTTTTCTCGATGCGCATAGTCCCCTGCTTCACAGCCTCTTCCACGCACTTCCAGTTCTCGCCATGAACCTGCCAGTCGATATAGAAGAAATCGGCTATACCGCCCAGAGCGGCAATGTGGGCCATCTTCTTGTTGGCTGGATTCAGGCGGCATGCGAAGTACCAGCAGGTGACAGATGCCGATATATCCTTGTCTCCCTTGAGGCCGTAGAGGTCTGGATCCAGGTTGATGACAGAGTCTGATACTGATTTCTCTGCCTTGTGGTGGTCCAGAAGGATAACCAGGTTCCGGTCGCCGTTGAGCTTGCAGATAAGGGGTGCAATCTTTCCGGCAAAGTCGGCAAATACAATAAGCTTGCCTGAGTTTTCGGCAAACAGCTTCTCCAGCACCTTTGGATAGGGCTTTTCCAGAGAGAACCGCTGCACCTTGTAGCCTTCGTCCAGGAATGCCTTGTACAGCACAGAGCCTGAGGTAAGACCGTCGGTATCGTTATGATGGAGAAGAACTATCTCTTTTGATGGATAGCTCTTCATGCGGACTATTGCCTTGTCCACATCAGCAAAGTATGTTTCAAGTGTTGAGCTCATTTGTTTTTGCTTCCTTCTCAGTCTTCTTTCTTCTTCCTCGAGATAATCAGGTTAACCATAGCGCAGACAGATGTAGCAAAGATAAGCAGGAACGATATTGCGTTGATTACCGGTGTCGAACCATCACGCACACGGTTGAACAGTGCTATTGGCAGCGGGAATTCAGCTCCTACTAGGAACAGTGTGGTGTTGAAGTTCTCGAACGACAGCAGGAAAGAGAGTGCAAGTCCTCCGATAATGGATGGCCGCAGATACTTAAGGGTTATGTACCAGATCACCTGGAACCGGTTTGCACCTAAGTTGTATGCTGCATCCTCCAATGTCCTGTCAAACTTCTTGAGCCGGGCAGAAACTACCATAGCCACATAGGTGGATATGAAGGAGAACTGTCCGAAAGCCACCAGCCAGAAACTTGGCCGTATAAAGTCCAGCCGGATTCCGAAGTTGTTCTTGAAGAATTCGGCAACCGAAGTTGTGAATGACAGAATTGAGATACCCAGGATTACACCAGGAATAACGATAGGTGCAATCATCAGCAGGTACATAAGGTTCTTGAGCGGGAAGTTCTCCTGCTCGAAGAGGAACGCCGCACAGGTTCCCATAGCTGTTGACATAAGGGAAACTGCAATAGCCAGCCGGAACGATACACCGAAAGCCCTGAGGTTCAATGGGTCATGGAAGAAACCTGTCTTTTTACCTGTTCCGAAGAACCAGTCCAGGGTAAAGCCCTTCCATGGAAGGGTCGGAATCATAGAGTCGTTGAAAGCCAGGATACAGGTTATCAGAAGCGGTGCGAACAGGAACACAAAATAAAGCACGATAAATGTGTTGAAGGTGATGGTATAAAGCTTGGAATTAGGCAGTGAGCGTATCATTTTACCACCTCCTTAAGGCTCTGTCCGGAGAGTTTGAGCGCTACCCAGATTATGATTGAGGACATAAAGAGCAGCAGGAATCCGAAGGCGGAACCCATGTTCCAGTTACGGTAAAGGATAAACTGGTTGTAGATCTGCTCGGTGAACCACATGGAGTTCTTTCCACCCATCAGGTTAGGTGTAAGGTAGCTTCCCAGGACCATCATGAACACAATGATACAGCCGGAGATAATACCAGGCATGCAGTGCGGGATGATGATCTGACGCCAGATAACATTTTTCTTGGCACCCAGGTCGTAGGCCGCCTCGATAAGCGAGTTGTCCAAGCTGTCCATAACGCCGATAATAGGCACAACCATAAAGAGGATCGATGTATAGACCAGACCCATGATCATGGCCGCATCGTTATACAGCATCTCGATAGGCTGCTTCCATATGCCATATTTGGTCATAAAGTGGTTTATGATACCGCTTTCCCTGAGGATGATTGTCCATCCGTATACTCTGATAAGCTCGCTTACCCAGAATGGAATAAGGATAAGGATAGTCAGGAAGCCGCGGGTCTTGAAGCTTGCAACCTTGGTGATATAGAAGGCTACAGGAAGACCGATGATCAGAACAATCATTGTAACTGTGATGGAATACATGGCTGTGCGGAAGAATGTGTTCCAATAGATAGGCTCTTTGAAGAACTCTATATAGTTGGACAAAGTGAATCCAGGCTGCTTAAGATAGGCTGGTCTTGCGAAGGACATCCGCAGAAGCTCTATATGCGGCAGCACTATAAGAAGCATCAGCCACAGGAATACCGGGATAAAGAATATAAAGAAGCCCCAGCTGAGCCTTTTAGATTTCGTCATCATACATCTTCGCTCCTGTTTCCTTGAAACATACAGAAGAAGCTGGATCCCAGCCGATCATGATGTCATCGCCCTTCTTGATATAGTCGAACTGATGGTTCTGAGGCAGGGCAACAAGCACTTCCTGGCCGGTAGGTGTGACTACCAGAAGCCTTGAGTTTCCGCCGTCGAACAGCACAGCCTTCACATGAACTCCGGTGCGGTTGAAGAATGTCTTGTCCTCGGCCGGGTTGATTATGATAGCCTCCGGACGGGTATACATTCCTACAATATCGCCCTCTCTGCAGTCCTTTATAGTGCTGATGGCATACTTAAGCTGGTTCTTGTCCTGCACATAGAACTTGCCGCTCTCGTCCTTGGCCAGGACGCCGGTAACCTTGTTGTTGTTTCCTACGAACATAGCAACAAAGGAGGATGCAGGGTTGTTGTACAGGTTGCTTGGGCTGTCGATCTGCTCGAAATGGCCGTTGTTCATGACAGCCACATGGTCGCTCATAACCATAGCCTCGGACTGGTCATGGGTAATGTATACGAATGTGGTGCCTATCTCGGCCTGCAGCTTCTTAAGCTCAACCTTCATGTGCTCACGGAGCTTGAGGTCCAGGGCACCCAGCGGCTCGTCCAGAAGCAGTACAGCAGGCTCCAGAACCAGACAGCGGGCAATTGCCACACGCTGCTTCTGACCGCCAGAAAGCTGGTCGATGCGCTTGTCGGCATACTCAGGAAGACCTACTCTTTCCAGAATGTTATGCACTTTTTTCATAACCTCGGGTGTCTTCTCGCCACGGCGGCGGAGTCCAAAGGCTATATTCTCCTTGACATCCATCATAGGGAAAAGTGCAAGATGCTGAAAAACAAGGTTTACAGGCCGTTTGTTCGGTGGTACGTTTGCCATATTCTTTCCGCGGATCTCGATGGAACCTGCGGTAGGCTCGAAGAAGCCTGCGATCATTCTTAGAAGCGTTGTTTTTCCACATCCAGAAGGTCCCAGAATAGAGAAGAACTTTCCATCCTCTACATCAAAGGACACATCATTCACTGCAGTAAAATCTCCATATTTCTTTACTACATTTTTTACCGAAAGAGCAATTTCCATATTATACCTGCACTATTTTAAAGATAAAAAAAGCAAAGCCGGCACTGGGCCAGCTTTGCCTAAGAATGAAAACTTATTTTGCAGCTCTCATCTTGTCGAGAGTCTTTCCTTCCATTGACTCAAGGCCGTCTGGAACGGTTGGATACCAGTTCATGTTAGCCATAACTTCTGGTGTGAAACATCTCTCGAAGTTTGCTTTTGCTTCTGGCTCATAGTACTTAACTGCGTCCTTTGATGCTGTACCATAACCCTCAGCGTTTGTGAACTCTGCAGCGTTCTTTGGCTCAAGAACGAAGTTGATCCACTTGTAAGCGCCGTCAACATTCTCTGACTTTGAAGGAATAGCAAATGTATCGATAAATGCCATTGATCCGCTCTTTGGTGCTACGTAGTCGATGTCTGGGTTCTCTTTGTAGAGCTTCCATGCTCCCTGCTCCCAGCCTTTTGCAATCCAGATCTCTTCTGACTGCATACCCTGCAGCAGCTGATCTCCGTTTTCCCAGTAATATTTAAGAACTTTCTTGCCTTCAATCAGCTTAGCTCCAACTGCATCAAGCATCTTCTGGTATTCTGCTGGCTTGTTGTAGAGATCCCATACGTCATAACCAAGAGCAAATCCCATAGCGCAGAGGATAGGTCTCTTGCATCTGTAGGAAACGTGTCCTGCATATGCTGGGTCCAGAAGGTCTGTGTAGTCCAGTTCTTTTGGATCTTTCTTAACATATTTCTTGTTTACAACAAGTCCGGATGTTCCGAATACGTGTGGAACAGCGTAGATCTTGCCTTCGTACTCTGTGAACTTCTTTGTGGAAGCAACCAGAGCTGGATCAAGCTGATCCTCGTTGATCTTTGAGTAGTCGATTGGCTGATAGATGCCGTTTGACTTTACAACAGATACAATTCTGTCCTGGGATGGCTGTGCCAGGTCGAATCCGCTTCCGCCGGTAGCGATCAGTTTGGAGATCATCTCCTCGTTGCTGGATGGTGTAGCTTCAACCTTAATACCATACAGTCTCTCGAACTCGTCGATCTGTGACTGTGGAGCATATCCTGTCCATGTCAACATTCTAAGAACTTTGTTTCCTTCAGCTGCCTCTTTTTTACCGCCTGCAAATGCAACAGATGCACATACGAGGACAATAAGAAGAACAAGTAAAGCTTTTTTCATTTTTTCCTCCATTTAGATATATGTCCTTCTATTTTCCCCGATTTTTGTTGGTAAGTCAACCTTTTTTAACCCTTTATTTATATATATTTTTTATATTGATTATAACTTTAGTAATGATTAAAATGTATTTATGGAACGGTTTTCCAGGATTATTCAGGTTATAGGTGATGACTCTTTCCAGAGGCTCCAGAAATCACGGATAACTATATTTGGACTGGGGGCTGTAGGGGCCTGGGCGGCCGAGATGCTGGCCCGGAGCGGAGTGGGGCATTTTACCCTGGTGGATTTCGACCAGATTGTCAAGACAAATATAAACAGGCATGTGTGTGCCGCAGAATCCACCATAGGAATTCCAAAGGTAGAAGCAGTCAAGGCCAGGATTCTGGATATAAACCCAAAAGCCGAGGTAAAGGCACTAAGGCTCTTTGCCGACTACACCAACCGTGACCAGATTCTGGACGAGAAACCCGATATTGTCATTGATGCCATTGATTCACTGGGGCCGAAGGCTTCGCTTCTGGAAGCTATCTACAACAAAGGGCTCCGGGTCATCTCCTCCATGGGGGCCGCCCTCAAGACCGACATTACAACTATCCGCACCGGCGACCTGTTCAAGACCACAGTCTGCCCTCTGGCCCGAAATCTGCGTAAATACTTACGCCGCCGTGGGATAGATCACGGCATCCTGTGCGTCTACTCCACCGAGCTGCCCGATCCGGAAGCCCTTAAAGCCCCGGAGGAAGAGGCCGGTGATGAACGGTACCAGCGGGGCCGTGAGCGGAATATACTGGGGACATATCCTCCGGTTACTGCAGTGTTTGGAATAACTATCGCCGACCTGGCTGTAAAGATGCTTAAATAAAAAAACCTCCCGAAAGGGAGGCGTTAGGCCCTATAATTTAGGGCTTGTTATCACTTGTCTTTAGTTGACTTTGTTCTTCTATATTCTATTATACTCCATTAGGGGGCTTTACGCAATATTTATTTTATTGTTTTTTGTGGTTTTTTATATTTTTGTTTTGTGTAGTTCTATTTTTGAATGAGTACAATTTTGAGTACAGGTAAACGGCCGCCTCTTATTAATCCCCCAGGGGGACACGTTAGTTAGTTTTACTAACTAACTATTTTCCAGGTTTGGGGAAATATCGTTAATCCGATTTTTTGCAATTATCGATCTTTTGAATTTTCGATCATACCGATTTTTGCGTATTTTCGACAATTTGATTTTTGCGGAAAGTCGTTAATCCCGTTTTTTCTGAATTGTCGTTAATTCGGATTTTTGCGAAATGTCGTTAATCTGAAATTTTGCCGATTGTCGATAATTTCACTTTTTGCGAAATGTCGTTAATTGTTTATTTCAACATTAGGATCATTTTCAAGATCTTCTAATGTCATTGGGGTAAATACAATCCTTAGTGGTTCATCTTCTCCGTTGAGGATTTCCTCTTTATAAAGTCCGTGTATTCTTATAAGCATATCTAACGCCCTGGTTCTGGTGTAATTATCTCTTGCTTGTCCAGTCTTTTGGCCTTTATAAATTATATCACTATTGGCGGCCAACAGTTCATTAAGGCAAGAAAAAACCCTGTCCACATTAAGGTTGTAAAGATCCATGCGGTCTTGGTCTGATAGCTTCTCCCTTGCCCTCTTGAAAAATTTATAGGCATTGGCGGCGGCGGTTGCCTGGCTTGCCCTCGGGTGTGTTTCTCTATAGGCTTCCACGTCTGTTTTACCAGCAAGGACAAGCCGCAAGGCTTCTCCCTCTATAGGTGTAAGTTTTTCTATATGCTCCATAATTCAACCATACCTCACTTTATAAGAAAGTCATAAAGGAACATCAAAAAGCCTTGCGGCGTTGCTCTGTGCAATTCCTCGCCGCCCAGGGGCCAAAATCACTATAAAGGTAATGGATATTGGGAACAATCAAAAATTACTTAACTACCAGAATGAGTATTTAGCTACGGGTTCACAAAGTGCCTGGGCTTCCCTCTGGCTACTTTCTCTTGAAATCTGTAAAAATATCATCTGGGGAGAGATTAAAAGAAAAGGTATCTTTCTTTCTGAAATGGATTTTGAAGATAAGGTACATAATGCGGTGTTGTATGTATTGAGAAGATACAAGACACGGCCAGGGTATCGCATAGAAAAAGCATTTATAACGGCTCTTGCCATGGGCTGCAAACATTCTCTCTATTATCAAACAATGGAGAGCAAAATTTATAATGCTGCTATTCGTCTGGGAGATCCAAAGAATTCTTGGATTTCAACTGATAAGGTCATAGATATAAAAGATTTTGACTTCTCTCTTTATAAGTAAATAATAGGCTCTTTAGCATTACTTAGACAGAACAAAACATTAGCATTACAGTAACTTGTCAAGGCAAAACCTTAACATTTGCCTTGACAATTACATATACATATACATATACATACTAACCATTGTTAACGGGCGTTATCGGTTGTTATCGCTCGTCAGGCGGTATATATTGATACTTAGCCCCCTGTCTGTTTGCTCTTGCCTGTAGTCTTGCCGCCGCCCATTTTTTATAATTTATCATGGTGTCTTTTTTTACTTTTTGCCATAATTTATTTAATGGTCTGGCAGCTTCTCCATAACTTGAAAAGTCTGGATCTTCAAAGTTTTCTTTATCGCTTGATCTGTCATAATCTCTTAGAGCAAAAAGGAGCTTTGCTACCCCTGGGCTTTCTCCTATGAATTCTTCTAAAAGGTCGGTGTAGTCATGCCGTAATAGCATGGCTTCCTTGTCCTGGGCGTATGCAGCCAAAACCTCGCCAGGCACTTTTTCAATATCGATCTTTCCCGTTTCTCGGTCAAGCCACTCTCTCTGTATAATCACAACATAGCCTCTATATCTTTCAACCAGCCCTTAAAGATTTCCTCTGCCCGTTTCTGTCTTTGATAGTAGAAAATAACATCTAGCAACATACAATCTTTAGACAACTGAACAAGTACAAGATAATTATTAGTATTCCCAAAACCCCTAAATTGGCCGTCTTTGCATTGAATTAAGGATAAACCCAGGAAACGCCGCTGGCGTTCAAAATCAAGAGAATATGGCATATCTGCAAGCCCTGTTTCCCTAAGGATTAAATACTCTTGGCCCTTGTACTTGCCTTCTCGGTACTTGCTGGGAAAAGCTGGTACAGGTTTCCCCTCGTAACATTGCAAGATATAAACCCCTGTTTCCTCGATATGTTTGAAATGGTAAATACTATCGGGCAAGTATGATTTTACTATTGCTTCCCCTGGCTGGGGTTCTCCTTTCATCTTGTTCATTAAATCATCAAGCCCCGCCATGCTCCCCCCTCTCTATTAACATATTTATAGGTTCTAGTAGTTCCTTTGCCCTGATAATAATTTCTTTAGGGGTCAAGGCGGCGTTGTCGCTTTCTTCAATCATCTTTTCCAGGTTGTGTTTTATCTCTTTTAGTTCGTCAAGGTCTGATTTTGTCATGCCACTACCTCTCTTGAATTGCTCTTGATCCAGGCTTCAATATCCTCTTCTTTAAAGCGAATACGCCGCCCCACTTTCACACATGGCAACTTTCCAGCGTTGACATACTGGTACACAGTTGAAATCTTAACCTGTAAAGCTGCTGCAACTTCCCCTACTGATAACAATTTAATCATGTTATACCCCTTGTAATTAAGTTTCTTTGAAAGATTTTCATTGTCTTTCAGTTGACACCTTTAATCTAAAGTTGGTTGATACTTTTAACAATTTCAGAAATATTTAGGGTCGGTGGGTAAACTATCAGAAAAAAATGGTATGCTTTTGCGTACTTTGCCGATTTTATGGGATAAAAAGACTATCAGAATTATTAATAAAAAAACAGAAATATTATACTAGCCAGATAAGAATATTTCCAAATTCTTGCTTTAAGTTCTCCAACGTCCCTTTGGTTGCCCTAGGGCCGCCAGTAGTGTGTTTCATAGTTTCACTTTCTAGCCCAAATATATCATCTAGATCGGATAATTTTAAAGGATTTCTGCCCTTGTTACGTGGTTCTGGTACTGTCTTATATAAATTATAAAATTTACGATATGATAAATTTTCAAGTGATAAACATTTCCTCTTATCATCTATGGTAATATAGGAATTTTCATATAAACCACCAAATAATAAAGCAAAAAGCGGCTGCCAGTTTACCAGGTTTTCAAGTTTAGTATAGAGCTCTTCTTTTATATTTCCAGAAAAGGGCTTTATGCTCTTTAAACAATTATCCTTGGACATAAGGTAGGTTTTTAATAACCCCTTACAATAAAGGGCGTTGCCACCCCATTTCTGGGAAAAATAATCTATTGCCGCCCATACATCAAGTCCTACTCTCTCCCATAATCCTGTCATTGCTGCATAGCATAAAATTGTGTCTTTCTGATCATCTGTTATTGTGTTCATTGCTTCCCCCTCTCTGTTGCAAGAGCAATTACCGCCTTTTCTGTTCCCCTGTTAATCCATTCGTCCAGGTTTACAAGCATATGCTTGCGGCCTGTCTTTTCTTTTATATAACCTACAAGCTGATTATTAAATAAACGCTCTATATCTCTGAACATACGGGGTGGCATTAAGAATAACATTTTGCAAAGTGCAGCCCTTTCCCCTGGGCCTTTGTTTTCTCCCTCTATCTTTGGAGGCCAGGGCGGCGGCGTCAATGGGTCTTTATCGGCCCAAAAATCCAGGGGGAATTTATCATTGGGCATATGTCCTGTTATATCCCGTATATGGCAATCCAGGCATAAATTAATATAACTATCTATTCTAATAAATATTTCTTTAGGGGCAAGAAACAAGGCCTTGCAAAGTGCTATTCTTCGCTTGATATGTTTATCTGACATCTTGGCCTGGCGGCGTTCTGTATCTGTTATAGTTTCAAGCATAGCAACCCCCTATAATTGCCCTCTGTACTCCAGTAATCTCTAATAAATCGCCACTTGTGAAATGGGTGTATCTGTCTGTCATTCTTTCGTCTGCATGGCCTGTAATGGCTCTTATTTTGGCTTCTGATACATTGCCAGCCCTTAACATTGTGTTGTAGAAGTGCCGCCAACTGTGGAAACATAAATTGCGGCGGCGGCGTTCATCTTCTGAAATTCCCATTGCCTTAAGTGCATAGTAAAGGCCGCCCTCTTCTATTTGATAAACTGGCATGGGTGCTTGGCCGTCAAGGGAGAATATAAACCCCTCTGGTGTCGGTGCTATTTCAACCAGCATAGTTTTTATTTCATCTGTTACAGGTATAGGGCGGCTCTTGTGGTTCTTTGTGTCTTTAAGTCCAAAACTGCTCATGCTATGCTCTACGTTCAAAAACCAGCCCTGTTTATCCTGTCTTATGTCTACACCTCTCAACGCCCTAACCTCGTTTAACCTCATGCCCGAAACGGCAGAAAGAAAATTTGCAGCATAGGCCAGGCGGTTGCCTTTCCAGTATATATTTATATTCTTTGGGTTAAAAAGTTCGCTTGCCTCTGCTGGGTCAAGTATGCCTCTTTCCTCGGGGCGGTCAATAAAAGGCTTTACAAGCCGCCCAGGGTTCGCCGCTAAATATCCTTGCTCTACTGCATAATCAAGCATAATATTTAAAAAAATCCTGTACTGATTTATAGATCCAGGCTTAAAACCTTTGTTTGCCAGGACAAGCAACCAGTTTTCGATTTTGTTCTTGGTAAGATCCTTTAATTTGAGACTCCCAAAATATGGCATTATGTTTATTTCAACTGCCGAATTGCGGCGGTAGGCGGTCAACTTCCCTATGTTATGCCCTCGCAGCTGCTCTTTTTTAAGGTATGCCGATTTCCCCCAGTTCCAGAAATCCTTGAAATAGTTTCCAAAGATCTCATTGCTTTTAGCTTCGGGGATAAGGCCGCCAGCTTTGGCAAGGTTCAGACAGTATGTCAACGCCGCCGCCTTTGTGGTCTGGCCTGTTGAGAATTTCTTTCTGTTGCCCTCTGGATCATAGGCGTAATAGTAGTAGACAGTACGCCCCCCGACTTGTCTTTTAGATATTGTAAATTCGTTTCTCATTGTTTCCCCCCTCGGGCTTTTGAGTACAATTTTGAGTACACAACCCAAAAACCCTTGAATTTCTGTCAACTGAAAGACAGGGGAAAACCTTTCTGTTAGGGGCTTCAAGGCGGTATTGCCGCCGCCTGTAAATCCCTTTCGAATATTAGGCCCTAGAAGATTCGAACTTCTGACCTACGGCTTAGAAGGCAGTTGCTCTATCCAGCTGAGCTAAGGGCCCAAGATAAGAGAAGTATATATATCACAATATTTGTTGTCAAGTTGCCTTGCCGATTTTTCTAAGGGCAAAGATTGACATAAGAAGGCATGGAATCATTATAATGGCTATAAGCTGGAAGTTGCCGGTTCCTGCATACAGGGCATAACCCAGGAAAGGCCCGGTGGCGCTTCCCATGTCCTGGAAAGTGGCAATCCGGTTCATGAAAACAGCCTGCTCTGGTCCCCGTGCATATTCCCCCGATATAGAGGTACGCAGAATCTGGGAGGCTGAGCCGGAGAAAAGCTGCACTATGAACATGGCTAGCATTATGTACCACAGTTTCAGCAGAGCCAAGGTCAGGATTATTGAAATCTGTATACAGAATACGATTGTAAAGGCTTTTCTCCGCCCTATCTTATTGCAGGCATACCCTATCACCGGGCCGGAGAGGGATACTATCTGGCCAGCCACCTGGAACAGAGCTGCAAAGGTGGCAGCACCTACTGCTATGCCAGCCCCGGGGAGGATGTAGTCTACAATAGCCCTTCCCCGCAGGGTAGCCAGCATGGTGGCAAATGTTGCTGATACCAGGATTGCAAGACCCAGGATAATCAGCAGCTTGGGGTTGCTCACCTTTCCACGGCCAGATTTGGGTGCTGTATCCACCGCTGCTCCGTCCACCCCCATAAGGTTTGCCCTGCCCCCCTTGAAGAAAAGAAGGCACGCCGCAGTCATGACAGCCAGCAGAACAGGAACAGCCCGGGGTGAAATAAGGTCGGCCAGAACACCGGAGATAATAGTTATAATGCCGTAAATCTGCCCTTTTATAGTCTCGTGCCATGCCATATAGCGGCTCAAGGACTCCCTGTTGGAATACCGCAGGGCAGCTATGTAGCCTTCGATACGGAGCAGCGAGAAGCAGCCACCCCACAGGATGCGCAGGAACAGAAGCCACCAGAAGCCCCATGGAATTGCATAACCCAGGGTTATGAATGTGGAGAGGCATACTGCAATAACCAGGGGCTTGTCGGAATTGAGCCTGGTCACCACCGAGGTGGATATTTCGTTTGTGATAAGCCGGACAAACCGGTTCACCGACAGGAGAATTCCTATCTGGAAAACAGTGATATGAAAGCTTTCGGGGGTTACAGGGAGGAGGCAGTAGATCATGGCATCACCAGCCATTCCCAGCCCCACAATAATCATAACTATGACAAATTTTTTTGTTTCAGATGTGATTTTTACCCGCATAATTTCAGATTGAAGTACGTCCCAGCAGAGAACGGGTCAATGTCATCCGGTCCACATACTCAAGATCTCCACCCACCGGAAGCCCCGATGCCAAGCGGGTAACTTTGATATGGATACCACGGTTTTCCAGCATCTTCTGGATATAGAGAGCAGTGGTTTCGCTCTCCACCGAAGGGTTGAAGGCAAAGATCAGCTCCTCCACTTCCCCCTTCTCTATCCGGCTTATAAGAGGATAGACATTCAGCTTCTCGGGGCCGATGCCGTCGATTGGAGAAAGAAGCCCCCGAAGGACATGGTAGTAGCCGTCGAAAGCGCCGGTAGATTCTATGATATCGATATCCTGGGGGTTTTCCACCACACACAGCAGGGTCTTGTTCCGGGTTGAGTCGGAGCAGATGCCGCACTCATGGGCATCGGTATAACAGCCGCAGACCGGACACGGTTTTATGGTCTCTTTAAGCTTTTTTATGTTGTCGGAGAGGTTGTCGGTAAAAAAGGAATCCTCTTTCAGAAGGTGGTAGACAATACGGGCTGCACTCTTTCGCCCTATCCCCGGCAGAGATGAGAAATTCTTTATAAGCACATCAATGATGGTTTCAGAAGTCTTCATCAGATACCTGCGAATCCAGGAGGAAGACCGCCCATCTGGGAAGAGAGCTCCTCGTTGATCTTCTGCTTCATCTTGTTATATGCATCGGTGCAGGCAGCTTTCACCAGCTGTTCTGTCATGGATGGGTCGGAGGCATCAATAGCATCTGGAGATATCTTGACATCTGTAATCTCCATCCTGCCGTTCATATCCACCCGTACCATATCGCCGCCGCCATAGCCGCTTACAGTAAGAGATTCCATCTTTTTCTTCATCTCTTCCATGCGGGCCTGTATGCCGGAAGCGTTTTTCAATATATCCATGGGATTAAAATTCATCATATTTTCCTTTTCAGACAATCTCGCCTTTAAAAATATTTTTCACCATCTCCACTTCGGGTGACAATTCTGGCTTTTCATCAGCAGAGTCATCGTTTTCCTGTTTCTGCGGTTTCTGCACCTCGATGGAATAATTCTGTCCTGTTATTCTGACAACAGCTGACTCAATCTTCTTGGCAGCATCTTCCACCTTAAGCGCCTGGAAAGTATCGGCACAGGGGATAATAAGTTTTTCACCCTCAATCATCCATTCCTTGGTCCGTTCCAGAGAGGTGACCAGAAAAAGCTCATTAGCTTTCTTAAAGTCTCCTATAACGCTGCTCTTGAGAGATTCCATGTCCAGCTGCACTGGCTCCGGTTCTTCGACTTGGCTTGGGGTCTTGGCATCCTGAACTTGATCAAGGGGCTGATCTGCGTCAGATTGGTGCGGAGCCGGGACAAAGCCTTTCTTCAGCGCCTCAAGCCGGTCCACCAGCTCTGCCTTGGAGACAAAGTTCTTCATAGATGAGAGACGGGTGATCAGAAGCTCAAGCTCAAACCGCTGGCTTAAAGAATAGCGCAGATCTCTGTAGAGCTGGAGCACCAGTCCCAGGGCCTCTTCTATCTGGTAGGAAGAGAATGTATCAATCACTTTCCTGGAGAAAGCTGCGCTGGAATAACCAAGCACCGCTTCCTTAGTCACATTGCTCTTTATCAGGAGGATGTTGCGGAAATACTCGGTTAGCTCGGTCACAAACTGCTCCACAGCCACACCGCTTGCAAGGACATCATCCAGAATCTCCAGCGCCTGTGTGGAAGAGCCGTCGGCAAAGCATTCGGCCAGCTGGTTTATCTTGTCAAAGCCTACCAGCCCCATTTTCTCCTTGATCACTGCAAGGGAAATCTCGCTCCCCGAGAAAGCTGCAATCTTGTCAAACAGTGTGTAGGAATCACGCAGGGATCCGGTGGCCTCCTTGGCTATCCAGAAAAGGACATCATCATCGGCCTTGATTGAATTTTCGTCGCATATCTTCCGCAGCCTATCCTTGATCACATCGGTGTGGATAAGGCGGAAGTTGAAGTGCTGGCACCGGGACCTGATGGTGGCAGGCACCTTGTAGACCTCGGTGGTGGCAAAGATGAATACAATGTATGGAGGCGGCTCCTCAATAGTCTTGAGCAGCGCATTGAATGCACTGTTGGAGAGCATGTGCACCTCGTCGATGATATATACTTTGTACTTGGAGTTGGCAGGGGCAAAAAGGACCTCGTCCTTGATCTGCCGGACATCGTTTACCGATGTGTTGGAGGCTCCGTCTATCTCTATGACATCCATGGAGTTGCCCTGGGCAATCTCCCTGCAGCTGGAACACTGGCAGCATGGGTTTCCGTCAGAGGAAGGGTTCTGGCAGTTGATAGCCTTGGCCAGAATGCGGGCAGCAGAGGTCTTGCCTACTCCCCTTGGACCCGAGAACAGATATGCATGGGCTATTTTGCCGGAAGAGACCGATTTTTTAAGGCTTGTGGCCACAAAATCCTGGCCTGCAAGCTGGTCAAAAATAGCGGGTCTCATCTTTGTTGCGGTAACAGTATATGACATCATTTATAGTATAAGGTAAATAATTGCATAGGTCAATTGACAAATTACCTACTGGAAAGGTACACTTTTCATGATGACATACGAGAAAATAAAACGGAGAGCCTTTGAGATTGTGGAGAGATCCAGGCCTGGCGATACTGCCAGCAGGATCTTCGACATCTTTATAATCACATTAATTGTTGTCACTATTCTGACAATCTTTGTCGAGACTTTCGAAATCCCGGACAAGGTGCAGAAATTCTTTGATAACTTTGAGACCTTTACACTTATAGTATTCTCTACAGAATATCTCCTGAGGTTCTGGGTCGCCCCCTATAAATACCCACGTCTGTCGCCATCCAGAGCCCGCCTTAAATATTTTTTCTCGTTCATAGCTATCCTGGACCTGATTGTAATACTCCCATTCTGGGTACCTGCACTCTACCCGTTCGACCTCCGTATCCTCAAGGTTTTCTGGCTTATCAAGGCCAACCGGCACACTTCCTCCATGCGCAAGCTTTTTGTAATAATGAGACGGAAGAAGTCAGAGCTGCTATATTCCTTATTCGTGCTCTTTGTCCTGCTGATGGCCACAGCTGTCCTGGTCTATCACTTCGAGTCGGCCGCCCAGCCGGAGGTATATGGTAATGCACTGGAAGGGCTCTGGTGGTCTATATCTATTTTCACCTTCGCATGGCCGGGGGATGTTTATCCTGTCACTATCCCAGGACGGCTTCTGGGCGGTATCATGGCTATAATAGGCATGGCGATAATCGCAGTTCCTGTCGGTATTGTATCATCAGGATTTATCGAGAGTGCCGAGAAGCAAAGCAAAGCAAAGGAGAAAGATGTCAAGCTTGAGCTGCTGAACCAGATCAAAGATGAATTGGACGAAATTAAGAAGAAAGTTGACAAATCAGGAGGAACAAAATGAAAGATTACACTATTCCTACCCAGAATATCTGCCCCCGCTCCATCTCATTCTCGCTTGAGGATGGAAAGATCTATAACATCAAGTTCCACGGCGGCTGCCCCGGCAACACCAAAGCAATAGCAAAGCTGCTGGAGGGAACCGATGCACAGCGTGTGGTGGACATCCTTAAGGGCAACGAATGCGGCAACAAGGGAACTTCCTGCGCCGACCAGCTGGCCCGGGGTGTAGAAAAAGCCCTTGCCGAGTAACCAGTACCAGACAAGGGCTTAAAAAAATCAATAGCTGATTTATTATCTCAGAGTTTACCGCCCTCTACAACCAGAGCGTCGGCATC
>JAGCGL010000061.1 GCA_017649605.1 Spirochaetia bacterium
ATATCAAAGAACCCTTGAAAATATCTTTATTAACTTGTATAAATTTAATAGATGAGCTTTTCAGGGAACAGACTTCCTCGGAGCAGGACAGAACCGATGCAGAGGCTCTGGCTCAGAGGCTCATCAGCAGCATAGATGCTGCACTTACAGAAGAAGAATAAGAGTGCCTGCGGAGTGCGGGCGGAGTGGAAATCTCTTGGAGCAAACCATAGTAAAGGGATTTATCCAGGATCAATTGGCATTCCTTTAGGAATACTCATGAAATCTGAGGCTAAAAAACCCACCTGAACAATGAGTTCAAGAGATTATCTCCAAGCGGCTTTGCGGGTTTTAATATCAGAATGGAGAATTTATGGCCAAACGCCTGGCTTGGCTGCTTCTGGCAGCTTGCCTGATTTTTACAGCATGTACCACAACATCATCTCAGAAGAAAGAGACTGCTCAAAAAGGTTTTACCGAAGCAAAAGAACAGCCCAAGAAAGGACAGGCTAAAGATAAAAAAGCAAAGGAACAGGAAAAAGAGCAGGAACAGCAGAGTGCTGACACCGGCATAAAGTTCACCAAGATTCATATTCCCCTTAAAGAAATAAAGAAAGAGAACGGTCAGATCACCTCCACCTCTGTATATACTTATGGGCAGGACAAGCTGACCCCTGAAAGAATCGAGATTTACAATATACATAACGAACTTATAGAGCTGGTTGTAAATGAAAAGATAGAGGTCCACACCGAACGGAAAAGCTACCTTGATAAAGACAACAATATTATCCGTTACTATGTGATAACCCGTAACGAGGCTGGAAAAATAGAGGAACAGCTCCTGTTCAACGGTTCAAACAAGCTTATCGCCATCGAGGAATATGATTACGACGATTCAGGCAGAACCTCTGAATGGAGAGTTTACAATGGGAACGAGAAACTCCTCTCCTATAATGTCTATACCTACAAGAACGGCAGGAATACCCGTGTGGACAGCTTCAGTTCCAACGGAATTCTGTCTGAGTATTTCATAAATGAATTTGACAAGAATGGAAATCTGATCTGCGAAAGTGCCTATGACAAGGATGACAACCTTCTGGCTCAGCACCGCTCTATATTCCGCAACGGTCTGATATACCGGGAGGAGTTCCAGGGCGAGGACAAGAAGCTCCAGTGGTATATAAACTATACCTATTCGGAGCAGTATCTGAAAGTGCTTAAGACCACTTACTCAGGCGATGGCAGGGAGCTGGAGCAGCTTGAACAGAGCTGTCTCCTGTTCGACCGGTAGGAGGATGAGATGAGAAAGTTATTTGCATCTGCCCTTCTGGCCCTTTTCACCGTTCTCCCCATCAGTGCCGGCACCTTTGATCAGTCCATGACCATGATAAGGATTATGGAGCAGTCCGATCTTGAGTATAAGACAGAGCTTTTAGAGAATGCATTTGACAGATCAGACCGGATTGCCGGCATCTATGCGTCAGAGAAGCTTAAGACCACAATGGATGGAGAATTCGCCGGCCAGAGCGAAGAGGCTGTGGATGCCTTCAAGAAAGTCCTTATAGAGCGGCTCGGCGAGACCAATTCTCTTGAGGATGCAGATATAATCTTTACTATTTTCAACGGGTCTGACAACAGCCAGCTTGTAAGAAGTGCCGCAGAAGCACTTGGAAAGATAGGAGCAGTCCAGTATACAGACAATATCATAGAGCTTCTTGAGGATTCAAACACCAAGCAGTATTTCCTTATAACACAGGGCTATGATAATGTGCTTAAAGAAAATGAGAAGACTGCATGGTCCTGCGTGCTGGCACTTGAGAACCTCCATTCAAAGGAATGCTACGAGCCGCTCTTCCATACCCGCCTCAGCGACTATTCAAAGGAATCAGGTATAAAGGAAAGGGCTTCCAAGGCTATGACTGTAATAGTACGGAACCCCACTTCTATCCTCAAGGATATCTCTGACAGGGAGCACAGCTCAAGGGGACGCACCCTTATCCTTGATATAAGCAGACAGTCCAATGCCCTTGAGGTGCAGAAAGTCGATCTGGCAGCCTATATCTTTTCCGAGACTATAGTACACGACTACGAGTTCGGGGATTATATGATCAATGCATGCGCCGCAATAGAAAAATCTCCATATAAGGTAAGAGGAACCGAGGCTGCCCTAAAGAAGATACTCTACGGCTCCTACAGCCCTGCCTTCACAGACCTGGCAATAAAGGCCGCACCCCACTGTCAGAACGGAGTCAATGTGCTCTCCGATTATCTCAAGGAACAGAACAATTATACCAGGGAAGGGGCAACTAAATACGAGAACCATCAGATTGTACTCATGGTTATAAACTCCCTCGGGAAATCCGGCGATGCCAATGCCGCCGACCATCTTATAGTGGCCAGAGACGCAGGATGGCCGCCAGAGATCAAGCAGGCTGCAGATGCAGCTTTGAACAATCTTCTCTCTAAATAATCACATAAGGCTCAAGGGATCCACATCTGCTTCCACATAGACTCCGGAAGGAGCTTTATATGCAGCCAAAGCTGCAGAAAGAATGCCGTGGGCAGAGGCAAACTGATCTGTATTTATAATAATCTGATATCTATAATTGTCTGAGATCAAAGCAAGCGGGCACTCGGCCGGCCCCAGCATCTGGAAGCGGTACCCTTCAGGCTGCATCTGGGAGAGCATCTGTCCAAACCCTGAGGCGGCAGAAAGAGCCTTCTCCTGGTTCTTGCTGCGGAATACAAAACGGAACAGCCTTTAGAAAGGAGGGAATCCCAGAAGCTGCCTGGACTGAAGCTCCCTGGTATAGAAGCTTTTCTCATCCAGGGCTGATGCA
>JAGCGL010000062.1 GCA_017649605.1 Spirochaetia bacterium
ATCTCGCGGGCCAACCTGCGGCTTCAGACCGAGGACCGGCTCCGGGGATGCATAAACTCTCTGCGCCAGGTGCTGCTCCTTTCCGAGAGCAACCCCAAGTACATAGCCAACGGCGTGCGCCATACCCACGGCCTCTACAACGCTATCTTCCGTTCCATCCTGCGGCTTGTAGGCGAAGAGAAGATTGCATACACCTATGTGGAGAACCTGAAGGCCGCATCCGAATATATCGACTTCAACCCTCAGCCTTTCAAGGATATCTGCCGCATTGCCAAGGATACCCCTATCGAAAGTGTGGTGGTGGACCTGATTCTTGCACTGGTGAATATCGTGGACTTTGTGGATAAGCTGAATATAAAATGAGAAAACTTTTCCTCCTTCTTTTAATCCTTGTCGCCTCCATCGCTCTTGCAGATGATGTTCCAGGCTACTCAGGCTATGTGAACGACTATGCCGGAGTCATCTCTGACAAAAACAAGACAGCAATGGAAGAGGTGGCCAAAGATCTGGACGACAAAACCGGGGCTCAGATTGCAGTGCTTACTGTCCGCTCTATGGCTCCCTACACTTCTATAGATGAGTTTGGAATGGCTGTGGCCGAGAAATGGAAGGTGGGCGAAAAGGGGAAAGATAATGGAATTATCATTATCCTGGCAATGGAGGAACGAAGAATAAAAATCGAGGTAGGCTACGGACTTGAAGGCCTCCTTAACGATGCCAGGGTAGGCAGAATCATAGACAAATACATTATTCCCTACTTTAACGGAGCAGAATATGGAAACGGCCTGCGCCACGGACTCTTTAAGATCGCAGATATAATCGGCACCGAGATGAATGTGGAGCTGGACAGCAGGACCAAAGAGGATCATACAGCGGCAGAGACCTTGTCTATGGTGGTCTTCTTTATAATTTTTATATCTATTTTTGTACTTATGATACGCCGGATGAACAACGCCAAGCGGACCGGCCGAAGATACTATGGAAGCTCTTTCGGAGCAATGTACCCTGGCTATGGCAATGGACGGGGCAGCTTCGGAGGATTCTCTTCCAGAGGATGCGGTGGTTTCGGCGGTGGCTTTGGAGGCTTCGGCGGAGGCGGATTCGGGGGCGGTGGCGCTTCCAGAGGTTTTTGATTAAGGAGTTGACATGAAAAACAAAGGATTGATGACAGTTTTAATTATAGTGGCAGTTATAGCCATCATCTTCGGATGGTATATAAGCACCCGGAACAAACTGGTGACACTGGACGAGCAGACAAGCTCCACCTGGGCCGAGATCGACAACCAGCTCCAGCGGCGCAGCGACCTGATCCCCAACCTGGTCAACACAGTAAAGGGCTATGCAAAGCACGAGAGCGATGTCTTCAACAACGTGGCAGAGGCACGGTCAAAGCTGGCCGGAGCAACTACTGTAGAAGAGAAGGCCGACGGCTACAACCAGATGCAGAGCGCGCTTGGCAGACTCCTTGCAATTGCAGAAAATTATCCGGAGCTCAAGAGCAACACCAACTTCCTGGCACTCCAGGATGAACTGGCCGGTACCGAGAACCGCATCTCTGTAGCCCGCAAACGGTATAACGACTCGGTGCGGACATTCAACACCCAGATCAAGATGTTCCCCGCTTCTATCGTAGCCGGAAACATGGGCTTTGAGAAAAAGTCCTACTTTGAGATTGCAGATTCTGCACGGACTGCACCGCAGGTACAGTTCTAAGCCTTAATACTCCAGGAAACAGTTTTTCCTGCACAGAGGGGCACTATTCCGTCTGTCACAGCCGGGATGGTGCTCTCTTTTTTTATCAGCACCAGCTTCTCTTTTGCAGGCTTAAGACCATAGAACTTAGGACCGAATACTGATATGAAATTCTCAAGTTTTTTCAGCTGACCCTGCTGCTCAAAGAGCTCTGCCATAAGGGGCACTGCATAGGGGGAAGAGTAGATGCCACCCGCCGCCGCTCCAGACTCCTTCTTTGTCTTAAGGTGAGGTGCACTGTCGGAGCCGAAGAAGAACTTGCTGCTACCAGAGAATGCAGCCTGCTGAAGCGCATCCCTATCCTTGGGCCCTTTCACCACCGGCTTGCAGAAGGTGTGCGGATTCATGTTAGCCCCGATAACATCATCCAGGGTAAGGAGCAGATGGTGTGCAGTTATGGTGCCGGCTACTCTGTCAGGCAGAGATGCAACAAACTCTATGGAACGGCGGTCCGAAATATGCTCGAACACCATGCGTAAATCAGGGTATGCCTTGCAGATAGCGGCAAACTCACGGTGGTATTTGTATTCACGGTCAAGGACGAAAGCATCGGGTTTCTCGCAGTGGATGGAGAGCACTAAGCCTAAGTCGCTCATGGCTCCCAGCGCCTCTTTTATCTGATGCCAGGAGGTCACTCCGTCCTCTGAATTTGTGGTTGCCCCTGCAGGATAAAGCTTGCCTAAAAGGGCGCCGGCTTTTGCCATAGCCTTGACAGCAGAGGCGCTCATCCCAGGGTAGAGCTTGAAGCTCATAACAGGCTTGAAACCGGGGGCAAGGGAAAAAATCTCGTCACGGTAAGCGGCAAGACGTTCCGGCGTGTTTATCGGAGGCAGGGTGTTAGGCATAACCACGGCCTGGGCAAACCACGCTGCAGCATCCCGGACTGTTGTCTTTAGCATAGCTCCCTGCCGCAGGTGCAGGTGCATGTCAGAAGGCTTACGGATAGCAATCATTTTTTCCATAATTCTTTTCCCTTTTCTTTAATATAAGTTTAAAGTATAATATTTGCAAGGAGCGGATAATGGCCAATAAAACAGTTCTTGTTGTTCTTCCTGTGGAGGAGCGGCACAAAAAGCTTTTGGAATCGGCATACCCTGATGGAAAGTTCATCTACTGTCAGGAGAATTATCAGGAATATCTGAAGGAGGCCCAGATTCTGATCGGGAACATTCCTCCCGAGGAGATACAGCTGGGGAAAAAGCTTGAGTTCATCCAGACCAACAACGCTGGTGTGGAGCAGTACACTGTCCCCGGCGTGATCCCAGAGAACATCAAGTTCTGCTGCGCATCGGGCTGCTATGGCCTTGCAATCTCAGAATATATGATCGGCTGCGTCCTCTCCCTGATCAAGCATCTTAATGTGTACCGGGTGAATCAGCTGAACCACCAGTGGCTGGATGCAGGCCATGTGACCTCTATCTACGGAAGCAGGACTCTTGTAATTGGACTTGGCGATATCGGCAGCGAGTTCGGGCAGAAGATGCATCTTCTGGGTAGCAAAGTGACAGGAATCCGCCGCCATACCGACGAGAAGCCCGACTGGCTCGATGCAATCTATCCACTTGAGAAATTGGACGACATAATCGGCGATTTCGACATAGTCGCCCTCTCCATCCCCAACACAAAGGCAACTGCCCACCTTATGGATCTGAACCGGCTTAAGAAGATGAAAAAGAGCGCAATCCTGATCAATGTGGGCCGGGGAAATGCAGTGGTGACAGCTGACCTGTGCAAAGCCCTGAACGAAGGGATAATCGCAGGTGCTGCTGTTGATGTGACAGACCCTGAGCCGCTGCCGCCGGAGAATCCGCTGTGGGATGCACCTAACATGATCATCACTCCGCATACTTCGGGGCAGTACCATCTGCCTGAGACCCTGGAGCGGATAATCCGCCTTTCTGCCGAGAACCTTAAGGCATACACCACAGGTCAGCCGCTCAAGAGCATCGTTGATTTCAAGACTGGCTACAGATCTTTCGCAGAAAGGAAAAACTGAAGATGAGCGCAAACCGAGTGGCTAATTCCGAGACAACTATCTTTACTGTGGTGAACACCCTTGCGGCCCAGTACAATGCAGTGGGCCTAAGCCAGGGGGCGCCTGACTTCGATACCCCACGCTGGGTGCTGGACATTATAAAAGAGGCCTTCGATGCAGGACGGAACCAGTATGCACCCATGTCAGGAGTCCCTGAGTTCAGGCAGGCAATAAGCGACATATACCGCACAAAGTATGGCCTTTCCTTCGATCCGGCCACACAGATCACAGTTACCAGCGGCGCCACCGAGGCTATATTTGACAGCGTATTAGCCCTGTGCGACCCGGGGGATGAGCTAATAGCATTCGAGCCTTTCTTCGATTCCTATGCCGGAAGCGCAAAGATGGCAGGATGCACCATGAAGGCTGTGACACTGCACCTGCCCGACTTCTCCTTTGACAGGAAGGAGCTGGAGGCAGCTATCACCCCCAGGACCAAGGCTATAATCATAAACAACCCGAACAATCCGACCGGAAAAGTCTATACAATGGAAGAGCTGACAGTTCTTTCCGAAGTGGCAAACAAGTACAATCTGACCATCATCAGTGACGAGGTATACGAGAACCTGGTGTTCGACGGACTTAAACATATTCCTACTGCAACAGTGCCAGGGTTGGCAGAGAGGACTATAACTATAAACTCCACAGCCAAGACATTCTCCGCCACAGGTTGGAAGATAGGCTATATCTGCACCACACCTGCGTTGACAGCTGCAGTTCAGGCAGTGCATCAGTGGGTGACATTCGCTGTCAACCACCCGATTCAGCTGGCATTCTCCAAGATTCTGCCAATCTCTGCCGAATATTCAAAGGAATTCTGTGCAGAGATGGAGAAACGGCGGGATTATTTACTTGCAAGGGCCAGCGAATGGGGCTTTGATCCGGTAAAGCCGGAGGGCTCATACTTCTTCATGGCAACCTTCGACCGCCTTTCAAAGAAAAGCGACATGGATTTCATGGAGGAGCTTATAAAGACAAAACAGGTGGCACTGATTCCAGCATCACCTTTCTACCTGAGCGCTGTTGATGAAGGACACAGGCTCCTGCGGTTCAATTTTGTAAAATCTATGGCAGCTTTGGAACAGGCTGACAAAAATATGAGGTCTCTATGAGCACACTGTTTATAAATGCCTGTATAAGGCCAGAATCCAGAACTCTTAAACTGGCAAAGGAACTCCTTTCCAAGCTGGAGAAGGAGACCGGAACACCTGCAGAAATTCTTAACCTGGAAGATGCAGACTTAAAGCCACTCAGCAACTCTGATATCGCCAGACGGGACAGAGCTTTGGCAGCCGGGGACTTCAGTGATCCTTTCTTTAAGTATGCAAAACAGTTTGCAGAAGCAGATATCATAGTTATAGCTGCCCCCTACTGGGACCTTTCCTTCCCTGCTCTGGTAAAGCTTTACTTCGAGGCTACATCAGTATGCGGCATCACATTCCGCTACACACCGGAGGGCTATCCTCAGGGGCTTTGCAAGGCAAAGAAGTTCTACTACGTGACTACTTCCGGCGGATTCATAGGAGACCTTGACTTCGGCTTCCAGTATGCAAAAGCCTTGACTACTAAACTTTATGGTATTCCAGATGTTGAGTGCATCAGAAAAGAGGGGCTGGATATTAAATGACTTTTGATTTTAAAGTCAAAACACCTTGCTACATCATCGACACCGATATTCTTGCCGAGAATTTCAGGAATATAAAGAAAAAGGCCGATGGCGCCGGGCTTTCTCTTCTGATGGCGATGAAAGGGTTTCCCCTTCCAAAGGCATTTCCGTTTATCAAGCCTTTTGTGGATGGCATCTCCGCATCAGGGCTTTTTGAGGCAAAGCTTGGAAGCGACATGGGAAAGGAAGTGCATATCCACACCCCTGCTTACAAAGCAGAAGATGCTGAAGAAATCGCCTCTATCTGTTCCCACATTGTCCTGAATTCTCCACAGCAGGCCTCCATTTTCAGCCAGGCAGGCTCTAGGAAGAATCAATTTGCCCTGCGTCTTAATCCCCAGGTCAATGCAGTAAAAGAGGCGGTCTACAATCCATGCGGCTCTTATTCACGCTTCGGGCTTACAAAGAACGCACTTGCAGAGGTAAAGCTTGACATCATGAATCGTATCTCAGGCTTCCATATCCATGCCCTCTGCGGCAATTCTTCCCAGGATTTCAACAATCTGATCTCTGCGGTCATAGAAAAGTTTGCAGACTATTTACCATCTGTCTCTTGGATAAACTTAGGGGGCGGGCAGGCCTTTACAGAAGATGATTTTGACTTTGCCGATTTTCAGGAGAACCTGGATATTCTGCATACAAAATATCATTTAAAGACCTATATTGAACCCTGTGAATATCTGGTAATGGAATCAGGTTTCCTGGCCGTTACAGTTCTGGATATTGTGCACAACGAAAAAGATATTGCAATTCTTGATACATCTCTTTCCTGCCATGCCCTTGATGTCCTTAAAAATTATTACCAGCTTCCTGTAGTCTTCCCAGAAGAGTGCAGCGGCAGAACGGAGCAGAAAACCTACAGCTACCTGCTTGCCGGAAACAGCTGCCTTGCAGGGGATGTATTCGGCGAATACACCTTTTCTGCCCCGCTGAAGCCTGGCGACAGAATCATCTTCGGCGACATGGGCTCCTATTCCTTTGCACAGCAAAATTATTTTAATGGAATCAACTTCCCCGACATTGCTTTTTACAGTAGAATGTCTGGGATAAAGCCCGTTAAAAGCTACACTTATGCAGAATACGAGAACATCTATGACTGAGAAAGAAATAATTGAGAAAATGGTCGATGAATTTGTATGCGACCTTGGCTGCCCCTGCAACTGCTGTCTGGAATCGGCTGGCGGAATTATGCTTGACGGGGAATATGAAAAATATAAGAAATATGATGGAAAAAAACTTGTTGATGGCACTGTTTTCAACCTAAAGGAAATGGTTGAAGAAACAGAGGACGGGCTCCGGTTCAAGCAGGACAAAAATGGTGTCTGCATTCTTGTTAAGGACGGCAGGTGTCTTTTTCAATCAACTTTCGGCAGGAACGTACTCCATTATGAATGCCGGGAATATCCTAGGTGGACAATGCATTATAAAAGTCATGTGGAAAAAATGCTGTCTCCGGTATGTCCACATGTCACAGAGCTTTTCCTTAAGGACAATCTCTATTTCTGGGATTACATGACACAGGTGATTGAACCTGATCCAGATAATCTGTTTGAGGAAAGAAGACAGATTATTATGGTTTTGCGGGATGAAAACACAGCCCTGTCAGATGCCCTGGCCCTTCTTTGTTCCAGATACGGAATTGACCACACTTGTTCAGCCGGCATCTCCCTTTCCAAGGAAATCGAGGATATTTTGCGTCATCAGCTTGCCTGCACATTCTTCTGCGAGCTGCTCCAGAAGGGATATGACAGAGAATATTTTGAATATACTGTTCCTTACTGTCTGAGCTCTGGTATTAAAATATATGATTATCTATGTGACATCGAGAATCTTAACCGCAACAATATTGCGGTTCATTTTAACAAGGCCTGCTATAATGCCATACGGAAATGATATGGGGAATCTATGCTGACATTCAGAGCCGCCAGAAAAGAAGAACAGAAAGAAATCTGCGAACTTTTTACAGATGCCTACATGGACTATGATTTTTTCATACCTCTCGAGAATAACCTTGACTGGCGGTGGAAATTTATCTATGAAGTTCATATGCTCTCCATAAAGACAAACATAAAAAGAAGGCAGCTTTTTGTCGGGGAAGACGATGGACAGATTATTATGGGGTTTATATTTCAGGATCCTGAGAAAAAACAACCTGGATTTCTTGATTACCTCTTTGCCGGTGCTGTACCTGCAATAATTAGGTCTGGGTTAAGCAAAATACTTTTATGGAACTCTATGGATGAACAGAGCGAAAAACCAATAAAACTTCTTATGAAAAATGAACCACATATATACTATCTTCAGGATCTTGCCGTCAGAAAGGATTCCCAGAAAAAGGGATACGGAAGCCGTGTCTTTAAGGACTTTCTGATTCCTTATATAAAAAATAAGGGCGGCGGCACCCTTGCCCTGATCACAAACTCCAAAAAAAATTACAATTTTTACTGCAGGCGAGGTTTTACCTGCTTTGAATCCAGCCAGTTTATGTGCAGAAACACTGCAATTGATAACTGGTGCTTTAGAATGGAAATCGTCTGACTTATTGCTTTAACAGTAATATTAATATATATATAATATATGACTGACTATGAAATTGAGATGGAGCTGGACAGGGCAGTGCAAGATTGCCAGAAGCAAGGGTATCCTTCTGTAAATCTTTCTACCTGGAATTCAGGCTCTGAATATAAAGAACAGCTTAAAAACATCCTCAAACTTGACAACGGAATTGATATTTTTGACTATCAATATTACTTCCAGGAGGATGCCAGGAAGAAATTGGCCTATAAACTGGGTTTCTCTGCCGAAGATTGCAAAAAAGAATTCTTTCATGCTCTTACACAAAGCACCCTTTCTATCGCGACTATTGCAGTTCTTCTTTCAAGAATGGAAACAAAGCTTGGGATAATCTCTCCCTACTATTTTTCTGTTCCAGACTGCTGTGATGACTTAAAGCTGCCATACACGATTTTTGCCGATTTTATGGAAGATATAAATGAATCTTTTGACGTAGATTTACTCCTGAAATCCGACTGTACTGCCTTTTGGTTCACTTCTCCGCTCAACTCCTGCAGCATCTATTTCGGCCAGCGGGTAACAGAAAGTATTCAAAAACTGCTGGATGCCGGGAAGCTGGTAATTTTAGACGAATCCCTGTGCATAAACGGCAGGGAACTTTCCCGTACATTCGGCATACAGGAAAATCTTATTTATATCTACAGCCCCCATAAAGCACTTGGTATCCAGGGCATAAAGTTCTCGGTCCTGGTAGCACACAAAAAATTCTATGATGATATTGACAGCCTGGGCGACAGTTATGGTGGCTCACTCAACTACTCATGCCAGCAGGGGTATTTTCATTTTATCTCGCCTAATTTTGATGAATGTATGACTGTGTACAACAAGTTCTGGCAGAAAAATCTTTCTGCTGCCAGACAGGTTCTGGCTTCTTACAGTTTTGCCTCTCTGTCAGCGGAGACTTATGGCCATTACGCTATGATTTTCATCGACAGCACACTTGATGACAGATGCTTTGTCGACGCCATGAAGCAGCTGATGAGGGAAAAAGGCTATTTTGTCTATCCCGGCGTTATGCAATGCTTTGACCCAAAACATCACTTCTGTTTCCGAATAAATCTGCTTTTAAACCGGACTGATCTAGAGCATGGGCTTAAAGCTGTCCTGGATTTTTTCAAAGATAACATAGGAGCAGACAGATGATTCCATTTCTACAACGATTATCAGAAGTTTCAGTAAAATATCCAAGCCGTCCGGCAGCCGTTGACCGTGATGGCGAGCGCTCAACAACCTATTCCCAGCTAAATGATTATTCAAGCCGGGTCGCTTCCTACTTGCGGGCACTGGGCTTAAAAAAAGAAGACCTGATTGCCATAAAACTGGAAAAGTCCATGGAATATGTGGCGGTGCAACTGGGCGTGATGAAATGCGGCTGTGCCTTTGTACCGATTTCCGATGCAATGGGCCAGGAGCGTATAGAGCATGTGCTTGCCGACTCTGGCGCCAAATTTGTTTTTGATGCTGCACACTGGGATAAGGCCATGGACTGCCACCCCCTGCCGGAAGCAGACTGGGCAGAAAGCGATGAGCACGACCTTGCGTTTATTATCTATACATCGGGAAGCACAGGGATGCCCAAAGGCGTTGTGGAAGAATACGGAGCTTACCGCTTTATGGCAAAGGGCACTGCCGAGGAAGTGCTGGAGCCTTATACCATGCAGGATGACGCAATCCGCTTTGCAAATGTGGCACCGGTAACATTCTCTGCATTTACCATTATCAATGTGTGCATGGTCTGCGAAGCTTGGACTAACTATATGGTCTCGGGCGAGGTTGTCAGAAATCCGCTGCTTTATATGCAGTTCCTTAAAGAACACAGAATAGATGCAATGTTCCTGACTGCATCGCTGGTAAAGCCCCTTTCTGACAACGAGAGCCTTTCGCCAAAAGTTATATATCTTTCTTCCGAGCGGGTAAGCGATGTATACAGCTCAAGATTTGCAGTTTTGAACATCTACTGCAACTCGGAGCTTATGTCCACCGCCTGCAATTTTGTTATCGATAAACCCTACTCAAACACGCCCATCGGTGCACACTGTTCCTATACAGACATGGTGCTTCTTGATAACGACTCCGTTTCTGAGAAAGAAGGGGAAATCTGCCTCCATCTTCCATTTTTCCGCGGCTACCTTAACCAGAAAGAAGAGAATGAGAAAGCTTTTGTTGTAATCGATGGAAAAAAATTCTTCCGCACCAGAGACTTTGCCCGCCGGGGAGAAGACGGACTTCTGTATGTCCTGGGCCGGGCAGACGACATGGTTAAAATAAACGGAAACCGTGTAGAGCCGGCCGAAGTGGAGACAGCCCTTAAAAAAGTGCTGGAAACTAAGGTTGTGGCAGTAAAGGCATTTGAGAACAATGGCAAGTATTATCTCTGCGCCTATTATCAGAAAGAAGATACTGTTCCCGTAGAAGAAATCCGTGCTTCCCTAAAAACACTGCTTCCTGACTATATGATTCCATCCTATTATGTCCGCTTTGAGAAAATGCCCCTCAACACAAACGGGAAAATTGACAAAAAATCACTGGCACCACCAGCTTTTGAAGAGAATCATGCCGAATATGTGCCGCCGGAAACCGAGACACAGAAAATCCTCTGCTCTGCGGCCGAGGGGATTCTGGGAGATCTTTACAATGTGGGGAAAATAGGAATTGATGATGACCTGATACTGCTGGGCGGTGACAGTATATGCGCCATGAATCTGATAGCAGAATGCAAGACCCTTCCGTTGTCCGTTCCGCTGATTATTGGGAAGCGTACTGTGCGTGCCATTGCAGAGGCGGTAGAGGCTCTAAAGGCCCAGAATTCCCATCCCGGACAGAAGATACATCTTACAAAAGCACCACTTAATGACATACAGCTGATTATGCTCCAGGACGATATCGCCTTCCCTGTAACAACAATGTTCAATCTGACGTATATAATCACTCTGCAGGACAATGTGGATTTAGGCCAGTTCGCCAAAGCTGTAAGAAAAGCTGTCTCTGCTCATCCTGCTCTTTTAAGCGTCATAGAGAAAGAGGGCAACATATACTATCTGCGTTACGAGCCCAGCTTTGACAAGGAAACTCCTGTGGAGACTATGAGCAATGACGAGCTAGCCGAGACCTTAAAACACTTTATAAGGCCCTTCCTGCTTGATGGAAGCCCCCTTTTCCGCACCCGGATTATCAGAACACCGGGGCAGAACGTTTTCCTTTTTGATGCATATCATGTCATTGCCGACGGAAATTCCATGGAAATTCTTATGGACGATATTGCCCGCAGTCTTCGTGGCGATTCCATTGGTAAAGACAAAATATTCCAGGAATTGCAGAAAGAGGCAGACTTTAAGAGCACCGGAACCTATTCCCAGGACAATGCATATTTCAAGGACCGATACGACAAGGACGGCTGGCATACACGACCACAGCCCGACTATGACACAGATAAGAATATCCTTGACACCATTACAGGCGATTTCCAGTTCTCCAAAGAGCGTGTTGCCGACCTATGCCGGAACTATGGGCTGGGGAAAAATGAATTCTATGCTGCGGCGGCTGCCCTTGCCATATCTATGTATAACAAGGTCCAGAATGTAATGCTGTCCTGGGTATGGAACGGCCGGGAAGCAGCCGCGGAACAGCGTTCTGTCGGGGTCTTCTACAAGGACTATCCTATTGCCTTTACTATTGGAGATAAGACCAAGCTGAAGGATCTGCTTATGCAGGCAAAGGAGCAGGCGCTGGAGGGCATTGCCCATGGAAGCCTTTCCTATTTCGACAGACCAGGTCTTTACCAGGGGCATGATGTGTTCTGTCTTCTGTATCAGGGCGATATGTACAACTGCGACAAATACACCAGTTTTATGAAAAAGGCTGCCGAGTCCTTGGAGACAGATGAGTTCCCATGCGCCTGCGGCAATTCGCCGGAGCTTGAGATACTTGACAGCAGAACGGAATTCGGTTTTATCCTTGATTATAACGCAGCAGAGTACAAGAGTGAAAGCATGGAAAAGTTCCTGGGTCTCTTCACCAATTCCTGTGAAATGCTTTTAAAAGTAGAGGAAAATCCTGATATTGCAGTCGGAGATATAAAAAACTATGAGTAGTCAGTCAACATTCTTAAAAAGAAAATTTTTCTCGTTGCTGATACCTGGAACAATAAGCATGGTTGTAGTAACGCTGCTCCTGCTTTCGGATTCTGTGATTGCCGGCCTTATGCTGGGCCAAGATGCAGTTGCAGCCATAAGCCTTGTTACCCCGGCTTATAGCTTGGCTGCTTTTTTTGCCGGTATGATCGCAAGCGGCGTTCCCATTCTCTACTCAAAAGCTATGGGAGAGTTCAACAAAAAAGCAGCAGACCGCTATTTTGCGCTGGGATTTACATCAGCTATTGCCATAGGAATCATCCTGACCCTCGCCGCTTCTGTATTCGGAGACACCTACCTGCGTTCCTATAAAGCTTCCGAAGCAGTATTCAATCAAGCACACGACTACTTTTTCTGGTATAAGCTAACCATTCTGCTCAGCGCGCTGAACATGCTTATCTCCGAGATGATACTGACCGACGGCGACGAGGCCCTGAGCCTTGTCTCAAGTTTAGTGCAGGTTGTGGGAAACATTGTACTTTCTGTTATCCTTGCCCACTTCTTCGGCATATCGGGAATTGCTTTCGCCTCTTTTGCAGGAACTGCTGCTGCTCTTATTATTGCATCTGTCCATTTCCTCAGAAAGGCCAACTCCCTCAAAATAGGTTTTTTCTTTTCTTTCAAAGAGCTTCTTCCTGTAGTAAAATACAGCATAATCGATGCAGGCTCCTATCTTTTTCTTGCCTGCTTTACTGTTGGAATAGAGCATTTTATCATAGTAACCTATGGCCAAGAGATGCTGATCCTGGCCTCTGTATTCCTGCTTGTAAAAGAGTTCCAGATGGTGTTTGACGGCATTGGAGAAGCTGTTACCCCGATTATGAATATTTATGTAGGAGAAGAATCCTGTCCGGCAATCCGGAAATGCTACCGGCTTGCAAAAAAGGCAGCAATCATCGAAGGGTTTATTGTAACACTGGTTATATTAGCATTCTCGCCCTTCATTGTAAAAATATATGGCATCGCAGACCCGGATATTGTAGGATTTGCCGACAAAGGGGCAAAAATTATTGCCCTGGGGCTTGTTCATATAAGTCTTTTGTATTTGCTTACATCATACTACATTATAATCGACCGGATTCTGCTGGGCTTTGTCATCAGCGGCCTTCGGGATATGATTGTGGCTCTGCCTCTGTGTATGCTGTTTGGAAAGCTTTTCGGCATATACGGAATGTTTGCAGGCGGTGCCCTGGCTCCTATTGCAGCCTATTATCTTTCACTTCTTTTCGTGCGCATAAAATACGGCAGAGAAAATACACCTCTTCTCCTTGCAGATCGGGAAAAATCTTTAAAAGCTGCTTTCTACGAGTTTACCATCACCCCAGAAGCAACTATCGCAGTTCAGAAGAACATAGGAGACTTCCTGCGGGCAAATAATGTGGACAGAAAGCTGATTGCAAAAACAGAGCTGCTTATCGAGGAGCTCTATATGCTGGTGTACGAGCGGAACAATAAAAAGCCTACAGTCTGTGCAGAATGTACAGCCCTTATCAGGGACGACGGCATTCAGATCATCGAAAAAGACGATGGCCTTTTGTTCAACCTGACAGATGAGGATTCTCTGCCAAGCTCGCTGGGAGCTTTCGTGGTTGCAAGCTATATGGAAAAAATGCATGGAAACAAGATGTACCTTACCACAATGAGCTACAACCGCAATACTTTCAAGGTAAAATAATTTTTACTTAATACACATCAAAGCTGCCCAGGTAGCGGAACTCAAAGCCACTTTTTCCAGTCAGCTTCTGATAGCTTTTATAAGAGCCGGCACATTCAATAAGGTAATAGTATTCGCCAAGCTCTGTCTTTCTTGGTCTGTCATGGATTGCGACCAGAGTCATTTTCTTCTTTTTCATCTCTGACATCAGCGACGGGAGATTGTCTGCTTTGCCAGTAGCTATGAAGGCAAGCCTCTGTGCTGGTTCTTCTGCTGGTGTATTAAGGGAAAGCACATAAAAGCGGGTCTTGTTCTTATTGCTGCTCTGGATACCGGGGGCAAGAATCTCAAGCCCGTACACATCAGCACAGGCTGCAGAGGAAATAGCCGCATAAGCTGGATCCTTCTTTTCTGAGACCAGCCGAGCCCCTTCTGCAGTGCTTGATACCTCGGTCACTTTTGCACCAGGAATGTTCTTTGTTAGCCATTCCCTCCCCTGGATGATGCCCTGCTTATGGGAGAAAACTTCTTTAATGTCACTAAGCTTTGTACCGGGAAGAGCCAGGAGGTTCTGGCTTATCAGGAGCTCAACCTCGCCGCAGACAGAGACCTCCTTGTTAGATATCAGAACATCGACATAATCAAGGACAGCGCCGCCTATTGTATTCTCCTGGGGAATCACCGCATAATCGCATCTCCCCTCAACCAGAGCCTGAACTGCCTTGCTTACACTTTCAAATGGAATGAATGTTCCCTGCTTATCGAAGAAAACCTGGCTGGCTTCCTGGGAATAGGTGCCCTGCGGACCAAGATAACTTACCACCGGCTCTGCCTGGGCAGAGACAAATAAAGCCAGGCAGAGAACCAGCAGTATTAAAAGCTTTTTACTTCTCATCCTCGTAATCGATCAGCTCTGCCACACCTGGATTCTCTTTGTACCGTATGACATTGAGCATGAAGATGTTCAGCTTGTTGATGATGTTCGGCGGCAGCTGGTTGCCGTCAATCTCAATGGAGATAGCCGGATACTTGTTCTGCCGTGCATAAGGCATGTACAAGCCCTCGATGACACGTCCGATAAGGCATGCGAACGGCGAGATGTTGACAACACCAGAGTAGCCTTCTTCCATAGCTGTAGCTGCCGCACCGCTTGAGATAGAGATCTCGGAGTTAAGCTCGTAGCTTACAAACTTGAGTGTGTTGGCCATAATCTTCTTCATGTCGTGCGGCGACTTAGGAATAAGACCGCATGGCTCCAGGGCCTCCCTTATCTTGGACTCGGTGCTCTCTTTCCATGCCTCTGCAAGCTTGAGGATCAGGAGCTTCTTGGTGTTCTCGCTGAATATCTTCTTATACCACGGGAATACGGTCCGCTCCCTCTTGAGGAAGTACTCCTGCACAAAGTCGGTGTAGTGGATCCATTCGCCAATGCCTGAGACCTTGGCTATGATACCCTTGTCAGCACAGGATCTGATAATCTCGTCCACTGCATAGTCGTCACGGCGGACATAGATCTCGCCCACAACCAGCACCTTCGGACACTTCTCTGGGTCTTTCTTCAGAGGAATTTTCTTTACACGTTCAGCAAACACCTTGAGGGCAGGAACAATGTTCTTCCACCCTTTCTTGGCCTCTTCTAGCACATACTTCACACCATCGTTGACCTCGCTCATGGCATAGGCTCTGTCAACAGCGCAGGTGCGCAGTGTTGTCTGGATATCCTTCAGGTAGTCGGCGGCGCAGAGTGCCCACCACATAATCTTGGAGAACCCTGCCCCGAGCTCTGAATAGGAGTGGTCTGCGCTCAGCGTGAAGACAACCACATTCTCAAGCCGCAGGTCGCGGAACAGGTTCTGGTAGAAGACAAAGTACTGTCCTGTACGGCATGGTCCTGTTGTGATCGGGACAAAGATCATGTATGTTGTGCTCTTGTCGTACTTGTCAGATGCAAAGTACTCAAGCATCGAGCCTAAAAGCAGCAGTGATGGAACACACTCCTTTCCTGATGCATGGTTCCGGGCAAAGCGCAGTGTGCGCGGTGTCGGAATAGGGACAGCCTCGGCATTGAAGCCCAGGGACTGCGCTGTGGCAGCCATGGATCTTGCAGAGATATCGCCCATGTTGGAGAGGAGAATCTTAACCTTCTTGTTGCCGCGGATCGCAATATCCTCCCCTGTGTGCTCGTTATGGAGATGTGGCTCGCTCTTTCCGTCGTTCACGAACCGGAGGCCGTTGTCATAGCGCTCCTCGTCCTTTCCACTGTACTTAAGCCGGTAGCCTTCGATAATATCCAGGAATGCCTCCACACGGGTATCCACACCTGCGTCTGCAGAGTGGGAATCGAGCTCCAGCACCAGGAATGGCTTGGTCCCCATTATCCACTTAAGGTAGTGAAGCATGAATGAGTCCGGTGCGCAGGAGAAGTTGCTGACCCATGTGACAAAGATATTCGGGTTATCCTTCATATTGAAGGCTGTGTGCATATCCTTCTGGCCATAGTACCAGTACATGTTAGGGAATATCTTCTTGTCGCCTATCGGCAGGATATCGAACGGAATAACTGTGTTGCCACGGGATGTGAACTTCCGTGGAATACCGATGTTGGCCTCTTTCGCAAATGCGTTGTATGGCCGTCCAAGAAGCGCGATCACTGGCTGTGCCTGAGTCTTTGCATATTCAAGGGCTTCCTCGCCCAGCTTGAAGGCAGCCTCTTGGTATTCGTTCTGCTTCTTAAGAGCCACATTGAAGGCCTCTTTAGCCTCGGCCTCGGTGAATCCCAGCTTCTCGCCCAGCTGGATAAAGAACTCTACAGCCTTGTCCAGACCGGTTCTGAAGCTCACTACTGGAGAGAGAATCTTCTCCTCCGGAATCTCAGGGAAAGCCTTCTTGATGTAATATGGCAGGCTCTGTGTTATAGGACAGAAGTTTGCGTGAATATCGCTCTCATGGCTCGGCATGTCGCGGTAATGAGGCAGCAGGATGTAATCTGTCTTTTTGTCCAGGATATCCTGCACTGCTCCGTGGGCAATCTCTGCAGGGAAGCAGTAGGTGGACTCAACCCTTGCGACGCCGGAGTGCGGCACATTTTCGGAAAGGACTGTCTTAATACCCAGCTGGTGGAAGTACCAAGCGTAGAAGGGGTAGAGCGTATAAACAGAGAAGGCCTTCGGAATGCCCACAGTGTAATCCCGCTTCTTAACAAAGCTGGCCTCGTCCGGAGCAAATGTCTTGAACATAAGGTCGTTACGCTCATCCACAAAGTTGCGGATCTTGGACTCGTCGAACAGCTTCTTCTTGCGTGAGTTGGTGTACTTTGAGCACCGACCGCCGAACATATACTTGTTGCCGTTCACCTTGAGGATGCGGATAGGACACTGGTTCTCGCAGGATTTGCACTTGAACTCGCTCTCGTAGATGATCTCTGTCTCGAGAATCTTGTCGATGTCGAAGGTGGCCTTGGAGATGAGCCCCTCCTTGAACTTCTGCTTTGCCAAAAGACCTACGCCGAAGCATCCCATGAGCTCAGGATCTGGCGGAACCAGAATCTCCTTGCCCAGAAGGAGTGCGAATGCCAGAGGGATAGCCTTGTTCTTGGCCACGCCGCCCTGGAGGAATATCTTGTTGCCCACAGTCCTGTTTCCGACAACTCTGTTCAGGTAGTTGGAGACAATGGATGTGACAATTCCTGTAGTTATATCAGCCCGGGTCGCACCCTGCTGGATAGCTTTTCTGATATCTGAGTTGATGAATGCAGAGCAGTGCTCGCCGAACTTGAGAGGGTTCTCTGCCTCAAGGGCAATGTCACCGATCTCCCAGGCGTGTGCAATGTTCAGGTCGCCGGATGCCGATTCCTCGAGGAAGGAGCCTGTACCTGCAGAGCAGGCCTCATTCATGGCATAGTCGATAGGCACCTTGTTCTTAAGGAGCACATACTTCGCATCCTGACCGCCTATCTCGAATATGGTGTCCACATCGTTGGAGAAATAGGTGGTTCCCTCAGTGTGAGCGATAATCTCGTTGTAGACAGCAGGTGTCTCCAGGAACACTCCCAGAATCTCGCGGGAAGAGCCTGTGGTGGAAGCCAATGTTATGCTGATCTTGCCGTCGCCGATATCGGCCTGCACCTGCTTCTTGATCTCCTGGAGGCACAGCTTGAGAGCCTTCACAGGGTCGCCATGGGTACGGCCGTAGTAGGATGCTGTGATCTCGTCTGTCTCTATGTCGATAAGGCATGCTTTAGTTGTTGTGGAACCGCCGTCCACGCCCAAGATGTACTCTCTGCCGGCAACTGTCTTACCATGCTTTGCAGGGAAGTATGTCACCTTTGAAAGCTGAGTCTTAAGGCTCTCAAGGTGGGTGAAGCTTACCTTGTTCTTGGTTATAAGCTTGTCCGGCTCAGGCATTGTGCTGCCGTCTTTCTCTGCCAGATATGCGGCACCCAGGGCCTCAAAATAGGAAGCTTCCTCCGGGATGATGAACTCGATATCAGGAGCCTTCTCCTTGATGAAGCGGATGATATGGCGATTTCTGGTGATTCCTCCCACCAAGATGACCTTGCCCTTGCTGATTCTCGCCTTCTTCAGGAAGTCGATGACCTTCACAGCCATCACGTTGCTTAGGGAGAGGACGATATCTTCTTTTGTGGCCTCGCCTTTGTTGAGCCGGTGGGTGCAGTCGCTCTTCATGAATACAGAACAGCGGGTCGAAAGCTCAAGAATCTTTGCAGTGTCTGGAACGCTGTTCACATCCTCGAGCTTCATGTCCATACGGGCCAGCTGCTGCTTGAAGAACTCTCCAGTTCCTGAGGCACACTTACTTCCCGAGAAGTTGTTTATGATTCTTCCCTCATCATTGAGGGTATAGACTACAAGATCCTCGCCGCCCAGGGAGACAATAGCATCTGCCTTAAGCTTAAGCTCCTTCAGGGCCTCCTCGATACACAGAGGCTCCACAGTCTTGTTCACAGAGAAGAGAAAACGTCCTTCTGTTCCAGTTGCCAGTGCTCTTGCCCCTTTTTCAATGGGGTGAGCTGATAATATTTTTTCTGCCGCATCGTGGAAATTGCCTTCGTGGGGAATGCTTTCAGCCCACAAAAGCTTACCGTCTGCAACGCAAGCTATCTTCAAGCTGGAAGAACCGATGTTGATTCCAACGCTTTGCATTGAGAACTCCTTATATAGGTATTAGCCTATCTATAATAGTGTACTCTTATTATTATTTTTAAACAAGATATATTTATCTGCGGTAGAGAGCCTTGGTTGCAAACTCGGCATCGCTTGTGGAGTGGAAACCGAGCTTCCTCAGGCCGTCTGCATCGCCCGGAGATGGCACATGGGTCATGTGGATCTCGCACCCTTCCAGATCCTTAAGCTTCTTAAGGGCAGTTGCAGCAGTCGGATTTATGGCGGCAGCCAGAGCGAATGCTATAAGAGTCTCCTCAAGGTTCAGGCTGACAGAGGCGCTTTTAAGGACATCCTCCTTGAAGTCTGCCAAGGACTTGAGGATAGTGCTTGGAAGAAGCTCAACCTCGTCAGATATTCCTGCCAGCCTCTTGGCAGCCGAGAGGACAACGCTGGATGCGGCGTGGAGAAGCGGAGAGTTGTGGCCTGTCACAATAGTACCGTCCGGCAGCTCGATTGCGGCGCCGCTGTAGATACCCCGGTTTCCCTTGTTTTTCTCCTTGGCAATCTGGGCAGCCTCCCGGGCCGGAACTACGGTGCTCCTGTCCTCCTGCTTAAGCCCCATATCCTTCATGATAAGCTCTACCCGCTGCAGAGTTTCGGTGCTGCAGAGGCCAAGGGCCTGCTCACATGCATAGCGGAAATACCGGCGTATCACCTCCTGCTCGCCAGCCTTGCGCACCACCTGGTCATCTATGATGGCGTTTCCGGCCTGGTTTACACCCATATCGGTCGGAGATTTGTAGATAGAGGGAGCATTGGTGATCTTCTCGATAATCCGCTGGACAATCGGGAATGCCTCGATATCGCGGTTGTAGTTGACAGTCTTAACATCATAGGCCTCAAGATGGAAGTGGTCTATCATGTTCACATCCTTGAGCTCTGCGGTGGCAGCCTCGTATGCTCTGTTCACTGGGTGATTCAGCGGGAGGTTCCAGATAGGGAAGGTCTCGAACTTAGCATAGGCTGCTTTTACTCCCCTCTTATGCTCGTGATACATCTGCGAAAGGCAGGTTGCCAGCTTTCCGCTTCCCGGGCCGGGGCCTGTCACTACAACGACAGGTTTTTCAGTCTCAATATATGGATTTGCTCCGTAGCCCTGCTCGCTTACAATCAGATCCACATCGGTGGGGTACCCTTTGGTGAACTTGTGGGTATAGACCTTCATTCCGCGGTTCTCCATGGTGGTCCGGAATGCATCGGCAGAAGGCTGTCCGTCGTATCTTGTAATTACAATTGCTTTTACGGAAATGCCCCATGCCCTGAAGTCGTCGATAGTCTTCATCACATCGGAGTCGTAGGTTATGCCGAAGTCGGCCCGCACCTTCTTCTTCTCGATGTCGGGAGCAGAGATGCACATGATCACATCCACGGAGTCCTTCATCTTTGCAAGGAGGTGCATCTTCACATTGGGGTCAAAACCAGGCAGAACCCGGGCGGCATGGAGGTCGAAAAGAATTTTGCCGCCGAATTCCAAATAGAGCTTGTCGCTGTTGCAATCCTTTATCCTGTCAAGAATTGTCTCGCTCTGAAGCTTAAGATATAGGTCGTTGTCAAAGCCTTTTTTGAACATAGTTCCCCCGTCCCTCCCAAAGATAATTATAGAAACAAGGAGGCTTTTTTTTCAAGGGGAAAATAGTGTTTTAAGATTATTTTCAAGATAACTTTTTACTGTTTCGGGAGTTATATTTTTTATCCCTGCGGCAAAGTTATACAGTTCCTCCAAAGTCTCCACATAACCGGCCGACGGAACCTCTGTAAAATCGGTCTCAAGGAATATGCGTTCCAGAGGGAGCTGACGGAGTACCTCGGCCTGTTTTTCTATCCGCTGGACCGATGGTGAGAAGGAGAACCATGTGTTGCGCTTTAATAGCGTTTTTGCGGTTTCCATGGAACCGGAGTAGGAGTGCATTAAAAGGGGCAGGTCGTCCGGAACTTCTGAGAGGATTTCCATGAAAGGGCCCCATGCGTGGAGACAGTGGACAGCAACCGGCACCTTATACTGCTGGGCCAACCAGAGATGGAAAGCGAAAAAGCCCTTCTGATCCTCAAAATCGGGGTTTTTGTCTGTCTTGTCCAGTCCTGTCTCCCCTATGCCGAACTTAAGGCCGGCACCCTTCTTCTGTTTGATAAACTGTCCCAAAGCCATAAGTTCAATTTTTGAACAACTTTTTGCATGCCATGGGTGGATGCCGTAGAAAGGGAAGATATCAGGGCTGTCCGGAATGTGATCCCAGTCGTCGGCTGTCACAGAATTCCACAGGGCAGTAACCCCGGGGGCAGGCTGACAGTGGCAGTGGGCATCAATCAGCATATATTATTTCTTTATTTCTAATTTTTATTATATCCCAAAGACAAAGAACATAGTTTTCTTTTCCATAATTTTTCTCTATCTATTGCTTCATTTTCTGATATTTTCAAAGGCAATAATTCGAGAATTATCCAATGAAAATATTTCATGGCATATAATGGATCTTTATCAATTTCTTTTTTTAGAAGCACATCATCCCCGTGTCCTGATTCTGCATAATCTTTCCAGCGTCCCCAAATACCTTCTTTATTGTAGGTGGATCCGATATATTGCTTCCCATTATTTGTATCCTGAATCAAATAAATGCAATTACAACAATCAAGACGTCTTTTCCAATCCGCTATTTCTTTATCAAAAATTGTTTTTAATTGTCGATATGTAAGCAAAACATCATTATAGCTTATAAAAAGAGGAATATCGTTTTCTATTAGACCTCTGTCAATTCTTATCACGGCCTTTTCATTTTCATACCACTGATGCCACGAAATAGCATTTTTACCCCAATCGACAACAACTCGCTCTTTTAATATTTCAAAACCAGGTACTTCTTCAAAATCAAATATATGATGATCTTCAAATTTACCAACTACACCATTATTTTTATAAACTCCAATAAACCTTGAATCTGTACCATCTTCTCCAATAAATGCAACAATATATTCAACATTTATAAAATTAGCTGATCGTTGTTCATTCTGATATTTCAAAAATCTTTCATATTCATTTCGATATAAATTATATAGTGAACCTGTATATGGTTCACCCTGTATCTTCCGCTCATCCATGGGTCTTGAATCTTTATGACGGACTAGTTTTATCTTCTTAGCATTATCAAATTCTAAGTTTCGTCCTTTAAGAAGCTGCTGAATTGTTGCAATTATTTCAGTATTCATTTATTTCCTCCAAGGTTTATAATTCCGCCGCTTGTTTTAATGACATGGTAGCATATTTTTATTCATAATGTGTCCACATTATCAGTCTATATCCTCAACACTTTCTTCCAAAGGTTCTTTGCGTGCCTCAAGGAGTGATTCTCTCATCCTTGGTATTGAACAGAGGTACAGGGTTTCCTGCTCCGAATTCCAATCTCCACTTTTTTTCAATAACTCTGGTTGGATCCGCCCATCTGCCATAAAATCAGGAGTAAACATAGAAAGGCCTTTTTCGAATTCTGACCAATCAACGAGTTTATTTTCTTTAATCTGCTGAATTCCAATCTTTAAATCTTTGGACAAGCGTTTATCAGCAAGTATTTCTAATGTTTCTTCATAATCTTTATAATCCATGTTAACTTCCCATTTATTAGTATATATCAATTATTTTAAGTGTGCTATAATTATTTCTTGGAGGGGGACAGATGGAAGACTACAGGAACAAGAAAATCACCATCATGGGGCTGGGGCTCAATGGCGGTGGGATGGCTGCGGCCAAGTTCTTCGCATCGAAAGGGGCTCTGGTGACTGTCACCGACCTGCGTTCAGAGCAGATTCTCAAGCCTTCCATGGACATGCTCTCCGGCTACGATATCCGGTATGTGCTTGAGAAGCACGATTTCGCCGATTTTGAGAACGCCGACATAGTAATCAAGAACCCTGCTGTTCCACTCACTTCCCCCTACCTGGCAAAAGCAAAAAGGATCGAGACCGACATCTCCATATTCCTCTCGGAATTCAAGGGAGATGTGATTGCTGTCACCGGAAGCAAGGGGAAATCCACCACTGTCTCTGCCATCTACCACGGGATGAAAAAGCTTAATGAGGACACCTTCCTCGGGGGCAATATCACTATCTCGCCGCTCTCTTTTCTGGAAGAGCTTACTGACAAGTCGCTGGTGATCCTGGAACTCTCATCCTGGCAGCTGGCTGATATCCGGGGCAAGGGGCTTCTTAAGCCGGTAGTATCGGTTATCACAAATATAATGCATGAGCATCAGAACCGGTACAATTCGGTGCAGGAATATGCTGATGACAAGAAGGTGATCTACCAGAGCCAGACAAAGGAGCAGTACACGCTCTGCAATTATGACGATGAATATGGGAAACAGTTCTTCGACGAGACCCCGGCCCACCCGATCTGGTTCTCTGGCGCCGATATGGGAAAAGATGAGCAAGTATGGCTCGATGGAAGAAAAGGCTTTATAAAACTGAGCGGGAAAACCGAGCAGATACTGCCTGAGAAGCTCCTTATTCCCGGGGAACACAATAGGAAGAATATGCTGATCGCAGCTGCTACAATGTATCTCTATGGCTTCAAGGGCACTGATATAATGAACGCTCTGGCCGACTTCAAGGGAATTCCCCACCGGCTTGAGTTTATCCGCGAATATAACGGCAGGAAGTTCTACAACGACACCACAGCCACTATACCACAGGCCTGCCTTGCCGCAGTGAAGAGCTTTGATGAGCCGGTTGTCCTTATCGCGGGTGGCACTGACAAGAACCTCCTCTTCGACCTGCTGCCCGAGATTGCAAAGGCAGCCAAGAAGATGTACCTCCTCAAGGGAAGCGCCACAGACAAGATGATTGCTGAACTGGATGCCCACAGTTGCCCTTACAACGGTCCATACAGCACCCTTGGAGAGGCTTTTGATGCAGCATACGCCGGATCTACCGCAGGAGACGTGATTCTTTTCTCTCCAGGAGCCACATCGTTTGAGCTTTTCAAGAACGAGTTTGACCGCGGCAATTCTTTTAAGGAACAGGTTTTACAAATAAAATGAAAAATTTTTTCCAAAAATTGAAGCAAAATGAAATTTTTTTGAGTATATCAAGTATCATGAAAAAATCTTTGGTACTTGTTTTTGCCATAGTATTCATCTCCTGGACCAAGTGCAGTCCTCTGCCGGAGCAGAAGGAACCCAGTTCCATACGGATCATGTCCTTCAATGTGGAGAACATGTTCGACGGCATTGAACAGGGGTCAGAGTACCCAAAGTACAATCCAAAGAACGGCAACTGGACCGAGAAAGACTACATGGGCAAAATGCTCCAGATAAGCCGTGTTGCTGCCGATGCAACCCCTGACGGACCTGATATCATAGGATTCCAGGAGATCGAGAACAAGGGAGTTCTGACCGAGCTGACCAAGGGCTATCTGAAAGATTATGGCTACAACTATATTGTGATATCAGAAAACAGGAACTCGGCAATCCAGTCAGGGTTCATAAGCAAATATCCCTATAACTATGTTAAATACCACATTCCACAGTCCGAGTCTGGCCGGGACCTGCGGCAGATAGTGGAGGTCTCTTTCGATATCCACGGACACGAACTTATCATCCTCAACAACCACTGGAAATCAAAGGTGGGGAAGAATACAGAGCCCAAGCGGCTGTGCGCCGCCGATGTTGTAACTGCCCGTCTTAAGGCGATTTACGAGGAGAATCCAAAGGCCGAAGTGCTTCTGTTGGGCGACTTCAACGAATGTGCCGATGAATATGAACGGGAAGGAAAGGGTGCTGTTCGGGCCATAATGCCTGCCGATGTGAACCTGCCTACACGGTTCCAGTATCTAAGGATAACAGGAGATGACCAGAACTCCAATCCTAAACTGCTTTTCTCTCCATGGCTGTGGGATAAGAACCAGGATCCGGGCAGCTATGTATACCGGGGCCGCTGGGAGACTATCGACAACTTCTTCTTAGGTTCAAACCTGACCGATAAAAAAGGATTCTATTTCGCAGGATTCCAGACTGTGAAGACCCGGTGGAACACCAGCAAGAAAGATCACCCGAGACCTTATGACAAGGCCAGCGGCGAAGGATGCAGCGACCATTTTCCAATACTTCTGGAGCTTAATCTGGAGAAATAGATCAGCGGAGAACGCTGGAAAGATTGCTTAAAATACCGGATGCAACCTCTGGCTTATTCATGGAGTAGACATGGATGTGGGTTATGCCGTTTGCGATCAGATCTATGATCTGGCCGGCAGCATAAACGATTCCGGCCTGCTTCATGGCAGGCGGGTTGTCGCCGAATTTATCCACTATAGCCCGGAACCGTTGGGGCACGTGAGTGCCGGAGAGAGCCACGCTTCTCTCCAGCTGACGGGCGTTGGTTATAGGCATTATTCCGGCCAGCACCGGTACGGTGATTCCCTTTTCCCGAATGCGGTACAGGAAGTTGTAGAGGATGTTGTTGTCGAAGAACATCTGGGTTGTGAGGAAGTCGCATCCTGCATCCACTTTCTCTTTAAGATGAATGATGTCGTCCTCTTTATGCTTGCACTCGATATGCCCCTCAGGATAGCAGGCGCCGCCGATGCAGAGGTCAGACTGCTCCTTTATGTCGCGGATAAGGTCTGATGCATATTTGTAGTCGGTTCCAACAACGCCGTCCTGCGGGATGTCGCCCCGGAGCGCCATTATATTCTCGATTCCAAGGGCCTTGATCTGGGCCACCATTTCCCGGACATAGCTTTTGGATGAGGCCACGCAGGTAAAGTGAGGCAGCACTGTGACACCATGTTTCTGCTGCAGGTTGGAGGCTATCTCCAGTGTCATCTTGTTGGTCGAGCCGCCTGCACCGTAGGTCACACTCATGAAATCGGGCTTAAGGGCTGCAATCTGCTCTGTCGCCTTCTGCACTGTCTCAAGGCCGTCCGCCTTCTTCGGGGGAAACACCTCGAATGAGATAGTCACTTTATTCTGCTGCAAGATATCTTTAATTTTCATCAGAAGATAATTCCTTCATCCTTTTGATATTTCGAGATAACAGTGGCAAGGTCAAACTTTTTCTCGTAGAACCCCTTGCCTGTTATAATCCCTCCGATGCGTCCTGCACACCGGGGGTTGTTCACTATATCGGCAAAATCCTGCTCGCAGCTTATGCCCCCTGATACTGTCACTGGGATACCGGAGGCCTCTGCAACTGTCAGAGTGCGCTCTGTGTCTGGTCCCGTGAGGGTGCCGTCCTTGACAATGTTGGTATAGATTATTGAGCACATGCCGCACTCGGCCGCCTTCTTGGCCAGTTCCACATCGGAAAGAGAGGAGCCCTGCTGCCAGCCTGACACCTTTACCTCGCCGTCAAGTGCATCAATTCCTGCTATGAACTTTTTTCCATACCGGGCTGTCCACCGGGCGCCGCACTCAGGCTCTTTTGCAAACACAGTACCCAGGATAAGCCGATCCACGCCGATGTCGAGAATCTCCTTAACATCATCCTCTGTGCGGATGCCACCGCCGAGCTCAAAGAGGGCATTTACCTCGCGGCATATCCTGGCAATCACATAGCGGTTGTTGACACCACCGCGGGCCGCATCCAGATCCACCAGATGAATACGCTTTGCACCGGCAGCAACAAAACTTTTGGCCATGGCCACCGGGTCATCGCTGTATACTGTAACCTTGTTATAATCGCCCTTGTACAGGCGGACACACTTGCCGCCCAACAGGTCAATAGCTGGAATAACTAACATTATGCATTCACTTTATAACGTTTGATCTTCTTTGTGGAGGACTCCTCGAAAGGCTGATCCACAACCCGCACCCGGGCAATCTTCATATAGCTTGCAAGCTGCCGGTTAACGTTGTTCACGATCTCCTCAAGCTTCTTCTGTATTCCATCCGGGTCACCGCTGTTCCGCATTTCTTCCGACGGATAGATCAGAGCCTCTATCATCTCTCCGGCCGCCTCTTTCTTCTTGCCGTCAATGTAGTAGCCCCGCACCAGAATCTGCTCAATCTCGTTATAGAGCTGGAACCGGTCCTCGATCTCCTCGGGGAACACATTCTTTCCGCCTGCTGTCACAATGATATTCTTCTTGCGTCCGGTCAGGTAGAGGAAGTTCTCCTTGTCCAAGTATCCCATATCGCCGGTGTAGAAATAGCCGTTTAAGTCCATGACCGCATCGGTTGCAGATGGGTTCTTGTAATAGCCCTGCATAACAGTAGGCCCCTTGAGTGCAATCTCGCCACGTCCCTCCTTGTCCGGGTTGATTATCTTCACCTGAATCTCTGGAAGAACCAGACCTACAGATTTAACCTTGAAGTGATAGATAGGGTTCAGTGTAACGATCGGAGAGGTCTCGGTAAGGCCATAACCCTGCACAAAGTCCAGACCCAGCTGGTTGAACATACGGAATGTGGAGGCAGGAAGAGGTCCGCCGCCGCTTATACAGATACGGATACTGGAAAGGTTTGCCTTGTCCAGGATCATCTTGCCGAAAAGCTTCTTTCCGACCTTGATGCCACATTTCTTGAGGATTCCGCTTATGAACATGAGGAACCGCACTATGCTGTAGAGCACAATTCCCTTATCCCGCACCCCTTTCATGATATTGGCGATAAGCTTGTTGAAGAGCATGGGGACACCAAGGAAGATAGTTATCTGGCCGTCCTTCAGGTCTTTGAGCAACTCCTTCACCACAAGGCGCTTCGCAAAGACAACCTCGGCGCTCTGGGCAATTCCCACGACCAGTACAGAGAGCATGGTGTAGGCGTGGTGTACCGGAAGGAGAGCGTAGAATACGTCTGTATGATAAATCTGCATGTTCATCTGGGCCAGGAAGCAGTCGTTGACCAGGTTCGAGTTGGAGAGCATTACTCCTTTAGGAATTCCTGTGGTACCCGATGTGTAGAGGATCGCCACCAGATCGTTCACCTCCCGTGGCACAGGCTTTTCCAGAGGTGCATTCTCAAGAGTCAGCACATAGCCATCCTTTGCAGGATCAAGGGAGTAGTAAGGAGCACTTTCAGGCAGCATGGTCTTAACAAGATCATATTTCTCTTTATCTACAATGGCAGCCACAGGCTCGCTGAAGTCGATCAGATTCTTAAGCTCATCCTCGTGGAGGGTGTAGTCGAGAGGGACAATGATTGCACCGGCAGTGGCGATAGCATAGTAGGCAACAGCCCATTCCGGCCGGTTCTTTCCTGTCAGGATAACCCGGTCGCCAGGCTTTACCCCTTTCTCCACCAGCGAGGCGGCAAGGGTAAGAATCTTATCCCGAGCCTCCCGGAATGTGAGGACAAACTTCTCTGGGTTATAGGTTGTAAGACATTTTTTGTCAGGGTACCGTGCAGCAGCTATCTGGAAGATTTCTGCCAGGGTAGGAATATCACCATTGAAGAGTTTTCCCTTGAAAGGTTCCAAGAAATGAAATGTTCTGTGTGGATACATTGTCGGCTCCTATTGTTTCTATTTTAAGGTATAAATAATAAATAAGCAACAAAAAAGAAATCTTGACTAATCGGGGCTAAGAAAGGAGAATATCCCTATGGGGAAAGAGAAGAAGAGAGTTCTGATAGTCGGAGCCGGCCCTGCCGGACTTTTCTGCGCATACCGTCTGGTGGAGGCCGGTATTCCGGTGCTTCTGGCCGACAGAATGAGAGAGGCAGGACGCAAGTTCCTCCTGGCTGGCGCCAGCGGGGGGCTCAACTGCACCCATGCGGGAACTCCGGCAGAGCTTTCAGAGAAATATTACGGCAACGAGGCTCTTTTCCAGGGCCTTTTAGAGGATTTCTCCCCCGCCGACCTTGTCAACTGGTATAAAACCATGGGTTCCGACACCTTTGTGGGCAATGGAGGCAAGATTTTTGCCAAGTTGGGAGCTCCGGAAATCCTTAAACGCTGGTTGAAACAGTTTGAATCTTCTCCCTTGTTTTCATTCCAGGGAGGGTGTGAGTTCACCGGCTTCGGAGAGAGGCAAGGCCAGTTTAAGTTCCGGCACGGGAACCAGGAGCTGGAGATTGAGGCTGAGTATGCTGTTTTCGCCCTGGGTGGCGGCAGCAGACCCGAGACCGGCTCCAACGGAGCCTGGACAGATGCATTCCAGGCTGCCGGCATCCAGGTTGCTCCCCTCCGCTCTGCCAACTGCGGGGTGGAGGTGCAGTGGTCGCCGCACATGCTCAAGCGGATAGCCTCGGCCCACGGCTCCGGCACAAGCCTTAACATAGCCCTCACCTGCAGCGGCAGAGCCAGCACCGGCGAGGTGGTGCTGACCGGCTACGGTCTGGAGGGGAGCGGGGTTTATTCCATAGGCTACTACATCCGGCAGGAGCTGGCCAAAAGCGGAAGCTGCAAAGTTGGTGTGGATCTGCTCCCAGGCCTTACCCCAGAGCAGCTGGCACGCCGCCTTTCCAGACCTAAAGGGAAAGAATCCCTCTCAAACTACGCACGGAAAGCCCTGGGTCTAGCGGGCCTTCCATTTGTCCTTTTCAAGGAGCTTGAGCCGGCGGGAGACCTCTCTAAAGTCAAGAACTTAAGCCTTTCTGTAACTGGCTGCCGTCCGCTGGAGGAGGCTATCTCCTCAGCCGGCGGTGTATGCCTCTCGGAGCTGGATGACAACTTCATGCTCAAAACCAGACCTGGCTGCTTTGTTATCGGCGAGATGGCAGACTGGGAGGCTCCCACCGGCGGCTACCTGCTCCAGGGGTGTTTCTCCACCGCGTTCAGGGCATCGGAAAAAATAATAGATTTATTGTCATAATGGTTGTATACTGAAAAGGATGAAAGGCTTAAAAGTTTTTTTCCTTTTACTATTTCTTGCCGCAGCACTCTCTGCCCAGCAGAGCCAGCCCTCCTTGAGCCTTGTCACAGTGTATCCGGGAAATGCCATCTACTCGGCCTTCGGCCATACCGCCTTCCGCTATGTGGATAAGGAGAACGACATCGATATACTCTACAACTTCGGCACCTTTGATTTCAGGGATCCTAAGTTTGTCCCCAAGTTTGTCCAGGGGCAGCTTGACTATTTCCTTGGAATAGCAAAATTCAAGCGGGAATACAAGAACTATACCCTTCTGGAAAACCGCTCTGTAGTGGAGCAGAAGCTGAACCTGACCCAGGACGAGATAGCCCAGATACAGGCCTTCCTTGCCGAGAATGCACTGCCCGAAAACCGCTACTATAAGTACGATTTCATCAAGGATAACTGCTCCACCCGTATACAGACTGTGCTGGACAAAACCCTGGGAAGCGACATCATGTATGACCAGGGGACAATAGCAAAGATTGGGGAAAGAAGCTACCGGGAATATATCCGGTACCACCTTAAGAAAACCCCTTGGTTTGATGTTGGAATCCAGCTTGCCCTGGGAATGCCTCTTGACCAGCAGGTGCTCCCTTCCGACAGCTTCTTCCTCCCTGCGCTGGTGCACGATATTATAGCAGGCAGCACATTGAGCGACGGCAGACAGCTGGTCTCAAGCTCCGAAATTCTTTTCAGGTCAGAAGCTGACCCGATAAATGACCCATTATTTGACCCTTTAAATGACCCGATAAAAATCACCCCTCCTCTTCTCCTTTTCACTCTTATGCTTGCAGTTGAGCTGGTGCTTATATACTTTGGTTGCAAAAAGAAAAAGGGGTGGGCAAAGAAATCACTCAGCTGTTATGAGTACACTCTGGTTGTGCTCAACTTCATGTTCGGCGCCCTGATCTTCTACCTGTGGTTTATCTCTGACCACACTGCCACAAAGGGGAACCTGAACATCCTGTGGTGCTCGCCCCTCTCGATAGTATTCCTCATCACTTTCTTCTTGAAAGGGAATGGTCAGAAGATATTGAGATGGTTCTCCCTTTTCATGGCTTTTATGGGAATTCTGTTCCTGCTTATAATGATGGTGGGTCTCCAGACAACCTGCGCCGCTTTCATACCCCTACTGGGGCTTTACATAATCCTGTTCGGACGAAGATTGTTTACTGCGCTTTCCTGACAGAGAAACTGCCGCTTCCGTCTGAATTGCTCTTGATATTATAGATTGTTATCCCTGAATATCCTGTCTTCGAGTGAACTTCAAACGTGGAAGTATAATAGTTGGTGTTAGGCCCTGTGTCGTAGGTGCCGCCGCCTCCGGTACCAGCCTCAATTACACAGGACATGCTTATCAGGGCCGCAGTAATAGCGACAGCAAGGGCTGCACACAGCTTTTTCCGCCCTGCATACCAGACTGCCAACAGGCCGATGACAACTCCAGATGCTATGATAGTATCAAAGAAAATAGGGAGGAACGGTATGGAGGCATTTTTCGATTTCACATCAGGCTTAAGCTCGGTGAGTGTCCCCTTTCTGAAAAGAGCTGTGGTTGTGAACCGGTTGTCTGTGCTGTCGTAACGCCATAGGTTGCCTAGTCCGTTGGTCTTGTAGTTTTCTGCCACAGCCTCCACAATCATCACTCCATGAGGACGATAAGAACCATAGTTTATTGTGTTTTTGCTCCAATAGTTGGAAAGGATGGTCTTGTGCATCTGGGTGACCATGAGGCCGCTCTCCATCACACACATTCCCAAGCCTGTCATATTCTCTTTCTTCCCCTCAAAGAGAAGGAACTGGTTGTCGGTCAGCTTTATGGTATAGACTTTGCTCTCGTTGTTTATATTGGCGAAAGAATAGGTGTTTGATTCGCCCGGTCCCAGTATTATCTGCTCCTCGTCAATCCACCCAAGGGCAAGCCTTTCCCAGGCCATAAGGGGAGCAGGATCTGTACCAGGGGGAAGCCCTGCTTTTCCTACAGAACCCCACGAGCCGCCTCCCATAAGGCTCCACTCGCCTACTCCAGAGGTGATCTTAGCTGTGTCATAGGCATCTGGAAGCCCCAGGATGTGACCGAATTCATGGCAGAAGACCCCTATAGAGGATTCGCAGTTATTTCTCCACTTAGTGTATTCGGGAACAATTATGTAATCATCAAAAGTTTTAGAACCTATTGTCACGGTAGCAAGATTATTTTTTGTCAGAGAGTTCCTGTGAGACCAGATAAAGTCGGTGCTGACACCTCCCTCCTCTTCTCCGCGGCCGGCATGGACTACAATTACCACACAGTTGTCCAGATCCTCGCCCAATATCAGCGGGTCGGTCTTTGCCACCTTCAGCATCTCCTGCACAAGTTCTGCCGGATGCCGGTCGTTGCCAACCTGATTGTTGCCGCCATAGTAGGCATATCCATACTGGGCTTCATACGGATACGCACCACCAAGAACCAGGAAAGAGAGGTTCAGCTTGTTCCTGGACTGTTCAAGGTAATACTTTTTCATGGTAAGACCAGAGGAGTCCTGCAGCAGATTCCTGTAGTATGTGGTATTGTGGGTCTGGGCTGTTATCCCCTGGTTAAAAGCCAGATCGGGGAAGCCTGCCAAAAGGACCAGCAGCTTCTTGTTCCCAGTGGTGCTTACAGAGACATTCACCTTGGCAGATGAGCTGTCAGAAAGGCTGCCGGAAGCCAGAGGGGGAACATAGGTGGGGGCAGACCCCTCCTCGTCCCGCACGCTGCCATCGTAGGTAAGGCCGGAACCAGGCATAGGAGGCATGGACCAGAGCATCCATGTCAAAGAAAAGAACAGCAAAATAAAAACTGCTTTTTTCAATCTTTACCCTTCTCTTTCTTGACCTGTTCCTCCGGGACAAAGTCATAGACTTTTATTCTGTAGTTGAAATCCTCAGGAGCCAGCGCCGCCTGGGCCTTTGGGTTATAGATACGCACCAGGCTGGTTATATAGCCATAGGTCTCATCATATTTGGCGATATAGAGCATAGGGGCATTCTTCTTGTTTTTACGCACCAGCTTCTTGGTCGATTCGTGCATCGCATCTATGGTGTACTGCTTGACTCCGGAGAGGTCGGTCATGGGCTCCTCGTCCCGCAGGCAGCTGACAACTTTCTTGTTCTCCACCTTAAGCTCAAATAGGGTATCGGGTCTGTTTCCTGCGCCATACACCAGCTTGAGGGAATAGGATCTTATGTCATGCTCCTTCCACTTTATGATATTGTCGGTCAGCTCCTTGGTGTCGCTTCTTCCAAGCTCTCTTGCACCGCTGCCGAAACAGAAGGCGACAACTGTGGCAAAAAGGATAAGGACCAGAATTATCTTTCTCATTTTTTATTCCCTTCAAGGTGTGCAATCTCTTCCTGGATCACTTTCCTGTATTCAGGGTTCTCGTACGCATATCTGATTATTGCGCTCAGGTATCCGGCAGGGGTTCCTGTATCAAGCCGCTCGCCATCGATTACAGCGCAGACTACTTTGTTCTGGGCCATAAGCTTCTTAAGGGCATAGACATGGAAATATTCGCCTGTATTGCCAGCCTGACAGTGCTTTTCCCAGCCCTCCTCGAGGAACGGGAAGATATCCGGAGTAAAGAGATAGCGGCCGATGGATGCCTCCTGGCTTGGCTCTGTGCCAGGTGCAGGCTTCTCCACAATATCGACAACATGGGAATTGTCAGAGGCAAGCTTAAGAATTCCATACCGCTCAAGGTGGGGTGGGTTGTGGAGTGCAGACATAACGCTGCATCCTGTCTCCTCATATTTTTTAACAAGCTGTGCGGCCAGCGGAACATCCCCCACATGGAGGTCGTCGGGATATGCCACAACAAAAGGCTCGTCGCCTACAAATGCCTTAACCTGCAGGAGGGCATGGCCTGTCCCCTTCATCTCGGTCTGGCGGCGGAAGAATATATCGGCCTCGGGAGGTGCTATCTTTGCAAGCTTATCAGCCTTTCCTTCCCGCATAAATACCTCCTCAAGCTCGCTTTCCCTGTCAAAGTAGTCGTCAAGGGCTTTCTTGCGTCGTGAGGTGAGTATAAGAATCTCTTTTATTCCAGACTGTATGAACTCAGAGACAATAAAATCTATTGCAGGACGGTCTATGATAGGAAGCATCTCCTTGGGAACCGTCTTGGTCACCGGCAGGAACCGGGTGCCGTATCCGGCGGCGATAATTACACCTTTCATACTTTTAAATATATAATAAATCAATAAATAATCAAGACTTGCAGAAAATATTACAACGCATTATAGTATAAGTGATGGAAGAAAAACTGGGCGCCGAAATCTTTGATGTGGACCACACAATCACAAAGAACATCACCTCCTTAAGCTACCTGCTGCTCCTTATAAAGCGCAAGGTTTTCTCCATAACCATACTCCGGCATATCCCCTATATCTGCATGAACTACAAGTTCGGCCACATGGCAGACAAGCACTTTGACCGCCACTTCGACGAGATGGTTGGAGTCGAAAAGACTTTTCTGGATGAACTTGCTGTTGAGAACTTCAACAACATGATGAAGAAAGAGAAGGTGTACGGGGATGCAAAACGGTATATCGACCATCTGAAGGGAAACAACAAGAAGATTATCCTGGCTACATCATCCATGGAGACTATCATAAAGCCACTGGCCGACTACCTGGGTGTCGACGCCATAATTGCAACCAAGTTTGCATTCGAGGATGGGAAATGCCTGGGCCGCTTTGAAGGAAAACCTGCATTCAGAGAAGAGAAAAGAAGGAAAGTTCTTGAGTACATAAAGGCGAACAATATAGATCTTGCCGCATCATCATTCTATTCCGACAGCATCCACGATTATCCTATGTTCATGGAGGTAGGAAACCCTGTGGCTGTGAATCCGGACCTGCGGCTGACATTATGTGCCAAAAAGCATGGCTGGCCTATCTTAAAGTTCAGATAGAATAAGTAAAGGTAAACTCCACCGGCTTCTCCAATGTAAGGAAATCTACCAGCGGAAGCTTAATCCACAGGCTGTTTCCCTTGAAGGAGCCCTTGTCGGAAGAAAGCATTTTTCCAGAGGTCTTGATATTCAGCTGGACATAGGAGTTATCTAGAATCTTCTGTGCCGACTCTCCCTTAGAAAGATAATCCTCAAAAACATACTCAAGGAGGTCAACATATTCCTTGTTGGTATAGGGCTTGTCCACCTGCGGTGCCAGTCCCGAGAGAATCGGGTTGTCGCTTATCTCAAAGACTTCGTCCAGTGCCTTGTAGTTGTCCCGGCCTATATGGAATGTGACCTTGCGCACCTTGCCAGAATCGGAGATACGGATGAAAGGAACATATTTATCAGGCAGAAGCTTTGTGTAGTTCTCGGTCTTGACTATGAGGATAAGCTTGGAAGGCTCAGGAGAAACTACAGAGACAGGCCGGGCCGAAGGATACTCCTTAAGCTCCCTGGTTATCTCCTCCACGTTGAATATACCGCTCTTTGCGCTCTTGCCTGTGGTCTCGGAAAGGTCGTTGATGTAGCGGACAAACACAGGGTTCAGCTCCAGATCTATGAAAATCTCCCCATCCTTTCCACTCTTGATGGTAAGATCCTGCTTAACAGTGCAGCTTAAAGAGACCAGCAGCACCAAGGTCAGAATCAGAGCCCTTAAATATTTCATAAGCCTAATACCTGAAGATCTGGGATAGATGAGAGGATAGGCACTGTCTCGATACTCTTGGCCCCCAGTTTAAGCAGCTGGTAGCGCACCATGGCTATCGGCTTCTCCTTGCTGGCAGACTCGAGCTGGATGCAGTACTGGGAGAAAGCCTGCCCCTGTATGATTGTAGGTTCCTCTGCAAACAGGTTGTTTGCCTTGAGATAGGTCTGGATAGCATCATCGTTGCCAGAAGGAACATTGAAGTAGAGCATGACCTTGTTCTCGGCATTTATAATTCCATACAGGTTGATCAGGAACATCTTGAGGAGCTCCATCTTAGGAGCTGACTTGCGGAGGTCGGCAGAGATCCAGATTCCTGTCTCGGAGGAGAAAACCCACTCCAAGATCTTAAGGCCGTAGTTGCGGAGCGCGCTGCCGCTCTGGGTAATCTCAAGGCCGATGTCTGCCCCGCCGTTCTTAAGCTTTGCCTCGGTCTTTCCCCAGGTCTCGTATATGACTATTCCACAGCCCTCTTTAGCAGGTGTCTTGTACTTCTGGATAGACCATTTCTGGAACTTTTCGGGGGCACCTATCTTCTTAAGCTTCTCAAGAATCCAGTTGAGAGCCATGTATGGGAGCTCTGTCACTACAGTAATCTGTTCCTTGCGCTTGATCAGGTTGGAAAGGAACTCTTCGGTGGTGGACTCGGGGAAAGAGCCGTCCACAATTCCCACCAGGTTTATGTTGCCCCTGTGCAGAGAGAGGACTTTTTCAGGTGCCAGCTCTATGCCGTAGGCCATCTTCATCTCAAGGATACGCTCCTGCATCCAGTCGTCTCCGGCAATTGCGATATCAAGCTCGTTCAGGGCAAGCTGAGTGCAGAACTCCTGGGGCCTTCCGTCCCAGCCGAACAGGAAGTTGACAGAGGTAAAGTCGGTAGGACCGCCGGCATCATAGCCTTTGGCAGGGAATCCTGCCTTTGCGAGCAGATCCACCAGGTTGCCACCACGGGTAGGGTTTGCAAGAGAACCGGCAGGCATGCCGATTATAAGTTTATCTTTAGTCTCCATAATTGTCCTCACTTCTCCACAGATTCAAGGGTGCCATCTTTTCCAAGCCGCCGGTAATAGCAGGAGGTATGGGCATCGCCGTTTTCCCGCTTTGCATGGCAGGCCCCTTTGCCCATAGGTGTAACCAGGAACAGGAACGAGTTCTGCTCGCAGTTGATGCGGATCTCCTCCACCTTAAGCATATCCCCGGATGTAAGCCCTTTTTTCCAGAGCTCGTTCCGGCTGCGGCTCCAGTAGGTGGCATAACCACTTCGCAGAGTCTCTTCAAAGGCCTCCCTGTTGATGAAAGAGAGGATAAGCACCTCTTTTGTGCGGCAGTCCTGTGTCACTACAGGAAGCAGGGTTTTTCCATCTTCGCCGAAATTCACCATAAGCTGTGCTGTATACTCTTTTTTCTCCATACACCGACCTCGAATATATTATAATATAAAAGTTTAACAAGGATATGTCCATAGAATAATTGACACAAAAAAAGCTGCACGGGGAATTTGTGCAGCTGAATTATGCGAATATGCAATGGGGGATCACATATCCAAAAGAGGATGAAAAGAAATATTACATTTTCATTATCACCGTAGAATACATTATTTACAAGCTGGGAAAAATCCCATTTTTTCGATTCCTTCTGGGAAAAAAAAGTATCAGTTCAGGAATCCTGTCTCTTTGAAATAACGGATAGCGCCTGGATGGAAGGGGACCGGAACCCGCCGCTGGAAATATACCTGGGCTGTTTTCTCGTTATAGCTCGGGAAGAATATTTTTATGTAGTCTATATTCTCAAACCAGGCCTTGGTCACTATATATGCAGTCTCATCGTCCATGTTCTCGGAGCAGGCTATGAAAGTGGAGGAGACAAAGGTTTTCTCCTCAAGCTCCGCATCTGCATTCTCGCTCATATCCACCATGCTCTCGGTATAGAACACCGGGTAAACAGAAAGGAATTCCCTCAGCTTATCCTTCTCCTTAAAGGTGAAAGGGCTGACATTATACTGCCTGATAGGAACACCCGGAGAGACATTTCTTGCAAAAGAATATTTATAGCTCATATTGTACCAGATGAAATCTACAAAGCCCTCGGAGAAAAGCCGTTCTCCCTCGCTCTGCTCCACCCGCAGGATTGTTGTGTTGGCAGTGTTGATTCCGTTAAGCTTTAGGAAGTAGAGGAGCAGATCGCCCGAGACCGAGGCTCCTGTGTTGATCGCAACCCTGTATCCGATCAAGTCTGAAATGCTCTTGATATTCTCTATATGGGTAAAGCCTGTGTAAACAGATGGAAATATTCCGAACAGCGCCCGTATGTTCTGAGGGGCAGACCAGTAATTTGGGTGGCCGTTGAAAGCCATATATCCTTCGGGTCCCGCCAGAATAGCCAGGTCGGCAGAGCCGTCCATAAGAGCTTTTATCTTCTCGTTCCCGTTTGATTTTACCGATTCATTCACAGAGAGCAGCTTTGTGTTGTAGTTGATGATTCCCTCCAGAACAGTACCTGCAAGGAAGAAAGGGGTATTCATATAAGAGGATTTTATGGTGAGCATAGGCTTTGATATAGCCACATTGGCAGGTTTGCCGCTGCAGGAGAAGAGAAGCAGGCAGAGCAGGATTACAAGGACAGTTTTTCTAAACATCGATAAGTCCTATGCTTATGGCATAACGGATAAGCTCGGTCATATTCTTGCACTTAAGCTTGACCATGATGCTGGCCTTGTGGTTTTCCACAGTCTTTGAGCTGATGAAAAGCTCCTCTGCGATATCCTTGATCGGGACACCGTCAATCAGAAGCTTAAGTATCTGCTGTTCCCTTAGGGAAAGCTTGCTGTAGGCCGACTTGTTATCCTCTGCAATCTCCACATCATTCTTGGTGATAAGGGATTTTATGACCTTGTTGGAGATATAGCTGTCTATGTAGATCTCTCCGGCATACACCTTCTCTATGGCCTCTGCCAGGTTCTCGGGGGAGGACTCCTTAAGGATATAACCTTTGACGCCGCTCTCAACCGCCTCGAGTATGTAATCAATCTTTGAATAGGCAGTTATAATGATGATCAGGAGGTCATGCTTCGCGGCCAAAAGCCGTTTTGCCAGCACCAGACCGGAGCTTCCATGGAGCGCAATATCCAGAAGCAGGATATCGGGATTGCAGCTCAGCACCACATCATATCCATCATCCACATTGTCGCTCTCTCCTACAACTTTTATCTTCTCATCCCGGCTTATGATAGCCTTGATTCCCTCTCTCATAAGAGCATGATCTTCGATAATAACTACTTTGATCTCATCAGTCATCTATATCCTCCAGAGGAAATGTTATATTAACCACAGTACCACGTTCCTGCAGGAATTTAATCTTTATAGTTCCCTTTGATATCTTGACCCGTTCCATAACACCACGCAGACCCGAATGGGATTTGCCGTCCGACTTCTCAAGCGCCTGCTCCAGGTTGAATCCTCCGCCGTTATCCGAAACTTTCAGCAGCAGGCTCGGCCATGAGATGATTATGTTTATCTTGACAACAGTGGCATCGGAATGTTTCTCGATATTGGTCATAAGCTCCTGGATTATGCGGTAAATATTGAGTTTAAGGGAGTTCTTGACCTTGACTGTCTCAAGTCCGATGGCAGAATATTCGGCTTTTTTGCCAGTCTTTATCTCCCAGTTCTTAACATAGTTGGAGACTATCTCGTCCAGACTTTTCTCCAGCTCAGGAGGTCTTATGCCGTAGGAGATATCCCTCATCTGCTGCAGCGCTCCGGCCAGCTTGTTGGTAAGGGCCATAATCTGCTCCTGCCCCCGCTCCCCCTTATACTGGTTGACCAGATCCATACAAAGCATCTTGGAATAGACCATGTCCTGGATTACAGTATCGTGGATCTCCAGCACCATGTTCTGTTTCTCAATCTCCCGGTTCTCCATAGATTCAGCCAGAAGCTGCTTATACTCCTGCTCCGCCCTGTGGGTCTTGCTGAAACGGTTGAAGAAAAAGATAAAGATGGCTGTGAATGACAGATAGAGAAAAATGAGGCCTAAAAAAACTTTCCACAGCATATTCAGCTGCCGCCGGTGGTACTGGTCCATGAAGGAAGAGAGCTCCTTGAGCTCGCTGGAGAAACGGTTGGCATCGTTGGAGAGCCAGAAGATCTGTGTCTCGAAATTGCGGTAACTGTCCTCGTTGCTTACAATCTCCAGAAGATAATATTTAACATAGTTCCAGTTCTGAAGCAGGCTGGGAACCTTGTCCTTGAACTCCTCGTCCCCCAGGAACACCTGGGCAGTCTCTCCCTCCAGAACTGTAAAGCTTTTATCCAGAGCCTTTATATTCATGTTCACATTTGTCTTAAGCTCAGGCTGCTTGCCCGAGGTAAGGAAGATCTCAGCCGCCGACTTGGTCAGGAGCCACTGCTCATAGATTCCACTGCTTTCCACACGGCGCACCATGTTGTCCTGCATCATGTTGAAGAAAGAGGTGGCAATATAACCCACAAAGCAGAAAAGAAGCACAACTGCAATTACAACAATTATGTACAGCTGTTTCTCCTTGTAAAAGCGCCGCAGGTTTATCAAAGCATCTTCTCCGTCTTTTAATTATACCATATTGTAGCATAATTGCAAAATGTTTTCACTCTTACTATATTCTAAGTATGGATTTCAGGGAAATAATTATGAAAGGGGCCGAGGCCCTGGAGGCCGGCAACCTGCAGGAGGCTGAAAAGCATTTCCTTGCGGCGGCAGAGATGGACAGCACAAATTATCTGCCTCTCTATAATCTAGGTCTATTGGCATCGGACCAGGAAAAGCTTGATGATGCCCGCACTTATCTTGAGAAAGCTCTCGTGCTTAAAAAGGATGATGCCGATGTTCTTACTGCCCTGGGAACTGTCTGCCTTAAGGGAGGACTGGATTCAGAGGCAGAATCTTATTTTCTAAAAGCCCTTAAATTGGGGGAGAGCGAGCTCCTCTACAACAACATGGGTATCATAGCTTTCCGCCGCAAGAATTATGGCAGGGCAAAAGAGCTGTACCTAAAAGCATTGGAGCTGAACCCGGGCTATCAGGAGGCACGGGAAAATATTGCTTTGGCCAATTTTTATCTTGCAATGCTGACTTAATTTCTATAGATTAAAACTATGGAAAAATATGAATCATACGATGCATATCTAGCTGCCCTGGAAAAGCGGGGACAGCTTCCGGAAGGGTTCAAGACCGCAGTTCTTCCACTCTCTTTTTTCCCAGAAGAAAGAAAACTTATCAATCCTCTTCCGATGAATATGTCACTTATCATGCTGGATAAGCCCACCACCCGATTTGCTGGGATCTTCACCAGCAACAGATGTCCTGGATCCCCTGTCCTGATCGGCAGAGAAAGGCTTAAAAGCAAGCAGATCCGCGGTATTCTCATCAACAACAAGATTGCAAATGTCTGCATGAAGACAGGAGTTGAGGATTCAATCAGCCTGCTTGAGACCTTGGCTGAATCTGCCGGCGGAAAGGTGGAGGAATATTTCCCATGCTCCACCGGTATAATTGGATGGCGGCTCCCTATAAAGGCTATGAAAGCTGTGATTCCAAAGCTGGTTTCCTCGCTCGAAGGGGGTACTGGCGTAAAGCTGGCCAAGGGTATAATGACCACCGACGCATTCCCAAAGCTCCGTTCTATTAAGGTGGGCAAGGGGCGCATAGTTGCAGTTGCAAAAGGGGCCGGCATGATAGAGCCCAACATGGCCACCATGCTCTCATACATCCTTACCGATATCTCCATGGGCAAAAGCTTCCTCCAGAAGTGCCTTAAAAGGGTTGCAGACCAGACCTACAACTGCATATCGGTAGACAGCGACCAGAGCACCAGCGACTCTGTGATATTGCTCAGCTCCGGCTGCAAGCCAGCAGTGGAAGAAGATGTGTTCGAGGCTGCACTGCTCAAGCTCTGCACCGAGCTGGCCGAGGATATTGTCCGCAACGCCGAAGGTTCTGGCCATGTAATAAAGGTAGAGGTAACAGGGGCACAGAACGATGCCCTTGCAAAAGCTGTGGGCAAGGCTGTGATCAACTCGCCGCTGGTGACCACCGCAATATTCGGCAACGACCCCAATGTGGGCCGGCTTGTTTCCTGTGTCGGCGATTTCATGGGTATAAACAACCTTACTTTCGACAAGGATCAGATGAGTATCTGGCTTGGAAAAGAACTGGTGTTTGACAAAGGGTCATTCTGCATTGACAGAAGAAAGGAGGAGAAGCTCTCCAAATATATGAAAGAGAGATCCTTTGACTCAGACCACAAGAGTTATCCGGAGCACAACCTGACTGTGGATGTTCTGTACAAACTGTCAGAGAAAGGGAAAGGCCATGCTGTTGTCAAAGGGACAGACCTCTCCTATGCCTATGTGAAGGAAAATGCAGACTACAGATCCTAAGAAAAATAATTTCGGCGACATCCTTGCCGCCTGGGAAAAGACCGATTCCGCAAAAAAAGTCAGACCAGAACCCAGGGATGAAGAGTACGAGACACAGCAGCACTCTGTGGGTGCTAAAAAACTGCCGGTGGACGGAACTCTGGATCTTCATGGGCTGACAGCGGCTGAGGCAGAAAGCAAGCTTGGCAGTTTCTTTGCAAAAGCCCGCAAAGCTGGCTGGAAGAAAGTGCTTATAATCCACGGAAAAGGGATTCACTCAAAAGAGGAGCCTGTCCTTAAAAATGTTGTGATGGAGTTTATAAAAAGCTCGCCAATAGCAGGTTCCCACGGGATTCCCGGGGCTGCTGAGGGAGGCTCTGGAGCTGTCTGGGTTGCAATCAAAAAATGATTATTTTTCCCGGAAGATAATTCTTCCTCTGGTCAGGTCGTATGGGGAAAGAGCTATTCTAACCTTGTCGCCTGGAACAATACGGATATAAAATTTTCTCATCTTTCCTGACAGATGTGCCAGAATAATGTGTCCGTTCTTCAGTTCCACCTTGAACATGGTGTTTGGCAGCGCCTCTTTGACAATGCCTTCTATCTCTATCGCTTCTTCCTTTGCCAAATGATTTCCCCTTTTAAAAAATATATTTTATTTATATTAAGAATGTTTTTCTTTGTCAACGATTCAAAGCATTCTCGATATCAGTTTTGATTTTCTCGGTTATTTTTCTTGCGGCGGCAGGAACAGGTATTTCGGCATAATCCTTTGGATTTACCTCTGGAAGCGGTGTGAGTGTGTAGATGTATTTCTCCTTCGGATTATAGGAGAGCATAGGGTCGTGCTTTCTAAGGCCATACTTGTCTGTACCGCCGATTGCCACAGGAACTAAGCTGCAGCCCGATGAGAGGGCCATGTGGGCAGCTCCCCGCTGGAAGTGATGCACACCGTCTGCCTTGGTTCGGCTCCCCTCCGGGAAGATGATAAGGCAGTTTCCTTCTTTGAGCGACTTGGTGCATTCCTTTGTCAGATGGTCGAAATCCAGGGAATTGGAGATATAAAGGGTGTTCACTATTCCACTTATCACATTGTGATGTCCCAGCGATGCCTTGATTATGCAGTCGGCATTGGGAATTACAGAAAGAAGCATCACCACATCCAGAAGCGACGGATGGTTTGCCACAATTATTTTGCCCGAAAGATGGCTCAAATATTCCTTGTTCTCCACCTTGAGCTCAAAGCCTCCGATCAAAGTTCCAAGCCCTACAAAAAACTTCTGGGTATAGCACATAGCCTTCCGGGACCTGCGCTTGAAGGTCTGGCTGGAGGGGGAGAAAAGGCGGATGGTGGGGAACACCGCGGTGATAAGTACAATGCTTCCTAACCCGAACATGAAGAAGAGGAAAAGCTTTACAAGGATACGGTACCAGAGGATCAGCTTAGACACGGGATGCCTCCGATTCAAGCATCTTTATCAGGTCGTCTAGGCTTCTGTACGGAACTATCTGGCTCATCTCCTTCTGCTCTGGATAAAGCTGTATCGGAACGCTTTTTTCCATCTGCTTAGAAGAGAGGACAAAGGCTGCGGCATAGGGTGGAATCTTATCCTCCGGCCCGGCAACAGCGTTATATTCCTCTGGCAAAAGCTGGTCTGCAAACACCAGAATCACAGATTCTGTCTCTCCAGCCATGATGGGTGCAGCCCCATATACCAGCCCCTCCTGAAACAGGTTCTCTGCCGGGAACAGAGCTGTGTAGCCGCCTTTCATACCCAGTGCTATCGTAGCCATGGCCGGAGAGGCGTTGAATACCGACAGGGAGAAGGGTGCAGGCAGAATGCCGCCATCCTCTATAAGCATCCTGTCAACCTGCAGCTGCCGGGCCGACTCGCCGCCCGAAGATATAAATACAAGCCCGCTTTCAGGTGCAGCATCGAGCACCTGATGCACCACCTCTATGGTCATCCTGGTAAGCTGGCTTAGGCGCCGTTTTAAAAGGGGGGATACATAATCCAGGGGCGGCGAGGAGGCCTGGTTGTCGGCAGGCGGTGCCCAATAGGCCCAGCGGTTTATATACAGCTCCATCATCCCTTCCTGAACTGAAGCAGAGAATAGCTGTTGGAGCCCAGGTTATGGTGGGCTGTCTCCAGCTTGGCACCGCCTGCCTCTATGGCATCCACCAGCTCCTGGTAGCGGTACATCTTGCTGTTTCCGTTGGCCATGCAGGTAAAGTATATGGAGGTAGCCTGGAGGGAATATGAGGAGGCCTGGAACTTCTGGCAGTCCCAGAGCGGCTCTAATACTAAAATTTTAGTATTCTTGTCTGCCATTGATACTACTTTTTTAGTAATCTTGGTAATCTGCCTCAAGGAGAAGCAGTCCAGGAACTGGCTCATCCACACAGCATCATATCCCGCAGGAAGCACGGTAGAATCGGCAAGGATGTTCCCTTCGCAGGTATCAATACGGTCTGCAAATCCTGCTTTGGCCGCATTCTCCTTTGCCACAGCAGTCTGCCCCGGCAGATCCACTATGGTCACCTTTACATCCGGATCATACTTGCAGCAGCAGATGCTCCACTTGGCTGTGTTGCCGCCGATATCAAGGATTTTCTTAGGCTTACGGGCAAAGACTATGGGCAGTGCCTCTGGGAAAGCTATGTCAGAATAGAAGTGGTCAAAGGCAAACCAGCTTTTCTTGGCCTGCTCGGGCAAGGTTGAGAGAGCCTCATAAATTGTAGTCCATTTCCCGAATACAGAAAGTCCTTCCGGCTTACCATTTTTCACCGATTCTGTAAGCTTGAATGCACCCTGATAACAGATATCGTTGACAAAGTCCATGTTGACCCGGGTCATATCATCCTCAAGGAGGAACCATCCTGTCTTGGAAAGAAGATACCGCTCCTCCTTGATATCAGGAACCAGCTTTACAACCCCCATCCCCAGTGCAAACTCCAAAAGAACTTTCGCACCATAGAGGGAGACTCCTGCTTTTTCGGCAGCAGCTTCAGCTGTAAGCCCGGCATCACCTGAGTCGGAGATACTCCTGAGTATCCCCAGGTTGCGCAGTGCAAGCACTGTCTGGAATGCCAGCGGGGCAAAGGCAATCTCCTGAGCCTTGGTCTTGGCATCTATAGCCCGCATTTTATCTGAATAGTAATCTGTCATGAGAACCTCTTGAAAATAAGGGAGGTGTTGATTCCTCCGAAGGCAAAGTTGTTGGACATTATGTAGTCAACCTTGGCCTCTCTGCCGTCCCCCATAATGTAATCCAGCGGTGCGCAGTTCGGGTCAACCTCTGTCAGGTTGATGTTCGGCGCAAACCACCCTTCCCTCATCATGTTGATAGAAGTCCAGGCCTCTATTGCACCGCAGGCGCCGAGTGTATGGCCGATATAGTTTTTGATGGTGCTTACCGGAACTTTGCCGCCGAACACTTCGTATGTGGCATGGCTCTCTGCCACATCTCCTGCTACAGTCGCTGTACCATGGGTGTTCACATAGCCCATCTGCTCCGGCTTAATGCCTGCGCTCTCCAGAGCCAGTTCCATAGCTCTGCGCATAGTGCTCTTGTTGGGTTGTGTTATATGGGTGCCGTCGGTGTTTGTACCATAGCCTGCAACCTCTGCATATATCTTCGCACCCCTTGCAACTGCATGCTCATATTCCTCAAGGATAAGGGTTCCGGCACCCTCGCCGATCACAAGGCCATCCCTGTTTTTATCGTAAGCCTTCGGTGTCAGCTCCGGATGGTCGTTCATGGTGCTGGTGGAAAAAAGTACATCAAATACCCCGGAATCGGCCGCAGAAAGCTCCTCTGCGCCCCCTGCCAGCATAATATCCTGCTGCCCGTTACGGATGTTCTCAAAGGCATAGCCGATAGACATACTGCCCGATGTGCAGGCTGTGTTTGTAGTTATAAGACGGCCGGTGAGACCGTAGAATACACTTATGTTTGCGGCGCAGGTCTGTGGCATCATCTTGATGTAGGTGGTGGCGCTTATCTTGTTGGTGGTGTTGGTGATAAGCATGGAGTAGAAATCGAGGAGGGAGTCTATGCTTCCTGCAGAGGAGCCATAGGCCACACCGCACCGGCCGGCTGTAAGCTCTGGGCTTTCTGCAAGGCCTGCATCCTTAAGGGCGTTGTCGGCGCTGGTTATAGCCATGAGGGCAATACGCCCCATTCCCCTTATTTTCTTTCTTGGGAAATCGGGAGGGGTAAAATCGACGGGACAGGCCAGATGGGTATTCATCCCCTGATACTTCTCCCACTCGCTCATATATCTGATTTTATTTTTCTTCTGCTTCAGGGCTGCAAAAATCTCAGGCCATTCATTTCCCAAGGCTGATACAACGCTGCCACCGGTTACTACAACTCTTCTGCTCATAAAAGACCGCCGTTTACAGAGATGACCTGCCGTGTAATGTATGATGCCTCGTCAGAAAGGAGGAAAATGACAGCCGCTGCCACCTCCTCCGGCTTTCCGAACCTTCCCATAGGAATGGCAGGCAATACCTTATCCTCGGGAACCTCTCCTATCATGTCTGTCTGGATTACACCGGGAGCCACGCAGTTCACTGTTATGGAGCGGCTGGCAAGCTCGGTGGCAAGGGCCTTTGTAGCCCCGATTATTCCGGCCTTGGAGGCGCTGTAGTTCACCTGGCCGCGGTTTCCCATAAGGCCGGAGACTGATGCGATTGTAACTATGCGCCCCTTCTTCTTGCGGCACATAGGCATTACCAGAGGAGAGAGGACATTGAAAAAGCCGTTCAGGTTGGTGTTGATCACAGAGTCCCACTGCTCGTCCGACAAGGCTACAAAGGTGTTGTCGGAGCAGATTCCTGCGTTGCACACAATGCCCCACAGCGGTCCCTGCTCTTCCCAGAGGGCTTCCAGCTTCTGCCTGCAGTCGGCCCGGTCAGAGATGTCAAACTGGATAAGGCTGCAAGCGCCGCCTTCTGCCTCAATCTCGGACTTCAGCTCAGCTGCCGGCTTGCTGCTTTTATTGTAGTGGGCAATAACCTCATATCCTGCTTTTGCGGCAGCAAGGGCAATGGCATGTCCAATTCCTCTTCCTGCCCCGGTGATAAGCACCTTCTTTCTATCCATAAGAGCTCCTTCTCCCATCATATACCTAATTCTCTTAGATCATCAACTTCCATCACAGTCAGCTTGCCCGATGCAACCAGAGTCTCTCCAATGTATGCAGTGCAGTTGAAAGAGAAGACCCGATCCACAATATCCTGCTGGCAGTCCAGGACTGTCACTGTTGTTCCCGCCTTGAGCACAGGGATAAAAGACTTGAACTCCGAAACGCTGAGGATCACCCCCACTTTCGGAGGCAACCCCCTGCGGCGGTTGTCGATACCAGAAAGGGCAGAGATGCTCTGGGCCATATACTCAAAGGTGACATAGGATGGAATTCCACCCAGAGCCTCGTCATAGAACATGGAGCTCTCTGTCACATCAACCTGGGTCGTTATGGAATATTTGTCGCAGTCCACATCCACAGCCCGGTCCAGAAGGAACATCCTCCCTTTGTGGGGCAGCAGGTTTATAAGCTCATTTTTCTCAATCGGTGTCATGGTTCTCTCCAATTATCAGACTGACGTTGCAGCCGCCGAAGCCGAAGGTGTTGCTCATGCAGGTGCGGATGCAGTTATATGTTTTCTCTTTCTCTACAAAATTCAAAGGCTCAAGCTCCTCGTCCCTCTCCCCGTCCCAGAGCTGTGCCGGAAGCTTACCGTCACCTGCGGTGATAAGGGAGTAACATATTGCAAGTTCAAGGGCTCCTGCCGCTCCAAGGGTATGGCCTGTGACCGGCTTTGTGGAGCTTACAGGGGGCATTCCCGGCCCAAACACTCCGCTCACAGCCCTGCTTTCCATAAGGTCGTTCAGGCGGGTTCCTGTTCCGTGAAGGTTTATATAATCGATATCGGCCGGCTCAAGAGCAGCACTGGCCAGCGCTTTTCTGATTGCAACAGCAGCTTCTGTACCGCTCTCCTCCGGAGCTGTCATGTGGTTTGCATCGGAGCTCTCGCCCCAGCCCAGAAGCTGGATTCCTCTTTTCCACAGGTTGTCCCGTGTAAGAACAAAGAAAGCGGCGCCATCTCCTAAGGTTATGCCGTCACGGTTCCTGCTGAAAGGGTTGGTCAGCCCTGCCGAGAGGGATTCCAGCGCCCCGAAGCCGGAAAGCACTATCCTTGAGGCAATATCAACGCCACCCACCACCGCAGCATCGCAGAAACCTCCCTTTATAAGCTGGCCTGCCTTGACCATTGCACTTGCGCTGGAGGCACATGCTGTGGCGCAGGCGACAGCAGGACCCTTTAACCCAAGTTTAGCCTTTATATAAGTGGCCGGGGCATCAGCTTTCTGCCTCGAGAAGGAGTAGTCAGAAGGGAAAGAGCCTGTCTTGAAGAACTGCTGATGGGCGGGAAGGGAATAATAGGTGCCGTTGTCGCAGGAGCCTACAAAAACGCCGATACGGTTTCTTCCATACTTGCCTACAGCCAGATCTACAGACTCTTCAATCTGCGAAATGGCATCATCCATAAGAGCTTCCATGGTCAGGTCTGTCCTGTGCCAGGGTTTTCTTTCCAAAGCTGCATCATGCAGTGATGCAAGACCGCTTCCAGCAGCGGAGACAACCCCAGGAGAAGAGAGATATATAGCCATCAGTTGCCCTCCTGGATATCGTAGCTGTACTGCCGCAGGAAGTTCTGAAGCTTGGTTTGGTTTTTTGTCCTCTCCACCTGGATCACCAGCTGATCTCCGCTCCATATCTGCCTGATCTCCTTTCCATCCTGCTCAAGCACATCGAAACGGAGACTGGCGGCCTCAAGGCTGGATGTTAAAAGCTCTTTCTGGCAGTAACAGAACTGGAAATCTGCCATCATATATTCAAACTTTGTCCCCTGAGGGGTGAAATGGGAGTTGGCCACAAGGGAATCGCCGGTGTAGAGAAGGTCGCCCACGCTGCCACCCAACTGGTTGAAGAAAGTGATTGCAACCTCCTCCTGGCTGCTCTTGATATAGGCTCCGAAGATATGCACTTTCCCTTGGAAATGGCCAGTTATATTCTGGAACCGGTCCATGTTCTCCTCAAAGGCAGAAGGGGGGAGCAGCTCAAACTTCTGGGAATCGGTCACATATACCGAATACTTTGCAGATGACTCCTGCTTTGTGACACAGGAGAGGATGAGGATTGAGATAAGAAAAACAGCTGAAAGCTTCAGAGCCACCTTCATAATATTATTATAATAACAGTTAATTCACTTCCTTTCCAGTAAAAAAAGCTATATACTTGCATTGATGGACAGCAGACTGGGAATTTTATCAATCGGATCTCGCATTTATAAGGATCAGCACGAAAAAGGGCTTGAGCTTCTATCCCTTATGGAAGAAGAGCTGATGAGAAAGCATCCTGAGCGGACCAAAACACCGGCAGGAAGACCCGAATACACCGATTGCCCGGTAGATTTCAACATCTCTCATGCAGGGAACCTGGTTATCTGCGCCATGGCAGACGGACGGACTGGCTGCGATATTGAGCGGGCCGACAGGAAAGTATCACTCTCGATAGCTGAAAAGTTTTTCCACACAGAGGAGAAAGTCTTCCTGGAGAGTGCAGAAAATCCCGAGGAAAAAAAGAAACGTTTTATGATGCTGTGGGTGCTCAAGGAGGCTCACATAAAGCTGCTGGGAACCTCGATTGGAGCAGTAAAAGAGACTCCATCTTTCGCAATAAGAGGAGATAAAATTCTCTGTCAGAGCAATCTGTTCTATTCATTGTACGAAGGTGGCGGTTATGTTATGGCCACTGCATTTGAGCGCATGGCAGACAGGGATAATCTGGAGATAAAGAAATACAATGATATTCCAGATTTTATCTTAACTGCGGTTAATTAGACAGGAAAGCAGATAGGCAAGAGCCAGCCCCACACAGACAGCAAGGCCGAAGACATGGGCAGGGACAAAGCTGCTCAATGCAAGAGCTCCAAAGGAAATTTCTGTGGTCACAAAGGAGAGAAGAGTAGCTTTTCCGGTCTTTTTCTCAAGGCCGTAAACCAGATAATCGAGACCAAGGCCGAAAATAAGGACAATACCGGAGCATGCAAACAGGTCTACACCGCCAGATGCAGAGACAAATGCAAGGGAGCCCAGGATGACAGCCACAGGAACCAATGCGATTCTGAATGCCTTTTTCTTATAGATAATAAGCAGGAGAGGGAATACCAGCAGATAGGATGCCATGATGAAACAAAGAGCTATCTTGGTAAGATGATCCAGCTCCTTCTCTATATCTTTGATCTTGGACATGAAGAAGACATGGCTGCCATCGGCAAGGTTCTTAAGAGCATCGCTGTTCTTCACCTGCAGAGGGAAGACTACAGAATAATATGCTTCTCCGACTTTGCCTAAATAAAGGGTATCTATATTTTCCCTGATGAAAGAGGGTGCTGTATCTGGAGTGACCACCTTGCCTGCATTGCTTTTATAATCCTGGGCCAACTCTCCGGCCGCAGCGCTCCCGAAGCCAAGAGCTTTCATCTGCACCTGGGAGCGCTGGAGGAGCAGCGATGCCGCCTGGTAGCTCCGAGCCTGCCGGGATGCAGATGGGACATAGGTTGAGATAGCAGTGTAGCCGCCCAGAGTACCAGCCTTCTTCTCTTTCTCCAGGGCGGCAGTCAGCTGCTCCTCCTGGGCCAGCAGGTCCTGCGGCCCGCGGCCGGCTACGATAAAGTATTCGCCGGAACTGCCCAGATTCAGCACACCGGAAGCCTTCTTTTCCCATTCCAGCAGCCTGTCAGACATAGTGTACATTCCCCTGATGTTATTCTTGATCCTGATGCCTGAGAGCGCAGGGGCTATAAGGCAGATTGCAATCACCAGTATGCCGGCCACCCGTGTAAGGTCTCCTCCCGGACCACACTCTTTTTCCTGTTCAATTGCTCTAGTTCCTACTGCGGCAGGGCATAGCGGGTAGAGAAGCCGCACTATAAAGTAAGAGCACAGAAGGCCGGCAGCCGAGAACAAGGCTATCTGCCTGAGCAGCGGGAACGGAGCCAGCATAAGGAGGCACCAGCTAACCTCGGTGGAGATGCAGTTTACAGTCAGGCTCCTGAATATCTTTTCCCTGTTCATAAAATAATGGATTGAATAATCGATGCTAACACCGATAAGGGTGGTGCCGAACACCAGGGCCAGAGCATTGATCTTGCCGTAGAATATCATTGAGACAGCCAGGCCGAACAGGAGCGAGACAGTAATATTTGCCAGCGAGATCAACATTGGGAACAGAGAGCGGAACGCCAAAAAAATAATTAGAGCTACAAGAGCCAAGGAGACGCCAGTGATCCAGGAGATATCCTTCATCGCTTTAGAAGAGCTCTCGTAGCTGTGGAAAGGGACTCCGGAGCAGAAATACTCAACCCCAGGAATCTCCTGTTCCAGAACTTTTATCTGTTCATAGACTTTTCCAATTCCATTTTTCTTGGAGAAGGAAAGAGCTGAATCTGTCACTGCGCCGCGGATCATGACATACCACTTTCCATCGGCCTCTGCCGCAAGGAGACCCTCTTTCATAAACATATTGCCTGCACCCTGGGATGCATACTTCTTCAGATTCTTGCTTGTCAGCAGGAAAGGATCTTTATCCAGCCGGCTTAAATCGGCAAAGGAGAAAGGGCTGTAGACCTGTGAAAGGGCAGATTTTGCAACTGTCTCTGCTTTTCCAGCCTCCAAAAGAGAGAGGGTCTCCTCATCTATCAGCTGATACCGATGCTCAAACAAGAATGATTTCATCTCATCAAGGGCATCGGCCTCCTGATACAGGGTCAGACTTCGGAACACATCTGAATCCTTGAATGCCTTATAAAATTCATCTGCCCCTTTTTTTGCAGTCTCAAAGTCATCGCCTTCTGCAAATATGTAGACTGAAGATGATGTATTCTGCGATATTTTTTTCTCTACTGCCGACAGGTCGCTGTACTCGGGGAAAATAGAGAAGAAGCTGGTGTCCAGATGTATTCCTCTGCACAGTGCTGCCACAAAGACTACAGCCAGCACACAGAGGAAAAGGATTCTTTTAGTTGGCCAGCCTCTGCCGCTCATCTTCTGTCAGCTTCTCCGGAAATGTTTTATTGGAAAAAGTGTAGTTCACCCAGTTGCCCCCTGTCTCAATAACCGAGACTGAGTCGATGGAATCGCCCACCGCCAGGGTAATCTTTAAAAAGAGCAGGGAAAGAAGCGGATCCTTGGGAACCAGTGTCACAACATCCTTCGGGCCGCCTGTCACAGAGACCTGGAAATTGTCCTTAAGAACCTGCACATCATTGGCAAAAACCGAGTGGATAATCTTTGCAATATTCTTGAACATAGCGTTCTCATTGCCATCCATCACAGCCACAACATCACCCGGCAGGGTCTGCACCAGCTTCTCTTCGGTCACCACCATTGAGGATGGGAATGGATCGGTAATCTCAAAGATAACACCCCTGTCTGCAGCCATTACAAAAGTCCCCTTGGATATAAGGCTGCGGTTTGCCACCTTGATATACTGCTCCTGAGTAAGCTCTCCCTTGGTCACCGGATGGGCAGAAATCCTGGCATAGATCTCCTCAAGCTGATCGGCCCACAGTCCAGAGAGAGGGAGGAAAAGAATCAATGATAATAAAAATTTTCTCATAAAAGCGCTTCTACCTTCTTTATGAAACATTCCGGGCATAGGAATGAGGTATCCAGAGTCTTCATGTTCAATGCAATCTGCACACTCTCTCCCTTGGTGACCAGTTCTCCCGAATCCTTGTCATAGATGAAATAATCAATCTTGATACGGTTCTCGTATTCGGCAAGCACTGCCTTTATCACAGCAGTCTGCTTGAACATCAGCGGCTTAATGTATTTAAGCTTGACAGAGGCCACAGGGAAAGCATATCCGCTCTCCTTCATCTCGTTGTAGCCATAGCCTATCTTGTCCAGGAGGGCACACCGCCCCAGCTCCATGTATTTAACATAGTTGCCGTGCCATACCACTCCCATGGAATCCACATCATAGAATTCCACTTTAAATTCAACTGATGCCTCAATGCTCATAGATCACCTTTTTCCCAGTATTCATAAAAATTATACCACTGAAGCGGATATTTGTTACAATATTTCTCCAGACAGGCGACAAATTCTTCTGCCATCTGACGTATCTTAAGCTTTTTCTCGGCCCTTGTCCCAGAAAATTCCACACTGGTTTTATGTATGTGCATGTTGTACTCTGCCGACACCGAAAGTGGCTTTCTGCGGGCTGCAAAGACAAAGTAGGATGGGCAGTCCAGAAGGGATGCCATTATGAAAGGGCCCTGTGGGAACTGAGCCTTGCTGCCCAGGAAATCTATAGCATAGTTCCGGTCCGGGGTGTCGGCAGAACTCCGGTCTCCTGCTATGACCACAATGCCACCCTTTGCCACATGCTCCTGAAGCATAAGCATAGTGTCGGGGCCGATATCGTATGCGCTTATTATGTTGTGCATAGAGCTGTTGTTGGCATCCTCTATCATCTTGTTGAACCCGGCGGTTACTGCAAAATCGACAATCGAGACTACAGGCACCTTACGAGAGACCCCGATATCGCCATAGTCTGCAATAGCCCGGAGCATCTCCATATTCCCCAGGTGGGAGCAGATGAGGAGAGCCCCTTTTCCCTCCTCCAGCTCTTTCCAAATAGTGGTTATGTCATCCTGCTGGAAATGGATTTTTCCAAGCCTGATCTTCCCGGCCCAGGACTCCACCTTCTCGATGATAGTGATGGAGAATGCCAGAAAAAGAGGGAGGGTATAAGGCTTTTTAGCAGGGCGTACTTTTCTAAGATATGTTTTGATAGCCTTGCGTTCCGGCCCAGAGATAAGCCAGAAGAAAAAGCCAACAGGTATGGCTAATATCCGGATAAAGATTCCGGGCAGTACTCTGATGGAAAACAGGGTTATAGCCCTCATCCATCCTTTCCCTTTCTCCTTCTGGTGCGACCAGTGCTCTTTGTCAGCCATTGCGCTTCCTTCTGGCAAGCAGCTTTGGAAGCCGTATAAGCATTCCGAAGAAAAGGAGGGTGTGAACCAGGCTTATCTCTATGTTGTCGTGCACCATGCGGAAGTTGGAGACACCGCCATCAGGATAGGTCACCCCGACAGGGCTTGAGACGACAGGAACACCAGACCAGTAGAGCTTGACCAGAATATCAATATCAAAGCCCATGCGGGGGAATGAAAGCTGTTTTCTGACCTTAAGGGTTGCATCCACAGGATAGACCCTGAAGCCGCACATTCCATCGCGTATGCCGCTGCCTAAAGTCTCGATTGCAATCATGGTATTGGTGATCTTGCGCCCTGTAAGGCGGTTTTTTGGCACAGTCTCGTCATATTCCGGATAGCCGCAGATAAGGGCTTCAGGGTGCTCCTTAGAAAGCTCAAAGAAGAGCTCCACCCGGTTTATGTCGTGCTGTCCGTCCGCATCAATCTGGAGCACATGGGTAAGGCCGAGGTTTGCCGCCATCTCTATGCCGGTCAGCACCGCAGCCCCTTTTCCCTGGTTCTCTGGCAGGGTCAGCAGAGTCACATCCTGAGGATATTTTTTCTCTATCTTGGCAAGGGCAGCCTTGGTCTTCAGGTAGCTGCCGTCATCCACTAAAATCACAGGAATGTGATGAGCCACAAGGAAATCTACTATGGGCTCTGCGGTGCTGCCGTGGTTGTAGACCGGGATCACAGCCCCATGCTTGATATCGCTCACTGCTGCTCCTTGGAGAAGAAGGTGCCTCTTGAATACTCTTTTCCAGATTCGTCGCAGTAGGTGAACTGGAACTTGTTGCCGTCGCAGGTTATGGTCAGGATCACAGGGGTCTCCGGCAGCACAGGATGCGAGAACTTTATACGCTTGGTTTCCACCAGAGGAATCTCTCTCTTGAAGTACTGCTCTGCAACTTTCACTGCAATGTGGAACTGAGCCACTGCAGGGAGGAACTTCCGCTCCGGGAAATGGCCGTCGTAGAAATCGCAGCTCTCTGGGGCCGCAAAGGAGACAGCAACCTTTTTATCCTCCTGCTCTTTTATAGCAAAGGAGATGCCGTGGATATCCTCTATCTTTTTCTCAAAGAGTGCCTTGATATCATCCTTTTTGCGCTTTCCCATGGCATTCTGAGGGATGGCATCCATATACCGCCACTTCCTGGGCAGCACCACAGCCTCGAAGAAGCCTGCCAGATAGTTTCTGAAGTACTGGTTTATATCAAACTTCTCCTTGCCGGCAAAGAATTTCTCTCCCTCCGGAGAAAGGACTACAACTGCAGCCAGATACTGCCGCCTGTCTGCCATTGCTATCACGCAGCTGTCTTTGACATAAGGGTTCTGGTTCAGGCGGTTCTCAACCTCTGTCACAGAGATACGTTTCTCCTCGATCTTCACGATAGAATCGGAGCGCCCCTTAAGAAGGAAGCGGCCGTCGGGAAAAATCTCAACCAGGTCGGCAGTCTCAAAACCGGCCGGGTCGCTGATATATGGCGAGCGGATGATAAGGCAGCCATCGGCGTTCTGTGTTATCTCGGCGTTGTCAAAAGGGGTCCATTCAAGGCCGTTCTTGGACTGCCGGTATGCTATGCCCGAAGTCTCGGTGCTGCCGTACACCTCGATAGGCCAGAATCCCATAATCTCGTCTGTCTTCTTCGCCACATCGGGGGTAAGCACGCCGCCGGAAGTGAAGATGACTGGGCTCTTGAGGCCGAAGGATTCTGTCTCGTCCTCCACTGTCCGCTTAAGGAAAGCTGGTACAGCGATAATCATATAGGAATCGTCGGTAAGGCTCTTGAACTCTGCAGGAACAGTAATACGGTTCCGGCGGAACGGGATGCCGGCCGCAAATGGGAGCATAACCGAGAAGAGGAGGCCGTAGATATGGTGCTGGTTCACACAGGAGCAAACCTTCCGTTTCCAGAACTCATCGCCCCACTTGGACATGATGAAGGCGTTGTCCATCTCGAACTCCTTCATCCTCTGGAGAACAGCTTTCGGGTGTCCGGTGCTGCCTGAAGTATACATGTGAATCTTAGTCGTAGAGGGGTCAATCGGAGGGAAATCCTCTATAGAGTCTGAACTCCGTTCTAGTATCCCGGCTATGTCGGTGGAGTCAGGTGCATTCTGGTCGGTAAGGAAGCCGATGCCTGGAAGCCTGATCTCCTTTATGAACTCCGGAGTGATGTTGGCGGTAAGGAGAATCTCTTTCTGGCACTGCAGGAGGGAGGCGAAGGTGACATAGAAATAGTAGCAGTCCTCGCAGTTAAGGATCCATTTCTCCACATCCTGGGACATGAGGAAATGCCGCATCTTGGTGCAGTCCCGGGCAAAATCCTCCCAGGTCTTGAAGATGCCGTCTGTATATCTTCCCTGGTAGCAGACTATGGAATCCATAGCTCTGGAATCAAGCTTCACCTGAGTCAGGGGGATAAGCTCCCCTCTCATGTTCTTCTGAACAACCTTTCGCACAATATACTCTCCTATGAACAGCAGCCCCATCAGAATGTAGGCTATGCAGCCGTTATAAAGCGCCCAGAACCGGTAGGATTCTCCGAAGACCGACAGAAGGGCAACAGTTCCGTTTACAATAAAAAAACAGCACCATACCAGAGTCACGTTCCGGCAGTATGCTGCAATCTTTCTTCGATAAGGGCTTATGGCAATGCTCTTGTCCTTAAGGGTGGCAAACCGGTACACCATGCTGGGCCCCGCAAACAGGGTGTGCCCGAACAGCACAAGAAAGAACAGGTTCACCAGTGCCGGATAAAAGGTCAGAATCCGGGCAGAGCGGGTGATAAGGGCAACTATACCGCCGCACACCAGGAATCCGATGCACAGCACAGCCTTTATCCGCTTATGCGACCAAGCCACTTACTTTGCCTTTGATGCCTCGTACAGAATATCAACCACATCCCCTACAGTACGAACTTTTCTGAAGGAATCGGGGTTTATCTTGGCAGGGAGGAACCTCTTCATCTTTACAATGATATCCACTGCATCTATGCTGTCCAGATCCAGATCCTCTGCCACCAGCGCATCCATAGTTATCTTTGACTCTTCCAGCTCAAACTCGCTGATGA